>PLHP01000406.1 GCA_003138955.1 Acidobacteriaceae bacterium | reverse complement strand
ATTTTCTTCGGGACCATGTCCTTGCCCAATTCAGTTTCCTCCAGAAATTTTGGGTTGAGCGGCAAATTTAACACAGGGATTTGTGAAGAGTGTATGAAAAAAACAGGAATTTCCCACTTCGCCCAACGACCGCCGGCTTGGCAGCGTCGAGAACAGTCGTCAGTCGACGGTCGTTGGTCGTTTGCGAACAACGGCTCTGGCGACAAAGCCTGACGACTAGCGACCAACGACCAACGACTGACTCAAGCCGCGTGAGCACCGGCTTTGCCCGCCGCCAGCGCGATGATTGCCGGTTTCACCAAGTCGCGGAAATCGGCAAATCTCATGCGCACCAGTTCACGGTGCGAACCCGCGTTGAAGGCGATTTCCTTGTCCTCAGCCAGAACCCGGTCCACGAAAACATCCATGCCGTAGAGATTGCCAAAGGGTGGCATGGACCCGGTTTCGCAGTCGGCAAAACGACCGCGAAATTCGAGCTCGCTGGCCTGTTCTACCGAGTCTGCTCCCAAATATTTTTTGAGCCGGTACAAATCCACCCGGAACGAAGCCGGCACCACCGCCATGGCGAGACGACCATCCACCATAACCATGACGGTTTTCGCCAGCTCTTTTCCCGGCGTGTGGGTCAGGGCGGCAATCCCCTGGGCCGTATAGGCCACGGAGTGCGAGATCACCATGTATTGAATGCGGTTACGATCCAAGAACTCCCGAAGCATGGAAAGAGGCACAGACACCTCCCGTCCGGCCGCAAGCGGGAATGCTTCTCAAGGGCGAAGCATTGCGCCGCGGGTCGGCGCCGATTCAATTATGCGCCTGTCGGAGGGCAAGGAGTTAGTGAAATTTTAGAGGCTGGGGCTGACCCAAAACGGGAAACCGCGGAGCAAGAATTGGCAGGGGGGAGCGAGGAATGTTCACTTTTAGTCGCGAAACGTCCCGGAGAACAGGCTGTAAGAGACCAGCGGGTCCTTACGCGGCTTCTTTCGTAATCAAGGAATGCGCGGCTTCCCTGGGCTGCGATCCCATGATCTTCATTTCGCGCCAGTCGTAGCCGAATTCTCTGCCACAATCCAGGCACACGACGTAGGTCCCCGTCCGCGGAGCTGGGGTACGACGCGAACCGGCGCGCACCGTAATCGGAAAACTGTAGCGAGCGTGCCGGCAGCCGAACATGGCGTCCATCAGCTTTGAAAACATCGGTTGACCTCCACAGCGCAAACACGACAAAACTGGCTCATCCATCGCCTGAATATTAAAGATGAACTCTACCCACTTAGATTCGAAGAGCGCGGAATTAGATTCGAGGAGTGCGGAAAAGGTTTGCGCCCACTGATAGCACAGTGGGTACACGCCATAGGCGCGCCGGAATCAAGCACTTGCGAACATTTGGGCACCGACAGCAAGAGCGGGAGGAGTAAATCGTCGGAAGGAGTAAGAAAAGCACGAGGAGCGAGACGGGGCCCTCAGCCACTCGCCGGGCCGCACTTCTTCTGCCCCGAACACTTGCTCATGATGGCCGATCGGAGCCGCACCCGCAAATCATCGGGCAACTCGTAGAGTTCCGAGTTGCGGTAGATTTCAATAGTTTTGCGGGTGGTATCGCAGACGACGTAGCAGTTGTGGCACCACGCCAGATGATCGTCGAGTTCGGACTTGGTCCGCGCGTCCAGCACGCCATCGAGATAGTTGGTCAGCTCGTTTAGAAACTCAGAACACTTCACTGGTCGCCATCTCCACTCGCCCGTTTCTGAAAGAAACGGTTCAGCCGTTCGCGCAACTGCAGGCGCGCGCGCAGCAACCGCGACTTCACCGCCGGAACGCTCAGTTCCAGCGCTTGGGCCGTCTCTTCCGTCGACAGGCCTTCCACGTCACGGAGCACGAATACCGTGCGGAACCCCGCCGGCAACCCCTGAATGGTGCGCGTCAGTATGTCCCGCAACTCCGCTTGGTTGAACATCTGCTCCGGATTGGGGCTCCAATCCGCAACCTCACGGGGAAGCGAGTCATCCTCAGTTTTTACCTCTTCGTCCAGAGAAACCGTGCGTTCCGGCTTTCTCCGCCGCAACTTCATCAGGGCTTCGTTAACCGCTATCCGCACCAGCCAGGTATAAAACTTCGACTGTTCCTGGAACTTCGCCAGGTTCCCATACGCCTTGAGAAACGCTTCCTGAACCACATCTTCAGCGTCCTCGCGATTCTGCGTGATGTGCTGTGCTATGCGGAAAACGTTGCGATCATAGCGCCGTACTAATTCCTCAAACGCTTGATCGTCGCCGCGCTTGGCCCGCCGGACCAGCGCCATTTCGTCGCTGACCGGTTGCTCTATGTTGGGTTGGATGGTACTCATTCGTAACTTGATGCAGATTTTTCCGACAGCGCGACTCAATCCGCTTTGCTATTGTACTTGCTGGCCGTCTTTTTTGGGTGCGTTGTTTCCACGCGCCCTTGCCAGAAAAGTTCCGAAGGGACGACCGAAGTTCTCACGTACCCAGAAGGGCAAGTACCAAGGTGTCCCGTCAACGTCCGCAAGCGGCCCTATAATCAGAGGTTAGAAGGGTACCACCTTCTCCCCCCAAAGAGGTTTACCTCGGAGCCAGCATGAAGGAGCGCGGTTGGATTGAACCAATTGTGGAACGGGTGGTTGGCCAGGTTTTGGACACCAATGCGGCCCAAGTACGCACCGAGATTGTCCGCCGGGTGATGGAGGAGATTGTTGCCGACCCAAGCACCCACAATGCTGCTCCCGCCTCCGGCGCGGCAGACCTGGCGCGCGCCGTCGCTGAAATTCAGTTGGGCGCCTCACAACGGGAGATTCTGCGCGCGTTGCTCGATAACAGCGCCCGCTATGCGGCCCGAGTCGCGCTCTTTGTCGTCAAGGGCAGTCATGCCACCGGATGGCAGGCACGCGGCTTCTCCAACAGCGAGGCGGTGAAAGATTTCGCGCTCGACGAAAACGCTCCTGCCGTCGTTCGCGCGATCGGCGATCGCGCCGTGGCGAGCGTGCCGGTTGCCGATCTGGACGCGCGTTTCCTCGAGGAATTTGGGATGCCAGCGAGCGGAGAAGGCCGGATTCTCCCCTTGATGTTGAAAGACAAAGTTGCCGCGTTGGTCTATGCCGACAGCGGAACCGCCGCGGCGGGGTTGCTCGATGCCGGCTCGCTCGAACTGCTGGTGCTTTCGACCAGCGCGTGGCTCGAGGTCAACTCGCTTCGCAAGCAAGCGCAGAAGGAACCGTCCGGAGCGCACGCCGACAGTCATCACTTGAACAGTCATGGCGTCCCGGCGGCCGAGGCATCCTCATATCCGGCTGCGCACACTGTGGCGCAGTCCAACGACCCCTTCGCCTCGCATGCTCCCGTCTACGCCATGGCGGCAGCAGCGTCAGCCGCCACCGCCGCAGTTGACGCTCCAATTCCTTCAGCGACGGCCGCCGAGGCCGTCACCGCCGAAGCCCAAAACGCGCTCGCCGAAGTCCAGAACGAAGTCCAGACCGAAGTCCAGTTTGCCGTTGCTGAAATGGAACCTGCGCCGGCCGAGCCGCTGCCGATCGGTCATGTGGAGACGAAAGCTACTCCCGAACCATCGCCGGTCTCCTCGATCTTGCCCGAGGATCAGGGTGTTCACCGCAAGGCCGAACGTTTTGCCCGCCTGCTGGTCGACGAGATCAAACTCTATAATCAGGCCAAGGTCGCCGAAGGCCGGAAGAACAAGGATCTCTACGACCGTCTGAAAGAAGTGATCGAGAAAAGCCGTGGGACGTACCAGAAGCGTTACGGCAACACCGTTGCCGCTTCCGGGAATTACTTTCAACATGAAATAATAAGAAGTCTCGCAGAAGACGACCTGTCCATCATGGGTGCCAACTTTCGGCAGTAGGTAGGTTTGAGTGCGCCGTTTTGCAGTCCTGGTTCTTGCTGGAATTTTCTTCCTGCTCTGGCTCGGCTTTTTGCCCGCCGCAGTTGCCCAGTCCCAATCGTCCACTCCAACTGACAGCGCTCCAGCCCAGAGCGCGCCCGCTCAGCGCACGCCGGCAAAAAACACGGCGGCCAAGAACACGCCGGCAAGAAAGAAGCCCGCCGCTTCCACCAGCACCCGCACTAACACGACTAGGAAAAAGCGTAAAGCCATCTCTCCGCGCGTGCGCCGCGTGCGGCGGGCTTTTGTCGCCTCCGCCAGTCTTCGTATCATGGCACAGCAGTTGTTGCAGGATCGCACTCCCACCGCCTATGCCGGAGTCGAAGCCTACGCGCGCCGTCACGCCAAGGAGGATGCCGATGCCGGAGCGCTAGCCTGGCTCGTTGTCGGCTACGCCCGCACGCTCGATCACGACTACGCCAAAGCCATCGAACCGCTCAACCGGGCCAAGGCCGGAGCCAGCGAACTAGGAGACTACGTAGCCTACTACCTTGGCGATGCCTACCTGAAGACCGGGCACAATGCCGAAGCGCTCTCCGCGCTCGCGGATTTCGGCAAGAACTTTCCCGATTCACTCCTCATCCGCGATGCCCACCTCGTCTATGCGACCGCGTTGCTGGAGGAAGGCCGAGCGCCGGAGGCAGCGGCTGCACTGGAAAAAGACCGCGCTCCCGTGCGCAGCGATATTGAACTGGCGATTGGGCGCGCCTACCAAGCAGCCGGCGAGACTAAGAAGGCAGCGAGCGCTTTCCGTAACGTCTACTTCAACCTTCCGACCAGTTTCGAGGCGGATGTGGCGGGAGCGGAATTGCACAGATTCGGGATCTCCGGCTCCATCGCCGAGCGCCGCACCCGCGCCGATCTGTTGTTCAAAGCCAAGCNNTGGCACTGGCGGGAGCGCTGGAAAAAAGCGGCCGCAGCCACGACGCGCGCCAGATTCTGCTGGCCATGGGAGCGCAGACGGGCGACGCCGAAGCCCAGCGCCTTTACCTGCTGAGTGAGACCGAGCGTTCCACCAGCGATGAAGAGGCCGTACAACGGACGCTCAACGAACTGCGGCAATTTGGACCCTCAAGCCCGTGGCTCGAACAAGCGCTGCTTTCCGCCGGAAACATGTACCTGCTGAAGCGCGACTATGATCGCGCCATCGATTACTTCCGTGAGTTGCAGCAGCGCTTTCCAAATGGCGGGCGCGCATCCTACGCGCACTGGAAGGCTACATGGCTGGCGTTCCGGCAAAGCCGAAACGATGAGGCGCGGCGAGGTTTCGAAAATCAAGTCGCGCTCTATCCCGATTCCGCGGAAATTCCCGCCGCGCTCTACTGGCGTGCGCGTCTCGCCGAAGAAGAACACAACCCGGCGATGGCGCGGGCGTTTTATCAGAAACTCTCCGACCGCTTTCACAACTACTACTACGCGGAATTCGGCCGGCAGCGACTGAAAGGCTTGCCGGCCGGAGGCGCCGTGTCGCAAGGAAGCGCAACCGAACCTCCGCCGCACTACGCGCTGCTCGATCGCGTTCCTTCGCTGTCAACCGCCGGGAAAATTACCGCCACCGACCCTCCCGACGACAACCTGCGCGTCGCCAGAGCGCGTCTGCTCTCAAACGGCGGCCTCGCGGATATGGCAGTGCGCGAGTTGCAGGCCGCCGCCAGCCAGGAAGGTGGAAGCTGGGCGCCCCCCGAAATGGCCCGCGTCTATCAGGACGGCGGCCGCTACGATCGCGCCATCGAAATCATGAAGCGCTCGACCCCCAACTATTTCGCCGTCGACATTCCCGATCTGCCGCGCCCCTACTGGGAAGCGCTTTTTCCCAAGGCCTACTGGCCCGATCTGCGAAAATATTCCGTGCTCAACGGACTCGATCCCTACATGGTCGCATCGCTAATCCGCCAGGAGTCCGAATTCAACGCACTGGCTCTCTCCCGAGCCAACGCCGTGGGCCTGATGCAGCTTCTGCCGAAGACCGGCAAGACGGTAGCCAAACAAGTCAAGCTCAAGGGATACAGCGCCCCGCAACTATACACGCCAGCCGTAAATCTCGAACTCGGCACGCGCTACTTCAAAGACATGGTCGACAAGTACAACGGACAGTTCGAGTACGCGCTAGCCGCCTACAACGCCGGCAGCGACCGTGTAGGAGATTGGCTGGGACAAGGCCACTACCGCGATCCGCAGGAGTTCGTCGAGTCCATCCCCTTCACCGAAACCCGAGAATACGTGCAAGCCATCCTGCGTAATGCAAATGTGTACCGCCAGCTTTACGGCACGCCGTAGCGGATCAGCTCTCAGTCATCAGTTTTCAGTAAAACTGGCTCTTTTCGAGTGCGTTTTGCCTTGTTTTTCGCGTTTGACCACGGCAAGCAAATCGCTACAATTGGTCATAGAGAAAGGAAAGTAGCCATGATGATTGAACTTCCAGAGAAGCTTGAAGCGGCCCTGAAGGTTCAGGCCAACGCCCATGGCGTTTCGCCCGCCGGTTATGTGTGTGAGGTTCTTGAACGTGATCTCGCGTCCTCACTCGAAGGCCAATCATCGGGGATTCCGTTCAAGACGGGGCGCGGCATGTTCGCTAAATACGGGCAGGCTCCATCTGCCGAGGAAATCGACGCCAACCGCGCCGATATGTTCCGGAACTTCGGTGAAGATTTTTGACGATCGCTGGCGTTGCCGATACCCACACGGCCCTTTGGCATTTGTTCGACGACAAGAGACTGTCGGTAGCCGCCGAAGCCTTTATCAACGATGCGGCGACCGCAAGACGCAAGATCGCCATTTCATCCATAAGTTTGGCGGAAGTGGTTTATTTGATCGAGAAAAACCGTTTGCCACCGTCGGCGTATGAAGAATTGACGCAAGCCCCCGCCGACCCCGAACACGTTTTTACCGAAGCCGCTTTTACCGCTGCTATTGTGCAAGCCATGCGGCAAGTGCCACGCGCTGAAGTCCCCGACATGCCAGACCGCATGGTGGCGGGCACTGCCGTCTATTTCGATGTGCCAGTTATCAGCCGGGACAGGCGCATCCGTGCCGCCAGCCTGAAGATGGTTTGGTAATGGGCGGGGCCATATTAATTCCGCCAATATCTACGCCGACTGTTGGCTGGGCGACTTGGTAAACACGATCTCAAACACCAGCAGCCCCGCTCCCACCACAATGGCGCTGTCGGCCACATTGAAGGCCGGCCACTGGTGCGGGCCTATATAGAAGAGCAGAAAATCGACCACGTGCCGGCTGATGAGGCGGTCCCATAAATTGCCGATCGCGCCGCCCAGAATCAACGACAGCCCGATTCCAGTCGAGGTCATGCTATGGCTGTTCTTCCAGAGCAGCGCAGAGACGATTAGCAGCGCAATCACAGAAAACAAAATCAGCAGGCCGACTTTCCATCCCGAGGGAGAATCCGCAAAGATACCAAACGCAGCGCCCGGGTTCTCGGCATGGATGATGCGAAAAAATCCGGGAATGACCGGGATGCTGTCATGCAAGGAAAGCCGGCGCGCGATCGTCCACTTAGTGACGCGATCGAGAGCGACCACGAACAACGCGATCAGGAAATGATATTTGCGCATGTCCCCAAAAACTTTCCCACTTTATCTTCTGAGTCTATAGCTTATCGTGTTTGCGGAAGCCGCGGTCACGCCCCGCCACTTTCCCCGCCGATCTCTTTGATCACGGCGCTGCAACGCTCGCACACCGTCGGATAGTCTTTGTCCTCGCCCACGCGTGTCGAAAAATTCCAGCAGCGCTCGCACTTCAGTCCGGGAGCTTTGCCGACCTGCACCGCAACCGGCGAGTCTCCATTCCCCGATCCTTTTTTCACCTCGACGGCAGAGACGATAAAGAAGTAGCGCAACTCGCTCTTGAAGCGCTCCAGCACGGAGAACGCCGGATCAACTGCCGTCAGCGTGACCTCCGCCTGCAGATTGCCTCCGATCAGTTTCTGGTTGCGCGCCTCTTCCAGCGCTTTCAGCACCGTTTCGCGCACGGCCAGCACCGTCTTCCAGTCGTCAGCTTGCGTAGGGTCAGGAGCGACCGCAACGTCGTTCGCGCCCAACAAGTCACCCGCCGCAGGGAATGTCGTCAGGTGAACGCTCTCCAGTCTTCCCTCGACTGGCGGCAAATACCGCCAAACTTCTTCGCAAGTAAAGCTCAGGATCGGCGCCAGCAACCGCACCAGTGCTTCGCCGATGCGCCAGATCGCAGTTTGCGCCGCCCGGCGCGACACCGATTTGCACGCCGAAGTGTAGAGCCGGTCCTTCAATACGTCAAAATAGAAAGCGCTCAGTTCCACGCCGCAGAAATTGTTGATGCGATGATAGATCTTGTGGAACGCGAACTCTTCATACGAGCGCTGCACTTCCGCCGATACTTCCACCGCCTGCCGCAGCATGTATCGATCGAGCGGCTGCAACTCGTCGAACGCGACCGCATCCTTTATGGGATCGAATCCATCGAGATTTCCAAGAATGAACCGGAACGTGTTGCGAATCTTCTTGTAGTTTTCGCCCACGCGCTGCATCAGTGCTTCCGAGCCGACAACGTCTTCGCGGAAGTCGACAGATGCAGTCCACAGCCGCACGATCTCCCCGCCGAGGCGGTTGGCGATGTCAACCGGGTCCACATCATTGCCCCGCGACTTTGACATGGCCTGGCCTTTTTCGTCGAGCGTCCAGCCGGGTGTGACGACACCGCGATAAGGAGGCGTGCCGCGCGCGCCCATGGCGCAGAGCAGCGATGACTGGAACCATCCGCGGTACTGGTCGCCGCCTTCGAGGTAGAGATCGGAGGGCCAAGGATACTCGGGCTCGGCCGCAACTAGCGCCAAATAGCTGGCGCCGGACTCCAGCCAGACGTCGAAGATATCGGTTTCCTTTTCGAACTTAGCGCCGCCGCAATTCGGGCATCTTGTTCCGTCGGGAAGAATGGTGTCGGACTCGGAGGTAAACCAGGCATCGGCGCCGGAGCGGGCGAATAGCTCGACGACCTTGCGATTGATGGCGTGGTCGTTGAGCGGCTTGCCGCACCCTCCGCAGAGAAAGACGGCGATCGGCACACCCCACACCCGCTGGCGCGAGATGCACCAGTCGGGGCGGGTTTGAATCATGTTGGACATGCGCTCTTCGCCCCAAGCCGGATCCCATTTGACGTTCTTGATCTCGCTGAGCGTACGCGTGCGCAGCGTGTCTTCGTTTCCCTTACCGCCGGGCATGGGCGTTTCCATGGAAATGAACCACTGCTCGGTGGCGCGGAAGATCACGGGATTGTGACAGCGCCAGCAGTGGGGATAAGAGTGCTCGGTTTTTTCCGTGTGCAGCAGAGCGCCGCGGCTTTTGACCAGGTCGATGATCGGCTGATTGGCATCCCAAACGCGCATGCCATCGTATTCGGGCAGGCCGTTGCGCAGTATGCCTTTTTCGTCGACGTTACTGGTGGCGTCGAGGCCGTACTTCACGCCGGTGGCGAAGTCTTCAGCGCCGTGCGAGGGCGCGGTGTGGACGACGCCGGTGCCAGTGTCCATGGTGACATAGTCGGCGAGCACGCCGAGAACCTTGCGGTCGAGGAAAGGATGCTGGAAGTTGAGGCGCTCGAGTTTGCGTCCGGGGAAGCGGGCGAGCTCGCGCGGGTTGACGAGGCCGCACTTCTCGGCGGCGTCTTTGGCGAGCTTGGAAGCAACGATGTAGGCCTCGCCGCCGGATTCCAGAGCTACATATTCCTCGTTGGGATGGAAAGCCACGGCCATGGAAGCGGGCAGCGTCCAGGGAGTGGTCGTCCAGATGATGGTGAAAAGTCTCTTGCCGGCCAGCGCGGCGTCGAGTTTTGCGGGATCGTCGAGCAGCGCGTATCTCACCCAAACGGTCGAACTGGTGTGGTTCTCGTATTCAACTTCGGCTTCGGCGAGCGCGGTCTCGTCGTGCATGCACCAGTAGACGGCGCGCAGGCCCTTATAGACAAACTCATTTTCATAAAACGAAAAAAAGGTTTGAAGCACCACCGACTCATACTGCGGCGTCATCGTGGCATACGGCTTGTCGAAGCGGCCAAAGACGCCGATGCGCTTGAACTGCTGGCGCTGCAGATCGAGGAATTTCTGCGCGTACCTACGGCACTCGGCGCGGACGTCGGTAGGGTGCATCTCGAGCTTCTTGCCGCCGAGTTCTTTGTCGACCTTGATTTCGATGGGCAGGCCGTGGCAGTCCCAGCCGGGCACGTAGGGCGCGTCGAAGCCGGCCATGGTTTTGGATTTGACGATGAAATCCTTGAGGCACTTGTTCATCGCCGTGCCCAGATGGATAGGTCCGCTGGTGTAGGGCGGCCCGTCGTGCAGGATGTACTTTGTCTTCCTCTTACCTGCCTGGCGAATGCGCTCATAGAGGCCCATCTGCTCCCAGCGCTCCAGCATTTTGGGCTCATTCTGAGGCAGGTTCGCCTTCATGGGGAAGTCGGTTTTGGGCAAATTGATGGTAGATTTCAAATCCATCGGCACTGGCAACGTTCTCCCAACTGATTGAATCTTTTAATTATATATAGGGAGCGTCAAAGGACGCGTCCATTGGGGGCTGCCTCACTTGGGCGCGAATGCAAAAAGTACTATTTCGGGTAAGGGAAAAGCGTGTACAATTTTCACCAGATCGAAACCTGGACGCATCTAATTCACTGGGGAACTACGGCGCGCCAAGGTTCGCCCATTTTGCAAGCCAACTTTTTTGCAGGCCGTGAGGAGCGCTAGCGCATCTAAATCAGCGACTCGTCATATCGTGAACGTGGGGCTGCTGCTCGGGAAAATATGTCAGAATTCGAAACACCGCAGAATCCGCAAGCGCTGGGTCCAGAACCGGAACTGCATCTTCTGCTAAAGAATCAGACTCTGGACGACCCTCTGTGGAAATCCCTGTTCCGCAATATTGACGATTTCTTCTTCCCCAAGAAACTTCCTCCGCTCGTCCTGACCTCGAAGCCCGTCCCGGTGCGCGACATCTGGGGCTTCTACAACTACAAGGGACGCGGAGCGTTCGGTTCAACCGTCATCCACGTACTGGCACTGGCCCTCATCATTGCCGCCACCTACGTGGGACGGAGGATCGTCGAAGTCGCCAAGCCGAAAGAAACCGTCTATTTGATCGCGCCCGATGACCTTCCCGTGTTGCCGCCTTCGAAAAGCGTGAGCGGCGGCGGGGGCGGTGGTGGCGATCGCGACAAATTGCAGGCATCGGCAGGCCGTTTGCCCAAGCAGTCGATGCAGCAGTTCACTCCGCCCATGGTCGTGGTGCGCAACCAGGATCCGAAGCTGCCGATCGCCCCGACGATCGTGGTTCCCCCCGACATTCACCTGCAGCAGCCGAACCTGCCCGACCTGGGCAATCCGCTTTCGCATCTGCCGTCTGTGCCTTCGAATGGAACAGGCTCCGGCGGCGGCATTGGCTCCGGTAGCGGCGGCGGCGTCGGTTCGGGCGAAGGTCCCGGATTCGGCCCTGGTCACGGCGGCGGCACCGGTGGTGGAGCGTTCCACGTTGGCGGCGGTGTTTCCGCTCCGAAACAGATTTATGCGCCGGACCCGGAGTATTCCGAGGAAGCCCGCAAAGTTAAGCACATGGGTACAGTCGTATTGTGGCTGATCGTCGGTCCCGATGGTAAGCCGCGCGATATTCGGGTGGCTCGCACCTTAGGATTGGGTCTGGATGAAAAGGCCATCGAAGCTGTAAAAACCTGGATCTTCGAGCCGGCTTATAAAGATGGCAAGCCGGTAGCTGTGCAGATCAACGTCGAAGTAAATTTCCATTTGTACTGAACCAGGCTGTGCCCGGAAAGTTTAGGAGCCCAGGAAACGGCCGCGCAAGCGGCCGTTTTTGATTGGTGCGCCCGGCAGGGCGCA
>PLHP01000412.1 GCA_003138955.1 Acidobacteriaceae bacterium | reverse complement strand
GAGTACACGGCGTTGAAGTTGTAGAACACCGGGCGATAGCTGATGCCCGATTCGAAGCCGCAGATGGACTCTGAGCAACTGGCGCTGCCGGCCCTCCAGAACACTTCGGCTCCAAAGCCGAGGTTGCGCCAGAAGAGCACGTCGCCGCTAAAGCCGGGAAAGGCCCCACCGGCGAGCGACGGGGCGCTTTCAGCGCCGTCCACGAAACTGGCACCCGGCGCTAAGGTCGTGCTGACGCCGAACGCAACGTCGATCTTCTGAGCCTGTGCAAAGTTCGAGAGCGCCGCCAGAGCAACGCAGGCAAACGTCAAAAGCATAGCGATGCGAAATGTCCGTTTCAATCGAAACCTCCTCGGTACTGGTCTTAATTCAAGACATTGGATGCACAACAGGAGTACGACGATGCCGCAGGCAGGGAGATTTACAAGAATTTACGGTCGCTGGAAGAAAATGAACTGGCGGGCGTTATCGTAATGCTAACTTCGAGGCGCGGAAGTACGGACCTCCACATGAAGGCGAATATTTAGCGAACCTTTTTATCGATCGGAAGGTTCGGCGGATTAGTAAGCCAGCAGAATGCGAAGGTCGCGAAGATTATTTCCGGTGGGGCCGGTGATGACCGTGTCGCCGAGCGCGTCGAAAAGAGGATAGGCATTGAAGCCGGAGAGCGCTTGCCGCACGGCTTCGGCGCCACCGGCGCGGGCATCGCCCCCACCACTGCCGGTACGAAAGATGGTACTGCCATCGACTACCGCACCAGCGGCAGGGCTGTTGCCGTCGATACCGTCGGTGCCGGCGCTCAGCACGGTAACGTCTTCTCCCGATATTTGTTCGGCGCAGGAGAGGACGAACTGCTGGTTGCGTCCGCCGATGCCACCGTTGCGGACGGCCACAGTCACCTCGCCGCCGGAGATCAGACACACGTGCGATACGGTGCGGCGCAGTTCGCGCAGACGGTTGAGCAAGTAGGCGGCGGCTTTGTCGTAGGGCCAGTCGTCGCAGGAGTTATCGACTTCAACGGCGAAACCGGCGCGGGTGGCGGCTACGGCAGCTTCATCAATGGCCACTTTGTTCGAGAGCACAGTCCACCAGCGAGCGCGGACGAAAGCGGGGTCGTCGGATTTGGGCGTCTCAGCGAGAGCATGCTGACGGAAAAGCTCGGCCACGGATTTGGGGAACTGATCGATGAGGTTGTATTTAGCGGCGATGCGGTCGCAGTCGTGGATAGAAGTGGAATCGGGCATGGTCGGACCGGAGGCGAGCGCGTCGGGGGTATCGTCGGGCACGTCGGAGACGAGAATCGAAACCTGCTGAGCGGGATAGGCTGCCTGGGCGACGCGTCCGCCCTTCACGGAGGAAAGATGCTTGCGGATGGCGTTGATCTCGGCGATGGGTGCTCCGGAGTGCACGAGCGTGCGGTAGGTGGCGGCGAGGTCGGGCAGCGAGATTTCGTCGTCATTCATAGTCACGACGGGCTTTTCGACGATGGAAGAGCCGCCGCCGGAGATCATGAAGATGGCGAGCGAAGCGGCGTCGAGAGAAGTCAGCGACTTGAGGATGGCGTCGGCGGCGTGGATGGATTCGGCGGTAGGCGTGGGATGGCCGCCGCGAAAATAGCGGAAGCCGCGCACCTGGCTGGCCGGTTCGACGGATGATGCGACGATGCCTTCGAGTCCGCTGCCGACTTGGGCCTCGAGAGCGGCGGCCATGGTGTGTGCCGCCTTCCCGATGGAGACGACGAAGACACGCTGGTAGGAATCGAGATGGTGCAGGTCGTCGCCGATGCGCAGGACACGGCGCTCGCAGTGCACGTTGCGGGCGAAGGCGTTTTCGATGGAGGCGTTCTTGAGCACGGAGGTGAATATCTCGCGGGCGACGTCGCGCATGCGGCGGAATTGCTCGTCGCGTGCGGGCGAGATCGGGGGCATGGTGGGGATTATAAAGGAACTACGTTCGTCGTTCGCTCGTCGGGAGGGCGCCGTTCATTGTTCCCTGTTAGTCGCTGGTGGCTCTTGCGAGCAGGGTCTCGCGGACCCAATCTTCGATCGCGAGGCGCATCTCCTTGAGTCTTCCTTCGAAGAAGTGATCTCCGGCGTCAATGCGGACCAGTTTCTTGGGGTCGGCGAAAGTGTTAACGAGCGCTTCGAGCTTTCCGGCGGGACCGAACTGATCGCGCGAGCCGCTGACGAAGAGTTTGGGCTTGAGGCACTCGCGCAGGAATTCGAAATCGTAGACGCGGTCTTCAATTCGATCTGCGACGGCGACTGCGGCAGGCCGAGGGCGATGAGCGCACTTACACGGTCATCGGCGTAGGCGGTGCGCAATCCGACGGCGGCGCCGAAGGAAAAACCGGCGAAGATGACGGGCACAGTGAATTCGCGCTCGAGCCAATCGAGGGCGGCGCGCACGTCTTCCACTTCGCCCAGGCCGCTGGCGTGCTCGCCTTCGCTCAGGCCGGTACTGCGGAAGTTGAAGCGGAGCACCGGGAATCCGAAGCCGTTGAGCGCTTTCATGGCGTGGAAGACGACTTTGTTGTGCAGCGTTCCACCGTAGAGCGGATGCGGATGGCACACCACGGCGGCGTGCGTCGCGGTGGGCGATCCGGCGTTGAGGAGAGCTTCCAGGCGTCCGACGGGTCCGGTGAGGAACAGCGACCGGATGCTGGAGGTTTCGGGGAGCACGGAATCAGAGTACAACAGTGGCCAGTGGATAGTCGTCCTGAATGGTCGGCGAATTGAGAGATTGCCACACCATCCGTTCACGATTCACTATTCACTATCCACTATCGACTGTTACTCTTTTCCTGCATGGACCTGTTTGCGCTTACCCGCCGTCTGATCGATATTGAATCCATCACTCCGAATGAGAGCGGGGTGGGAGATTTTCTTTGCGACGAGTTGCGGCGACGCGGGATGGAAGCTCGCAAAATGCCGGTCGAAGGTGCGCGCGCGAACGTGTTGGCTGCGTGGCCGGGGCATGCGCGTCCGGAGGTTTTTTTCTCTACGCACATGGATACGGTGCCGCCGTTCATTGCATCGTCCGAAGATGATGAGCGTATTTACGGGCGCGGAGCTTGCGACGCCAAGGGGATTATTGCAGCCGAGATTCTGGCGGCGGAGAACCTGCGTGGGGCAGGCGTTTTCGTCGGGCTGCTGTTTCTGGTTGGCGAGGAGCGGGACTCGATCGGCGCGAGGGTGGCCAACCAGCAAGCGCTGGGCGCGCGCTTCATGATTAACGGCGAGCCCACNNCGCCGACGTGGGCCCTTGCACAAAGAACGTCGGCTTAATTCAGGGCGGGCGGGCGCCGAATGTGATTCCCGATTTTGCCAAGGCTAACCTTTTTTATCGCCTGGTTGGCCCGGCGGACGCGCTGCGCCATGAGATTACAGAGACCGTCGGCGCGCTCGCCGAGGTTCGCTTCACACGCGAGACTCCGTTTCTGCGGTTGCGGACGCTGGACGGTCTGCCGACAATGGTCGCGGCCTTCACGACCGATGTCCCGTCCCTTACGAACTGGGGCGAGCCGCTTCTGCTCGGTCCAGGCTCGATTCACGTGGCACACACGGAGGGCGAGTTTGTGGAGAAAGCACAACTACGGGAAGCGGTGGAGATTTATTGTTCGATGGCGAAGAGGCTGAGTTCTTAGCTGTCAGTTGTTAACTCTCAGATTTTAGCTCTTCGCCCCCAAAAACGCCACGTTCATAACTTCCGGGGTTGCCCGTTATCCGACCTCAATGGGCGGCCAGCACTATGGGTATAATAATGACAGAGCTTCCGATCCCCGCAGCCTGAGAGATTTCTTGGCGGCGGGGGCGAGGGTCGCGGCGGTTGGACGAGGTGCGATTCGAGGGTGCGGATGGAAACGTCCGCGCCTCCCGTGTTGGAAAGGAAACGCTCGCTGGGTCACTCCTCCGGGTTTTCTCCACACGAACAAATTCGGACGACGAGCAGCCCCTAAAGGGGCGGCTGATTTCGCAGAGCGTGCGGCATCGCTAAAGCGAGGCCATGATGCGAAGCGGGGGCATGACTGAAGCCATACCCATTTCAAAGCGGTTCGGGAAACGGCTTGGGCAGAGCTCCCCTAACGTTTAAGAGCCAACAGCTAATTGCTAATGCCGAAGCTTTCTGACAATTTCGGGCGCTCGATTC
This sequence comes from Acidobacteriaceae bacterium, assembly GCA_003138955.1. Classification (GTDB taxonomy): domain Bacteria; phylum Acidobacteriota; class Terriglobia; order Terriglobales; family Acidobacteriaceae; genus Acidiflorens. Next base: position 4,792 of record PLHP01000412.1, on the reverse strand, counting down.
AGGACCTGCGGATATCGATTACCGACCGCTGCAACTACAAGTGTGTGTATTGCCGGACGGGGACGAACGGGGCGGCTTATGCGGAGCTTCCGTTCGACGATTATCTGCGAATGGCTCGCATCCTGGTTGGGCTTGGGATCACGAAGATTCGCCTGACAGGTGGCGAGCCTTTGCTGCGCAAAGGCATCGTGGAGTTTGTTCGCGACCTCGCTAAGCTGCGCACCGCACATGGCAAGAAGCCTGAAATTGCATTGACGACGAATGGCCATCTGCTGGCTGAGATCGCACGGCCGCTGAAAGACGCTGGACTCGATCGCGTGACGATCAGCATGGACGCGGTGGATCCGAAGCGGTTTGCGCGCATCACTCGCGTGCCGAATGGATACGAGAGCGTACTGGCGGCTGTGCGCGCATCGCGGCAGGCGGGGCTTGATCCGGTGAAAATCAATTGTGTGCTGCTGCGCGGCTTCAATGAAGATCAGATTATTCCGTTCGGGATGTTCGCGCGCACAGAGCAAGTGGTGGTGCGCTTTATCGAATTCATGCCGCTCGAAGAGGACCGCGTTTGGACACCGGAGATTGTGGTTACTCTGGATGAGATCGTCTCCCGCATGTCGGAGTATCTGCCGCTGGAGGAGATCGCGCACGAGCGCAGTGAGACGGCGCGGCGCTATCGCTTCTCCGATGGCGTGGGCGAAATTGGGATAATTGCGCCGGTGTCACACCCGTTCTGCGGACATTGCAGCCGGATTCGCATCACCTCGGATGGCAAACTGCGGACGTGTTTATTTTCTGTGTGGGATCACGATCTGCATGAGTTGATGCGGCGCGGCGCGACGGATGAGAAGCTCACGGAGTTCATCGTGAACGTGGTGGAGAAGAAAGAAGAGCGGCACCACATCGGGGAGCTGGGATTTGTACCGGCGTCGCGGACGATGGTGCATATTGGAGGGTAGAGTTTAGTCGTTGGTCGTTAGATTTCGTAGAGCGAAACGCCCTTGCGTTGTAATCCCTGCTGACGGGCAAGAACGTCCAAGTACAGCGTGCTCCAATCGGAAAGAAAGAATTCCTCATCTCCGGATTGAGTATAGGTCTTCAGGTATCCGGAACAATCGCGGCAGAAGTCGAGCCGAAGGAACGGTTCTTCCTCGACGACCAGGATCCCCAGACGGTCGGAGTTCTCGTTCGCGCAGAACGGGCAACCGATGCGGCGGAACTGCCAGGTTGAGCGACAGCATCCACATGCCAACCGCCGCTGGCGCGCATTCGGGTCGCCGGAGAGCTGCGAAAGCACGGGCTGTGCGCCGCAGGCCGGACAATATCCCCGCATCCAGGAATCCTCGTCGCGCCGCCCAGCGTACTCTGCGAGCACCGGACGCAACGAGCGAGCAATGGATTCCCAACCGAGAAAGCGCAACAAGCCAACATCAGGGAAGCTGAAGTTCTCGGGCGTGCCCGTAACGAGCCATTCGATGGCCTGACGACGATTGTCTTCCGAGTCGAATATGAATTCCCGCAAATTCTGAAGATGCTCAGTCAACTGCTCGGGCAACGGCGACTCGCGAAGCCGGTCGACCGCCGCAGCCAACGAGTCGGAGGCCGAATTCGTAAAGTCCAAGCCAGCTACCTGACTAAGGAGCAGTGGCACACCCGTCTCATAGTCAACCGAGTAGCTCTCCCAACGCGGCATGGCGACTGGGCTGGCAGATAGACCGTCGAATACTCCCCGTACGATTCGCTGGAACTTGGCCACCTTTTGCATGTACGGGTGGCTTTCAATCCATTGCTCTTCGGTAGAACGCTGCTCGTTAGAGTTCATGTGTGTCATGGTATTCCGAAATTGTGACCCCTGTGGTGGCAAGAAAAACGGCCGTCCCAGATTTCGCTTTCCCCTGTGTACCTCTGTGTACCCTGTGGTAAAGACTTTTGTTGAACCACAGGGACACAGAGGTACACAGAGGAAAGCAGGCCAACCATTAACCGTCAGACCTCGAGCTTAAGACTTGGGGCCTATTGGGCAGCAACCACTTCTTCCTTCGGCAGGATGGGCAGGAACATCGCACCCATCTTGAAGAGGAGGATAGTAGCTGCAATCATGCCGATTGAAATACCCCATTCGATTATGGTCGGCATATAGTGCAGCGGAGCAATCTGCGGCAACGGGCCTTTCAGGCTCATGCCGTAGATAACACCGTTACAGCGGTTCCAGATAACTCCGGCGACGACCAGAGCAGCCGCGATTCCCAGTGCTCTCGGGCTCTGACGCACCTTACTGAGCCCCAGCATCAGCAGCGATAACAATCCCATCAGTCCTATTTCGGCAATAAACGAAACTCCTTGCCGGCCGCTGACGAGGCCGAGGTTGCCGCGCATTGCCACATCGCCGAGGCGGACAACCAGGTAAACCAGCAGCGCCCAGAAAGAGATTTTGCCCATCGCGGCAAGCTGATCCATGCGAAGCGCGCGCTTGTATCCCTTGGCGATCGACATTTCGATCAGAATCATCAGCGAAGTTCCGGCCGCGATGGACGACAGGAAATAGCAGACGAGCATGATCGGCGACCACCAGAGATGGCTCAGCTTATCCGGCATCAGCAGGTAGAGCGAACCGAGCGAACTCTGGTGCATGGTGGAGAAGGTGATGGCCGCTATCGCGAGCATGATCGGCTCCGGCTTCTGCCCTTCTCTGGTGCGGAAGAGCCAGGCCAGTACGGCGAATACCACAAAGGCCAAGCCTACCCACACCAGATTGCGGGAGAGCAGGAAGACAAAGAGCGCAATGGCAAACGGCACGTAGGCCCCGGCGTACTTTGTCCAAAGGTCGTGGTATCTCTTCAGCCCGAACCACTCCAGCGGCACAGGCAGGAATTCCAGTAGTAAGACCGTCAAGTACAGTGCGATACACCAGGACACTTCGAACATCGCCGAGTGTTTGGGCTTGTACATGGCCAGCGAGTAGAAGTGCCACGGTAAGCCCAGATCGGCCAACAAAGTAACGACGACGAACGTGTAACTCAGGAAACCCATGAGTACAGCCGTTCGCCCAATGGAGTAGAGATCGTGCCGCCTCAGCACGTAGATGATTCCAGCCGTGCAAAACGCACCGGCCGCAATGGCGATCCACGAGAAGTCGAAGACGATCCACAAGCCCCAGGCCCAGGTGTCCGACAGGCCGGTCGAGTGGCCCAGACCAAGGAGGAAGCGGAGGATAAAGCAAAGCCCGCCAAAGCCAATCAAAGCCATCAGCAGTTTGTTGACTGGCGAAAAAACCTTGTCGGCCACGGGTGCGAACTCTGTGTGGCGCTCCGGTGTGACTTTCACCTTCTTCTCTACTGCTTCTGCTTTGGCGACTTCCTCGCGCCGTTTGTTCAGGGCGAAGGTGCCCCCCAGCACAGCGCCCACACCTACCACCGCCGGAGGCACCGAGCCGAGAGCGATCGCGCTCAAATGCGGGATTGGCTCCGACTGCACCCTCGGGAACCCAAGTTCTTCGAACGGTGCACTGGCCAGATACAACATGCCGGTGCCGCCCGCTTCGTGCTCGCCATAGATGTGATTGACGTATTTGCCGGGGTGGTTCTTGATGCGCAGTTTGGCTTCAGCCAGCAATGCGTCGCGCTCGCCATACTTCAGGGCGCCCCCCGGACACTGCTTTACACAGGCCGGTTCAGAATGCTTGGCCCCGTAGCCTTTCTGCTCTTCGGCCGTCAGCGCCACTCCGTTGCGCGTCTCAGGAACTTGAGCCGCCAGACGGTCGTAACAATTCGTGCACTTGCGGATCGATGGGTTCAGCGAATCCCACTCCGCCGTTGGAACGCCCCACGGGCAGGCCCACATGCAGTAGCGGCAGCCTATGCATCTGGACTTGTCGTAAACCACGGGGCCTTCCAGCGTCTTGTGCAAGGCGGTAGCCGGACAAGCCGAAGCGCAAGCCGGGTCCTCGCAATGCATGCACTGGCGCTTGGCGAAAATCTGCTTGAAGCCGGTGGAAGATTTGGAATCATCCACCAGCCAGTCGGTGACGACTACATAGCTCTTGGCGGAAAGCACCTTCGGCTCCTGAAAGCCGAGGCCTTTTTCCGGCGCCTTGGTCTTCACGCCCGGCAGGTCGTTCCACTGTTTGCAGGAGACCTGGCAGGAGCGGCAGCCGATACAGTTGGTAGTGTCAATTAAGGTTGCCTCAGCCACGGTTGCCTCCTTCTACTCGGCCCACACGCGCCACATCGACCAGGCACGCCTTGGTTTCCTGCGTGCCCGCACCCGGATCGACGGCATCAATGGTGATGTAGTTCGTGCTCGGACCGGTGTTCAACCCGCTGAAGCCCCAGTTGTAGGGCATCCACACGGTGGTTACCTCCTGGCCGTTGATCTGAAGCGTCTGCATGCGTTTGGTGACCACGGCCTTCACCGTGATTTCACCGCGGGCAGAGCTCACTTTCGTCATGTCGCCCGTGTCGATACCGAGTTTCTTGGCTAGCTTCTCCGGTATCTCAACCACGGGCTCCGGGGCCAACTCGGTCAGCCACGGCACATTGCGTGTAGTGGAACCTGCGCACCAGTGCTCGGCCAGGCTGGAGGTCATCAGAACGTAGGGATACTTGTCGCGCCTTCCAAATGGGGTGATGAGATTTCACCCTCGGATACTTCACACATGGGTTGTTTTGCACCTTCGCGTGGAGCGCGTTTTGCGCCGGACTCTCCACCGGTTCATAGAACTCGGGCAGCGGTCCGTCCTTCGGTGTGTACGAGGCATCACGCGGGAAGTCTTTATTTTTGACTCGTCAGAAGAATT
>PLHP01000207.1 GCA_003138955.1 Acidobacteriaceae bacterium | reverse complement strand
GTGATTGAGACCATCTACTATCGGCCGGCGGAAGCTCGCGAGCGCGTTTACATCTTCACCAGTTCGGCCTTCATGAAAGAGGCCGCCAACTCGCTGCTTAAAGTTCTGGAAGAGCCGCCCGAATTCGCCAGCATTTTTCTGCTCACCGAAAACTCCGGCGAATTGCTGCCCACGATTCGTTCCCGCTCGATGACTTTCAACCTGGGCGCGCTCGCCGCCACCGAGATCGAGAGCCGGCTCACTCAGCTTCGTCCCGATTGGAACGCCCGTCAACGCGCGCTGGTCGCGCGCCTCAGCGAAGGCGCCGTCGGACGCGCCTTATCCTTCGATCTGGAAAGCTACGTCGCGGCCCGCAACCATGCCCTCATCTTGCTGAAATCGGCGCTCGGCACGGGCGATCACACCGAGTTGTTCAAGACTACTGAAACGTACCGTTCCGGCGCCGAAGGTCGCGAGAAAATCGAAAACCTTCTCCGCACTCTTTACGCGCTGCTCGAAGACCTGATGTTCCTGCAATCGGGCGCGGGGCAACTGGTGCGTAATACGGACATTCTGGGCGAACTCAAGAAAATGTCGGAATCAGCCGACTTCGCTTGGGTGCAGCGCGCCGCGGACGGTCTTGGCGAAGTCGAGCGCGGGTTGCGACGCAACCTGCTGCGCTCGCTCTCGCTCGATGCTTTCGCGACCGCGCTGGAGCGCGTTTCGTAAGCTGACCGGTTCCGCTGTAGAGACGGGCTTGCCGGTCTCCCCCGCGTGCAAAGGAGACGGGGCTGGCACCGTCTCTACAGGGGAAATGCGCGGATGGTCAGGCGGTTGCACCAAAGTCACTGCACAAAAGATTGTCATCCCCTCCCCGCTGTGATACCGTAACCCTCAGTTCACACCTCTGGACCCACAATCACAGGCTTTAGTGTTGTGGCATATTCTGCCCGCCCGGCGCGCAGGTGGTGCGATTTTGAAAGATACGCTCGACTCCATACCAGCCGAACCATCCACGGATCAGGATAGCTTCGCCAATCGCAAGCTGATCCGCCCGACCCTCAATCGCGCCGACCACGCGCACAACAACCACGGCCCCAATCACCCGCCCGCCGAACGCAGGGATAGAGATCGAGATCGAGACCGAGACCGTGACCGATCCGCTGCTCCGGCCAAGAAGGCCGCGCCCAGCGAGCAGACCAACGCCGAAAATTATTATTATCAGAAGCAGATGCAAACCAAGACTCCCATGGTCATCGTGTTGCGCGACGGCGAGGAAGTCCGCGGCTATATCGAGTGGTACGACAAACATTGCATCAAGCTGAACCGCAACGGCGCCGCCAACCTGATGATCTACAAGCCCGCCATCAAGTACATGTTCAAGGAAGGCGAGAACGGAAAGCGCTAGAGGTAGAAAGTCTTAGAAAATATTTGGCACGGCGCACGAATTATGATATCTTGCAGAGCGTAATCGCCGACCGTAATCAACGGAACCACCATCCATCGGACTTGGTGGAGGTAGAAATGGCATTGCAAAAAACTAAAGACGGCGCTCACCGTCCCCCAAAGCCGCCGAAATCTTCCCCGCCACCAAAGAAGAAGTAGCGCTCAATCAGTTAGTGATTGGGGTTCAGGCCAAAAAATCTGCATTGGAGGTCTGAGATGGATATTCAAACATTTCAAGTTAGAGAAGATCGCGGTCCTGGAGGCGGTCCCCATCGCCCCCCGCGCCCTCCGTCCCCACCTCCACCGCCGCCTCCACCTCCACCGCCGAAGAACGGCTGATGGTTGACGATGAAGCCTCTAGAGGATGCCTTTGCGTCCGACGTCTTCCGGCGTGTCATTCTTCCGGGTATCGTTCTATGCGCCGGGCTGCATCCTCTCATTTCGCGATGGATGCCCGCAGTTCAGAGTCTATATGGAATTGGCCCGACGACCTTTATTGTCGCTGAGATCATTGTTCTGGGTCTTGGTATCAGCAGCGCGACACAGTGGATATATTACGTCTACGAGGGATTCCGCCTAGAATGGCTCACCGCCTTCGCCGGCGAAATCAATCGTTCACGCCTCTCACGCCAAAAAAAACGTCTGTTGAAGATCCAAGGCGAACGTGAGTTCGACGATCTAAGCCGTCGTGAGAAAGATGAGGTGACTAAAATTTACGAATACCTAATGGACTTCCCTCTCTTGAGTCGGGATGGCAGCCCGATGGAATATTCCCTAGAGCGGCCAACGCGGCTAGGAAATATTATCGCCACATATGAGTTGTACGCGGAGAGCCGTTATGGCATCGACGGAATTGATTTTTGGTATCACTTCTTGAACCTGGCCTCCGACGCAACCCGGAAGGAGTTCGACGAGAAATACTCATTCGCGGAGAGCATGGTGCTCGCTTCGTTCGCAGGGGCACTTGTTGCGGTGCTGCACTTCCTCGTGTTGATCGGCTTTGCGATCGGGTACCTAAAGGACACGCTCGTCTTGTTCCGGTTGCCTGTAGGTAGTATGAAGGTATCCATCTCGCTCACGCTGTTCGGCCTCTTAGTATGGTTCCTCTTCTACCTGGCCTCACTCTCGGCTCATCGCGAAGCCGGAGCTGCGCTTCGAGCCATCATTGATTCTGCGTTTCCGAAATTTTCCGATTGGGCGACGACGATGCAGGTGCCCGCCGCCGGAGAAACTGTCGAGAAGATCACGAGACTCAATGAGTATCTCAAGCATCCGGATCGCACATAGCCCTTGGCGGATTACGAGGGCCCGTCATTCGTATCCGAAGAACCTGATAACACATTTAGCGTGCCTGTTTCAGAAGCCTCTCGGGCTAACTGCCGCCTTCACAATTTCGGCAGCACAATCCCCGTCTGGGCCTGGTATTTTCCTTTGCGATCTTTGTAGCTGGTCTCGCAAACTTCGTCGGACTGGAAGAAGAGGATCTGGCACAGCCCTTCATTGGCATAGATCTTCGCAGGGAGCGGCGTGGTGTTTGAGATCTCGAGCGTGACAAAGCCTTCCCATTCCGGCTCGAACGGCGTAACGTTCACGATGATCCCGCAGCGTGCGTAGGTCGACTTGCCCACGCAAATGGTCAGCACATCCCGCGGAATCTTGAAGTACTCGACCGACCGCGCCAGCGCAAACGAATTCGGCGGGATGATGGCCACGTCGGCATTAACGCTCACGAACGAGCGCTCGTCGAAATGCTTCGGGTCGACGATTGTACTGTTGACGTTGGTAAAGATCCTGAACTCGTCGGCCACGCGCAAGTCGTATCCGTAGCTCGATACGCCGTAGGAAATCACTCCCGCGCTCACCTGCTTTTCAGAGTACGGATTGATCATGTCGTGCTCCTGCGCCATGCGCCGGATCCAGCGGTCACTCTTTATCATGAAGCTCCTTGGGATTTGTAATTGGTAATTTGTAATTGGTAATTTTGCTGTAGGATCGGGACCCCGGATGGGAGGTTTCAATCACAAATTACAAATTGCCAATTACAAATTCGCTTCGGCTGGTACTGCCATATTACGAGATTGATCACCCGGTTGACAATCTCGCTTATCTCCCTTAGCATCAATAACTTGAGGCGTACCAATCCTGGGGAGACGGGGGACAGCCGTGATTAAACTCGACATCATCAATGAAGTGGTCAACCGCACTGGGATCACCAAGACCAAGGCGGAACTCGCCGTTGAAACCGTCTTCGAGAGCATGAAGAAGGCGCTCTCCACCGGCGACCGCATTGAACTGCGTGGTTTCGGCGTGTTCAACGTGCGTCCGCGCAAGACCGGCATCGGACGGAATCCGCGCACCGGCGCCGAAGTTTCCATTCCGCCGGGCAAAGCCGTGCGCTTCAAGCCGGGCAAGGAACTGCAGTCGATTGACTAGCTGCGCGACAATTGCAGAGGTGAGTGGTCAGATTGCAGAAGGAAACCCGCACCTCTGCAATCTGACCTCAAACCTCTGACCTCGCTCATGTCCGAACCCACATCCCCTTTTCCGGCCGCCCTCGAATGGGAACAACAGCCTCAGCCCCAGGTCTGGGTAGTCCGCCCGCCGCACCAGCGCTGGTGGCTCTATGTGCTGTTCCTGCTCCTGACCCTGTTCAGCACCACGGTGGTCGGCGCCCGCATGCAGGCCAACTTCCTGCGCCAAATTCCGGTATTTTCGCTGAGTGACGACACACTCTCTCTGTTCCCCATCGGCTGGATCGCGCACCATCCCGCGAACCTGCTGCTGGGCCTTCCGTTCTCGCTCACGCTGATGTTCATCCTGTTCTCGCACGAGATGGGGCATTATCTCTACGCCCGCCATTACCGCGTGTATGCGACGCCGCCGTTCTTCGTGCCTTTTCCCAGCCTGATCGGCACGCTCGGCGCCTTCATCCGCATAAAGGGTCCCATCCCCTCACGCGCCGCGCTCTTCGACATAGGAATCGCCGGGCCAATCGCAGGATTCATTCCGGCTTGTGTTGCTCTGGTATACGGGCTCTCGCTCTCGCATCGTATCGCCGGTTCCGCGGCGTCAGAGATTCAACTGGGATTTCCGCTGGCCTTCCATCTAGCGGCGCGCCTGCTGCAGCCCGCCGTGCCGCTCTCCACGCTCTCGCTCCATCCGATCGCGGCTGCCGCGTGGGTCGGAATGTTCGCCACCGCGCTCAACCTGTTACCAGGCGGCCAGCTCGACGGCGGCCACATCATATTCTCCATTTCGCCTCGCCTGCATCGCTGGATCTCGCTGCTCACTGTCTTCGCACTCATACCGTTCGGAAAATACCTTTGGACCGGCTGGTTCCTCTGGGCCGTGCTGTTGGCCTTGACCGGCAGACATCCCCGCGTCCCGCGCTATCCCGATGTCTTTGGCCGCCGCCGCGCCCTCGCACTCTGCGCCGCTTTGATGCTGGTCCTAACCTTCACCCCCGCGCCCTTCACTCACAGCTCCGGCCGAGAAGTCTGGCCACAAATCCGCGACGGAAGCCGTGACACGTTGCACGATCTACGCGATGGCGTTCGCCACCTGCTGCATCGCAAGTAGTCTCTCTTATTGCTTGACACACCGCATCCACATCCACGATCACCTGCTTGACACGGGAAGAAGAACCTCCGCATCTTCCACGCCCCGCGAACGGCCGACGACGAGCGACCAACGACTGCTCCTACATCAACCACACCGCATCCACGTCCACAATCACCTGCGTGCGCGGAATTTTTCGCGCCGCCGCTTCCGCAAGCATCGCCCTTAAAAGCGCGTTCATTTTCTCGCGGCTGGGAGACTTCAGAATGAAGTGATAGCGATAATCGCGCTTCAACCGTGTGATCGGCGCCGCGGCCGGTCCAAGCACGCGAATGCCCTCATGCCGCGTTTTCTCGAACCAGCGCCCGAGTTCGCCCGACCAGGTCAGCGCGTCGTCTAACTTCTCGGAGCGGATCAGCACATTTGCAATCGCGCTGTACGGCGGATAGTGCATCCAGGCTCGGAACTGCAGCTCTTTTTCGTAGAACCCGGCAAAATCGTGCCGCGCCGCAAACTGCACCGCGTAGTGTTCCTGAAAATAAGTCTGCAGCACGACCTTCCCCGGAGACTGTCCACGTCCGGCGCGCCCCGCCACTTGCGTCAGCAGCTGAAACGTTCTCTCCGCCGCGCGGAAATCCGGCAAGCCCAACGCCATGTCCGCCCCGACTACGCCGACCAGCGTCACGCCGTGGATGTCGTGGCCTTTCGCAATCATCTGCGTGCCCACCAGCATGTCGAGCGCGCCTTCATCCAGCGCGTTCAGCGCATGTTCGAAATCTTCCCGCCCGCGCACCGTGTCCCGATCCAGTCGCCCGATCCGCGCCTGCGGAAACATGCCGTGCAGCAGCTCTTCCAGCTTCTCCGATCCCGTCCCGACAAAGTACACGTACTCGCTGCCGCAATGCACGCATTTGTCGGGGATGTGTTCGACGTGCCCGCAATAATGGCATTCCATCTTGCGCTCGCGCTTGTGGTGGGTCATGGAGACGGCGCAGTTCTCGCATTGCAGCGTCTTGCCGCACGCCCGGCACAACACCACCGGAGAATATCCGCGCCGGTTGAGCAGCACCATGACCTGCTCCTTTTTCTCCAGGCGCTCGCGGATTTCTTCCGCCAGTTTGCGCGAGATCACCTGCTCCTGTCCCGTCTCTTGAAACTCCAGCCGCATGTCGACAATCTCGACTTCCGGCAACGGACGCATCTCCACCCGCTCGGGCAACTCCACGAGCGCATATTTGTTTTTCTTTGCGTTGAAGTAAGACTCGAGCGATGGTGTGGCTGAGCCCAGCACCACAACCGCTCCCGCCATCTTCGCGCGCATCACCGCGACATCGCGCGCGTGATAGCGCGGCGTCTCCTCTTGCTTGTACGACGAATCCTGTTCCTCGTCGACAATGATGAGCGCGAGATCGCTGACCGGCGCGAACACCGCCGAGCGCGTCCCCGCCACCACCCGCGCCTCGCCGCGCCGTATGCGATGCCACTGCTCCGCCCGCTCCGCATCCGACAACCCGGAATGCAGGATCGCAACTTTGTCGCCGAACACCTGGTGCAGATCCGCCGCCACCGCTGGAGTCAGGCCAATTTCGGGTACCAGTAAGATCGACGACCGCCCCTGCTCCAGCACCTGGCGCATGCAGGCGAGATACACCGCCGTCTTTCCCGACCCGGTGATGCCGTGCAGCAGCAGACCGGCGAACTTGCGCGAATCCACGGCCTCGCCAATCTTGCCAAGCGCTTCTTTCTGCGCCGCGCTGAACTCGAACTCAAACGGAGATTGCCGCGGCTTGAGTTTGGAAGTCGTGAAGTCCAGCGGCTCATCCACCAACTCAATAATCCCGCGCCGCACCAGCGTGCTGAGTGTAGTGCGCGGGACATCCAATCCGCGCAGCGCTTCGACGGGCAAGCGGCCGCCGGAAGCAGCCAGCGTCTCAATTAGAGTCCGCTGATTGTCGTTGAGCTTCTTGGCAGTGCCGGCCGTGCTCGTATGGGGACGGGCGCCTCGCCCGTCCAGCGGAGCAGCGTCGGCCCCGCGCAGGATAGCGACCTTCACCAGGCGCGCCGCATCCCGCGCCGCCGATACATCCTCGCGCGCAATCCACTTCTTCCGCGTCATGCCCGCGAGCAGCGCCCTTCCAACCCGCGTCGCCCCGCGCAAACTCTCTTCGCGCACGCTCTCCCGCTCCGCCAGATAATCGAGCACGCGAAACTCGACCAACTGCTGTTCCGGCGTGCGCTTCGAACGCGCCGGAGACCCCGATATCCCCGCCAGATGCAGCGCCAGCCGCCCCTGATCGGTGATGCGATACGCGATCGAGCGTTTAAACTCGGCGGAGAGCGGTAGCATGGTGCGAAACACCTCACCGAGCGGCGCGAGATAGTAATCGGCAATCCACTTCCCAAGTTTCAGCAAATGTTCATCGAGCACCGGCGAGAGGTCGAGCGCTTCGACCACCTTCTTGATCTTTACTGGCGAAGCCGTGTTTCGAGAAGTCATGACTTGCGGCGGACGGTCATGCAACTCGACCACAATGCCCGACAGCCGTTGCTGCCGGAACGGCACCAGCACCCGCCCGCCAACCACCGGCTCCATCCCCGCAGGGATGGCATAGGTGAACACCATTTCAAGCGGCACGGCAAGGGCGACGTCGCAGAAGAGGGGCATGTGAGGTAGCGCCGGCGTCTCGCCGGCAAAAGAAAATGCTAACACCCGGGTCGACTGTGATCCGGTCGTGCGGCGTCTACTGGAGTATGCGGAGGAGGTGGCAACTGATTCTGCCTACCATCGGTTTGACGCTCTTTGGAAGTGTGACGTACGAGTCTCTGGAGGGACGACGATATGAAAAGCCTCACGGTCAGTATTTTGCGAAACTTGCAGATACAACTCTCGATTTTTGCAAATCTTGTCAAGCCCCTGTTTCGACGTTTTTCCCCGTAAGCCAATGAGCCGGCAGGAAATATAAAGTTGGAAAAGTTGGCGGTATGGGTAGGTAGAAATTGATATAATAGACTTACAGGTAAGAAAAGGGTGCGGATCATTCCCGCACCCTTTCCGTTTGGTGTGCCCGCCTCGGGGCCGGAGCCACGCGACTGCCCCAAGTCATTATTTATGAATATTTTACATATAAGCCGTTTAAACTCAAAGATTTAGAGAGTTTTTTCATGTAAACCTATGATTCTAAATGACCGATGTATGAGTTTTTTTCTGGCGACTGGCAACCGGGAACCCACGAGGAACGCCAAGGATCGCTCTAAGTCCTTATTGTCCTTTTATTGTCCTTATTCGTTGCTGTCCTGGAGGCCTTGTCCCAGTCGGTCGTTAGCCAGGTTTTACTGACGGCTGACGGCTGAAAGCTGCCCCTAAGTCCTTATTCCGGAATACTTTAATATAAGTCCTTTAGATTCAAAGACAAAAGAAGAAAATTCCCGCCAACCCCATGATTCCACTAGGCAGGGGGGAGGGGGTACCAGTACCAACTAGTAAATATTTGGATACAGTGGAGAGTCGCGCGTCCCCGCCCTTTCTTCCTATTCCGCGCCCTTTGCTGACGCCTTCATCCCCAACTCCTTCATCACCATCTGCAAGTCCTTCCACGCCTCGCCCTTTTGCCGCGGATCGCGCAGCAGGAACGCCGGATGGTAGGTGACCGCCAGCTTGCATCCGTCCCAGTTCGGATCGTTGCTGCGAACTCCCGCCGGCCGGAAGTCATAGAAGCGCCCGCGCAGTTGCATCATCGAGGCGTTCATCGCCAGCAGCGTCTTCGCCGCCACCGCTCCGAGCGCGACCACCACCTTCGGCTTGATCGCCGCGATCTGCCGCATCAGAAACGGAGAGCAGGTCTCGCACTCGTCGCGCTCCGGCGTTCGATTGCCCGGTGGGCGGCACTTCACGATGTTCGCGATGTAGACCTGCTCGCGCGCAATCCCCATCGCTTTGATCATGTTGTTGAGCAACTGCCCGGCGCGCCCCACGAAGGGCTCGCCCTTTTCGTCTTCATCGGCGCCCGGGCCCTCGCCCACGAACATCAACTCGGCGGTTGGATTGCCAACGCCAAACACAATCTGCTTTCGTCCCTGCTTATGGAGTACGCAGCGCGTACAGTCGCCCAGGTCTTCGCGGATGATCTTCAGCGCCTGCACCGGATCGCTCACACTCTGCTCGGGCTTCAGCGCGATCAGGTCAAAAATATTCTCGTCGCCCTGAATCGCAACCGGCTTCGCGACTGCTGTGGCTTTCCGTGGGCTCATCTCTTCTCCCGATTCTGGCTGATTTGTCGAAACCGCAATTTCCCCGGCGCGGTCTGACGGCGGGCGCCGGTAGAAATCGTAGATTCCCATGTCGTTGTAGTAGCGGATGCGCGCCGCAAGCGCGCGTCGAAGTTCAGGATCAAGAGTGCGGGACATTGCGGATAAGGATAACAAACCGCGCGCCGCACTCGGAAAACTACTTCAATTCAATCTCCACAACCTGCCCCACGGTCGTGCCTTCGTTGGCCAGCGCGTGCGTGACCTTGGCATCGACCCAATGCACGTCCCCTGCTTTCACTTCGTGCGTGAACGACTTCCCTTCTGGATCCGTCATCTTCAGCACCAGCGGTGTCGCCGAAATAATCAGGTAGGGACGCTCGTGCGTATGCATTGCAGACGTAGCTCCCGGCGCCAGCGTCCACTTGTAAACCCGAGCGCTGGGATTCTCCGCTTCCACCTTCGCTGCGGCCGGACCCGAAGCGTTCGCCGGCCGGTGAAGCAGTTCCACGTCCAACACTTCAAAGACGGCGTTGCCGGCGTTATGCACCCGGTGGTTGTAAGGCCCATTCGACTCCAACGCCGCGACGTCTCCAGGCTTCGTCACCTCGGGCGCGCTTTCCGGTTCGCCCAGTTTTTGCCGGGTGATGGTGGTGTCGGACAAATCAACTGTCACACGGTCGTGCGTGTGCGTGTGAAACAGCGTGCTTTCACCCGGCAGAAGCTTCACCCGCAGGACCATGACAGAATCATTTTTCAGCACCAGATGATGGTGCGGCTCCTCTTCCGCCGGAACGGCTGATTGCTGGGAGGCAACGAGAGTGGACAACACGAGCGCCAAGGCTCTGCACAAATAGATGTTCACGGAATGCTCCTACCGAACAACCGTGTTACGGTGCTTCCGCAGCTTTACGACCTGGTCGAGCACGCGGTGCGCAACTTCCCATTTCGAGGTCTCGGGAACCTCGACTACTTCGCTTTGAGAGATAATCGTGGCCGCGTTACGGTCGGAATCAAAACCAACGCCTTCGCGCGAAACATCGTTCACCACAATCGCGTCGAGCGACTTCGACGCCAGCTTCTTGCGCGCATTCTCCAGCACGTTCTCCGTCTCAGCGGCAAAGCCGACGATAACCTGGGAAGTCTTGCGGCGCGCGACCTCGGCCAGAATATCCGCGGTCGGTTCCAGTTCGAGCGTCATCTCGCCCTTGCGCTTGATTTTTTGCGCCGCCGCCGCTTTCGGCCGGAAGTCCGCCACTGCCGCCGTTTTTATCACTACGGTACTCTCGGGCAGTAACTTCAAAACCGCCGCCAGCATCTCTTCCGCTGTCTCCACCTGCGTCACTTCCGCCGCTTCCGGAGCGGTGATCGCCGTCGGACCGCTCACTAGCAGCACGCGTGCTCCGCGCCTGAGCGCCGCTTCCGCAATGGCATAGCCCATGCGCCCGCTCGAGCGGTTCGTCAGATACCGCACCGGATCGATCTTCTCCCGCGTCGGTCCCGCCGTCACCAGCACCGTTTCGCCCGCCAGATCCTGCGAGGCGCCCAGCGCTTCCATCACCGCCGCTACAATCGTTTCATTTTCAGCCAGACGCCCCGCCCCGGTCATGCCGCAGGCGAGATAGCCATGGCCGGGCTCCACAATGCGAACGCCTCGTTTGCGCAAGATTTCCAGATTTGCCTGTGTGGCCGCGTGATTCCACATGTTGACGTTCATCGCCGGAGCCACTACCACCGGAGCGGTGGTCGCGAGATAAAGAGTGCTCAGAAAGTCGTTGGCAATCCCTTGCGCGAACCGCGCCAGCACATCGGCCGTGGCCGGAGCCACCAGCAGCGCATCAATCGCCTGCGCAATCGCAATGTGCTCAATCGCCGACTCGACGTTGGCCTCATCTCCGGAGCCAGACCCAAACATGCTGGTGATCACTTTTTCTCCGGAGAGCGCCGCGAAGGTCAGCGGACGAACGAACTCCTGGGCCGCAGCCGTCATCACCACTTGCACACGAATGCCGCGGTCTTGCAAAAGGCGCACGATTTCCGCTGCCTTATAAGCTGCAATGCCCCCGGACACGCCCAGCGCAATTTTCATAGCAGGAAGACGGAGGCCACGGCTTCAACGCCCAGCCCCGCCTACAGAATTGATGCCGCAACCTGGCGCGAGACGCAGACCGCGCGTTGGCGACTGGTCTTCGCTGCGGCTAAAACCCAGTAGAGACGCGAGCTGTGTCTACGCGTCTTCCGTGAACACCTTGTCCAGAGTCTCGGTTGCAGCCACTACCGGCAATTTGGGAACCTCCGGAATCAGCCATTTCACCTTGCCGGCCTTGATTTCATCCTGCGCGATGCGGCAGGGTTTGCGCGATCCGGTATCGATCACCGGCGGTGCGCCGCCTTGCAGTTGCCGTGCCCGCCGCGCCGCTACCAGAATGTAGCGGTAGTTGCTGTCGAACCCTTCAACCAACTTCATATTCTCTCCCCTGAAAGTCTACGTGCCCTTTACACCTGCGGGTTAAACGAGGCCAGAATCGGCTGCACCCGCTCGCGCGTCTGTTCCAGCCGGCAAGCTTGTGCGGTCGCCACTCGCCGCTTTTCCTCACCCGAAAGTTCCGCCCCGCTTCGCTGCGCCCGCTCCGACAGTACGATGTCCTTTAGTTGGTCCGCAGATTTCTCAAGCACGTT
>PLHP01000410.1:3349-22668 GCA_003138955.1 Acidobacteriaceae bacterium | reverse complement strand
GCGGCTTCGTTCAAGTCGGCTTTGCTCCGGTTAACTTCCGGTAGCCCGTTATCCTGGCACAATCCCGCGAAGCCCCTTGGTGTAGAATCGGCCCTGCTTTCGTTCAGAGACAAAGCCGCAGCTGGCAACTGCTCCGCTCCCAGGAGGTTCGATCTGATCGGCCAGACAATCTCGCACTACCGCATCATCGAGAAGCTGGGGGGCGGCGGGATGGGTGTTGTCTACAAGGCTGAGGACGTAACCCTTCACCGATTTGTAGCCCTGAAGTTTCTGCCCGATGACGTCGTCAAAGACCCCCAGGCCTTGGCGCGCTTTCAGCGCGAGGCGCAGGCGGCTTCGGCTCTCAATCATCCCAATATCTGCACCATTCATGAGATCGGGCAGCGTGATGGCCATCCTTTCCTTGTCATGGAGTTTCTCGACGGAATGACGCTGAAGCATCGCATTGCCGGCAGACCCATAGATACCGATGTTCTGCTCGGGCTGGCGATCGAGATTGCCGACGCGCTCGATGCTGCCCACGCGGAAGGCATCATCCACCGCGATATCAAGCCCGCGAACATTTTCATCACCAAGCGTGGGCATGCCAAGATTCTCGATTTCGGGCTGGCGAAAGTGATGCCAGTGGGCAGCAGAGGATTGGACGCGGCAGGACCAACGGCCCAGGAGACGCTAAACGAGGAGCACCTGACCAGCCCCGGTTCCACGCTTGGCACGGTCGCATACATGTCGCCGGAGCAGGTACGTGCGAAGGAACTGGATGCACGGAGCGATCTGTTCTCCTTCGGCGCGGTGCTGTATGAGATGGCCACCGGCACGCTGCCTTTCCGCGGAGAAAGCTCGGGAGTGGTCTCCCACGAAATTCTGGATCGCGATCCGGTTCCAGCAGTACGGCTGAACCCTGACCTTCCGCCCAAGCTGGAAGACATCATTAGCAAGGCGCTGGAGAAAGATCGTGAACTGCGCTACCAGCACGCCGCGGACATGCGGGCCGACCTGAAGCGGCTGAAAAGGGAAACAGATTCGCGGCACGGCGTACCAGCCAGTTCGGCGTCGGTGGCGGCCGCACAGGAAAGCGGCGCTCAGATTGCAGCCCGACAGCCGTCATCAGCATCCGGTTCCTCCCCCGCGCTGGCTCCACCTACGTCATCGAGTGCAGTGAAAGTAGCCGAAACTCCTGCGGCTGGGCGGGGGAAGCTCCGGAACATTGTGGTTCCCGTCCTGCTGGTCGGCTCGTTCATCGCCGTGGCGGCGGCTGGCATCTGGTATTGGCGCTCAAAGGTAACCGCCTCGCAAATCGAATCCATCGCGGTGATTCCATTCGCCAACGTGGGTGGCAACGCCGACGCCGAGTTCCTCAGCGACGGCCTCACCGAATCCTTGATCGACAGCCTCGTCCACGTGCCGCAGTTGAAAGTGAAGTCCCGCAGCTCCGTCTTCCGCTACAAGGGCAAAGAGGTTGACGTCCAGAAAGTCGGGAAGGAATTGGCCGTGGATGCCTTGCTCACCGGACGCGTGGTGCAACACGGGGACACCATCAAGGTCAGCGCCGACCTCACCAACGTTCAGGACAATACCGAAATCTGGGGCGAGCAATATGAGCGCAAATCATCCGACATCATCTCCCTGCAACAACAAATCGCGGGCGACATCGCCGACAAGCTGCGCTCGAAATTGAGCGGAGCGGAAAAACAGCAGGTCACGAAGCAAGGCACACGGGACCCAGAGGCCTATCAGCTTTACGTGAAAGGCCGCTACTATTGGAACAAACGCACCAACGCCGACATTAAGACGGCAATCTCTTACTTCGATCAGGCCGTCGACAAAGATCCGGGGTATGCGATGGCATACGCAGGACTGGCGGATGCCTATAGCGTGCTGACGAATTACGGCGGCGAAGCCAATGACCTCGTTCCAAAAGCTGAGACCGCGGCGAACAAAGCCCTGGAACTCGATTCCACACTGGCGCGCCCGCATGCGAATCTAGGAGGCATCAAGATGGAATACCGCTGGGATTTTTCCGGCGGTGAAGCCGAGTACAAGAAGGCCCTGGAGCTCGATCCCAGCGACGCCACCGCCCATCAGTGGTTTTCCGAGGACCTCTCCTTCATCGGCCGGGCGCAGGAGTCGATTGATGAAGGTAACCGGGCCCATCAGCTCGATCCACTATCGCCGATTATAGCCGCCCAACAAGCCCAGGCTTACTCCGTGGACCGTCAATTTGCTAAGGCCATTGAGCTCTACAAGAAAGTCATTGCTGACAATCCAACCTTTGGCAGAGGACATACGGAGATGGCAAATTCGTATTGGGGCGAACATAAATATCCGGAGGCCATTCAGGAATTTCGAACAGGCGCTCAATTGGAGGGCGACAAGAATGCCGCCGAGTTCGCTGCTGCCCTGGACGCGGGCTTCCGCTCCAGCGGATGGCCGGGCGCCCTACGCAAGGCAATCGAAGTTTCACTAGCTCAGCGCAAATCCAAGGCTGAACACATTTCGCCTTATTCGATCGCGCAACTCTATGCCGATTTGGGCGACAAGGACCATGCTTTCGAGTGGCTCAACACGGCATATCAAGAACATGATGTCTACCTGTTGACCGTGCGGACGGGCTTTCAGTTTGACTCCCTGCGCTCCGATCCGCGTTACGCCGAACTGGTGCGCAAAATCGGTTTCCCACAATAGTGACAGTGACTGTGCTTTTTCCCATAACTCCGCCTTTGCACTCGTGATTGCGGGAATCGGGTATTAGGCAGAAACAAGCGTTTCCATTAATGTTCGCCAACGATCCTGGACGGATGACGGGCAACAGGAAGTAATCCCATAACGGGGAAAGTTGACCAGAACCTTCCGCAGGAACCGTCTTGCTCCAATTTGTGAGTGATAGGATTGCGTCATGCCAAAAAGACTGATGCAGTCTGTGGTCAGTCAACTCCAGAAGGAACGCACACGAGAGGATGAACTGCACCGCATAACAACCGCCCTGGTCGCCTTCGGGAACGTCTACATGCATGGGAGCCACCCGAAAGCTGCTGCCACTCGCAAAAGGCGAACCATTTCGGCTGCGGGACGCAAGAGAATTGCGGCCGCTCAACGGGCGCGGTGGGCAAAGATCAAGGGGCAAAAGGTTGTTTCAATCAGTGCCCGCAAAGGACGCAAGATGTCACCATCCGCCCGTAGAAAGATTGTCGCTGCTCAGAAAGCACGCTGGGCAAAATGGCGGAAGGCCCAAAAGAAGGGTTAGCTTGTGTATCTCTGTGCCGAAAGACTATTCAATCTGCTTTTGGCGGTCCGGCAGCGGGGGGGCACTAGACATCTCCATACATCTGCGCGATCGTGTGACGCAGAGCCATCAGATTGCTACGCGAAGATTCGGTAGCGCAACTGGTAGGGTCACTGGCAAGTTCTGCCTGGTACAGCCTTAGCAGCAAGGCGCTCTGCTTCCTCACACGTTCAATTGTTCCCAAATGGAGTTGTTCTTCAGATTGCATACTCTATTCTACAGGTTTTTCGAGAGAATAGTTCCCCGTCGACGGAAGTGAACCGATCCCAGTAATACACAGAGGCGCATTGCCACCCCACCGACGCCCGAGTAGCACTGACAAACCACTATGCGCTTAAGCGAATATCTCGTTCACCTTATCCCGCACATGCTGGCTGCGTGACGGCTTCAGGTACCGCATAGTCGATTCCATGTCGCTGTGACCGAGCCACTGCTGAACTGTACGCAGATCAACCCCAGCCCACAGTGACCACGTCGCAAATGTCGCCCTGAACTTGTGGAGCCAGAAGTTCTCTTTATCCAGCTTCGCGCGCTCTGCCACAGCTTTCAGGCCGTCGAGAAAATCGAGCTTGGGATTGCACCCAGCGGTCGGGAAGACCAGGCTACAGCTCTTGTCTGATTTCGCCTTCCACGCCTTGAGGCTTCTCACCAGCTTCGCAGGAATGGGAATCTCCCGTTCTTTGTACGCCTTCGGTGTCCAGCCTCTGTCCGGCTTGTGGGTTACCCTGACGGTGCTGGCAGCGAAGTTAACGTCCGACCAGTACGTGTACATCACTTCTTGCTCACGTTCACCCGACATCAGGAAAAATTCATACCAGAGCCGTTCCTCCGCGTCACACTTTGCGAACAGCGTGTCGAGCTCTTCCTGCTCGTAAATCTCTGGTTCTTCTTCGGTGTACCGCGGCCAGTCGTTCTTGCCGACCAGGCCACGAATCCCTTGCGCTTTCAGGAATGACATCACGTTCTCAAACTTGTTGTAGACGCTGCGGGGCGCCTGTTCCTTCTCGTCACGCAGGAACGCTGAGAATTTCAGCAGGTCCTTTCGATCGATCTCTTCGAGATTGAGCTTGTGGCAGGATTCGACGAAGTACGACAGGGCCGTCGAGTACGCGGCATGGGTCTTCGGCTTTTTCGTGAGCTTCGTTTCGTCAAGGAACTCTGCGATGGCTGCGGCTACCGACCTGTGCCCGTTCTGGCTGGCAGGCACGACCGCAACCCCGTTGTTCACCGCGTTCAACTCGGCTTCCTTGCGCAGCCTTCGGGCGCTGGCGTCGGCTGGGTCTTTGCCGACCGACAGGCGTATGCGCTTCGAGCCCTCGCGCCATTCGAGGTAGTACGCACCTTCCTTGTGGGTTTCCTGCTTGCCGTTGACGAGAACCAGGTCTGGCTTGACGCGGCCATTGGCGGAGAGCACAACGCGGCAATACCGCCATCCATGCGGTGTTTGGACTCTTTTAGTGAGATTGACTTCGCGATTCATCGGTGACCTCTTTCACTGATTCTGGTATCAGTGTAGGTATCACCGGCTTGCAAGTACTAGATAAATAAAGTACTGGCGGAGAGGGGGGGATTCGAACCCCCGATACCCTTTCGGGTATGCCGGTTTTCAAGACCGGAGCCATCAACCACTCGGCCACCTCTCCCGAACTACTACAGTTTTACTACAGTCCCCAATTGTCACGCCTGAGAAACCGCCAGCACTCCTTAGTTCCCCAGTATTCACACCTACGTCTTGTACATTCCGCGAGCATGCGTCTTCGGGCTCGCAGTTTTATAGTCTTCGGATTTGCCCCGCCCAATGCTTAGCGTCTGCCATTGTGCTGAGCGCAGGTGTTTGGCGAGGAAGACGATTTGTCCAATGTGTTGTGCATAATGGGCGAGCGCGCGGTTGAGCGCCTGCATAACCGTGTGCGGCTCCTGGCGAATGGTGACGATGCCTTGCACATCCTCGGGCTTGAGCGAGTCCAGCGCGGAAAACACATGCGCCCAAGCCTGCTCCCACCAGCGCATCACTTCTTCGCGCGTCGTTTTCTCCGAGATTTCAAATTCCTGATCGCGAAACCGATCCGGCTTCTCGCCATCGCTCGTGAGGAAGTCGGTGAAGCGTGAACGCGCGTTGCCGGCGATGTGCTTGACCAAGGCAGCGACGGAATTCGATTCCGGATCGAGTGTGGCCAAGAAATCCCTGTCTTCAAGCTGAGCCATGGCAGCTTCGCCCATGCGCTTGTGGCCGCGGAGCTGGCGCTTGATTTCTTCGAGGTAGTGGGATGCGAGGTCAGTCATAGAAATCCTATTGCAGAGGTCAGAGGTCAGATTGTAGAGGTAAGAACTTCAAGTCAGCAATTCTTCTCCGTCAGGAGGTTTGACCTCTGCAATCTGACCTCTAACCTCTGACCTAGGATTGTACGTCGCAAGCCACGCGGAACCCATAGTCCGCGTACTTGAACTCCGGAAGAATGCTGGAACGGGCCGCGCAGCGCGACATCTTGATGTGATGACGCCACGAGCCCCCGCGGGAAGCGCGCCGGTCGCCCGTTTCAGGGCCGCGTGGATTGCGCTCGGGCGACGCCACATAGTAGGCAGGCGCGTACCAGTCCCTGCACAACTCGTGCACGTTGTCGCACATGTTGTAAACGCCGTATGCGTTCGGTTCGGCGCGGCCAACGGGCTCGGGTCCGGTCTTCCAATGACCAGCGCAGCGCTCGGCGTAGCCGCCCAGCGACTGCGGAGGCGCATCGCCCCACGGAAATAGTGCGCCCTCGCGCCCTCCGCGAGCGGCGCGCTCCCACTCGGCCTCAGTAGGCAAGCGAAAATTTCTGCCGGTCGTTGCCCCGCCGGTCGTTACTCCGCCGGTGCTGGCGTTGAGCCACTCGCAGTAGCGGATTGCCTCGTACCACGACACTCCGACAACGGGCTGCTCGGGATGGTTGAACGCGGGGTCGCTCCAGAACGGCGGCAGGGATAGAGATGCCGTGCCGCGCA
Source organism: Acidobacteriaceae bacterium (assembly GCA_003138955.1). Classification (GTDB taxonomy): domain Bacteria; phylum Acidobacteriota; class Terriglobia; order Terriglobales; family Acidobacteriaceae; genus Acidiflorens. The sequence continues at coordinate 16,403 of PLHP01000410.1, read as the reverse complement.
GGAAGCGCCCATACTCAGCGTTGGTGACTTGGCGAGCGGCGAGCAGAAATTCGTCAATCCAGACGCGATGCACCGGCTTTTCGTTGTCCTGTCCGGCGTCGCAGCCCATGCGGAACCATCCCGCGGGGATACAAACGAGCGCGGAAACGTATTCTTCGGCTCGGCACGGAGAGAGCGCCGGAGAGACCAGTTGCGTCGGTTGCGTAGTGTCCGTTGGGTCCACCGTGTCAAAGCGCCCGCAATGCGCGGGCGACGTCTTCGATTCTATTCTCCTGAAACAGGCGGATGCCGGCGACCCCGGCCGCTCCAGCTTCCAGGCACGATGCGGCGTTTTCCATCGTGACGCCGCCAAGAGCGAGGACAGGAATCTTCGCCCGGCATGCTTCATGCAAGGCGGCGAGGCCTGTCGGCTGCCTTCCGGGAGCATTGTTTTTTTCAAAGACTGGAGCAAAGACGGCGAAGTCGGCACCCTCGGACTCGGCGCGAATCACATCCTCGTTCGAGTGGCAGGAGGTGGCCACGAGAAAGTGCTCAGTGGTTAGTGGCCGGTAGGCAGAAGCTTCCATGGTATCGGGGAGCCCGCGGCTTTCACAGGTCGCGGAAACGTTTTGGGTGGCGCAGCGGTTTACCGCTGCGATAACCGGCTTGTCTTCATCGGCGGCTTTAGCTGCTGAGGGCGGCTTCGGAGCGAAACACGACTCTTTCAGCAATCTGGTTAGCCGCTGAGGGTCCACGCCTTCCAGCACCGGTCGCGCCTCCAGAGGCGCGACATCGTCCGCGCGCAGATGAACGCCATCGGCTCCCGCAGCCTGCGCAACGTCCGTGCGGGAGTTAATTAACAGCCGGGTCGACGATGAATTCTCGCGCACGATCGCGACCACTTCCCGTGCCAGCATTTCCAGTTCTCTCGTGCTCAAGTCTTTTTCGCGGAGCTGGATGTAGTCGACACCGGCGCGCGCGGCTTCGGCGATTTTGCCAAGCAGCGCGCGGCGGCAGGCGCGTTCGTCGCCACGAAACTGACTCCGGTCAGTGATGTAGTACAGCAGACAGCGGTCCGCCATCACCTCTCAGCGTACTACGAGAGCTCGCCCACTTCTCGTCGGCATTAGCGGATGGCACGGGATGCGCCGTGAGCAGTTCTCGCCAGCGCGAAGTTAAATGGAGCGCTCCGGCGTATCACCCAAGCGAGTGCGAGGCAGAGTGATGAGAATAATGAGGCTGACGACGCCGGTGACGGCAACGATAAAAATGCTGCCCTCGGGGCCGGTGGCTCCGCCGCTGAGGATCGGCTTGCCTACAGGGTGGGTAGCGAGAAGATGATGCTGGGCCATCAGTCCGCTGTCGGCGACGCCATAGAGGAAAGATTGAGACCAGTCCCATGCGGCGTGGAAGCCGATCGCCCACCACAGAGAGCCTGTGCGCCAGAGGCTAAGGCAAAAAACCATGGCGGCCAAGCCGGCGGAGAGCAGGCCGATCGGAGATTCGCCCGGGTTCTTGCCGTGGTTGAGCCCGAAGAGGTAGGACAGGATCACGGCGGAAGTCCAGAACCCGAACGCTTCGCTGTTGCGCGTATTAGAGGCCCACCGGTAGAAACCAGCGAAACCGCGCGTCAGCGTGTACTGGAGGTAGCCGCGGTTGAGATACTCCTCGAACAGGCCGACCAGGAGGAAAACGAGCAGCCATATTGCCCCGTAACGAAGAATGTCGCTGCCAAAGAGCAGGCGGCCGTCGATGACGAGCAGACCGGTCTTCCGGAGCGTCAGGACGAGAAGGGAAAGGCAGATGACTCCCCAGGCAAGTCCGGCGAAAAAGTGCGCCACCTTACCCCTGCCGCCAAAACCATAGACGGAGTAGGGACGGCGCTCGATCTTCGCCATGATCCAGGTGACAAGAAGAACCGCAGCAAGGGGGATGGACTCCATGATGAACCCTGCCTTGATGGATATCTCCGACGCGGTCCTGGCGCTTGGACTATGGGGGTGGATCTTTTGCATGACGAATCCCGCCGCCATAAGAACCGCCTCCAGTAGGGCGATGAAGACGAGCAGGCTCCAGCCGGCCCGGAGGCCGTCCTTGCCGATGAAGATCTCGCGCACCGCCGAGGGCTGCGTGGGTGGGATTGGTTCGGTGGGTGCCAGCGTCGCGTCGGGATTCTTTGCCTCTGGATTCAATAGGCCTCCTCGTACCGCTCCAAGAGTGTATACGGAGTCAGAGTGTTGAGTGTTCAACCCGGAGCGGGACAGGGGAGTCCGCTTCTCCGCGCACTTGCCGAGGGTTCGCGGGCCAGGCCGCCCGCGCCACACAACCTACGGTCGCGTCTTGGCGATTTCGGGGACGGCCGCTTCGCCGCTGCGCTTCGCTTGCTGCGGGGCGAGATGGTACTTGGTCAGTCCTTCTTTCAGGAACTCGAAACTTTCTTCCGGCGAATCGCACATCTTGAACAGTCCGAGGTCCGGTGGTGAGATCATCCCGGCGTCGACTAGGGCTTCGAAATTGACGATCTTTTTCCAGTAAGCGCTGCCATAGATGACGACGACAATTTTCTTGGCCAGTTTCTCCGTCTGCGCCAGGGTGAGGATCTCAAAAAGTTCGTCGAGCGTGCCGAAGCCTCCGGGAAAGATCACCAACCCTTTTGCCAGGTACGCGAACCAGAACTTACGCATGAAAAAGTAATGAAACTCGAAGTTGAGCGAGGGCGAGATGTAAGAATTCGGATTCTGCTCGAACGGCAGGTTGATGTTGAGGCCGATGGTTTTTCCTCCCGCCTCGTGGGCGCCGAGATTCGCCGCTTCCATGATGCCCGGGCCTCCACCGGTGGTGACGACGAAGCGGTGGCGCTTGGCGGGAATATGGGTGGACCATTCGGTCAGCAGGCGGGCCAGCCGGCGCGCGTCCTCGTAGTAGCGGGCCATGTCAACCGCGGCCTCGGCCTGCTTCATATCCTTGGCTTGCTGCGCCCCGGAGAACTGAGCGCCGTTGCCGCGAACCTCGGTCAGCCGGTTCGCGGCGTTGTCCTGGCTGTGGATGCGGGCGGAGCCGAAGAAGACGACCGTGTCCTGGATCTGCTCGCGGCGGAAGCGCGAGAGCGGCTCGCTATACTCGGACAACAGCCGCAGAATTCTGCCGTCGGGACTGTTGAGAAATGGTTCGTTCCGATAAGCGAGCGGAGCGGGCTTGAGTTTTTGATCAGTCATAAGTAAGTCAGTCGTTGGTCGCTAGTCGATGGTCGTCAGTCGTTCTTCGCTGATAACTGGGGCTGCCGCCAAAGGCCGTTATTCGCGAACGACGAACGACCATCGACCAACGACTGTTCTTCATTCCTCTTCCTGATATTGAATCGCCTCCCAAAATCCGATCCACACATTGATCACGCCCAAGCCGGTCGCCACCCCGCGCACGAAGCCGCTGGCTACTACCGCGCGAAACGTGGGATAAGAAAACAGTAGAGGGTTGTCGGACCACTCCGGACGCCAGGGCAGAATTATGAGCATCACCCCAAGCGTCGCGCACAGGAATACGAACAGAAGCACTCCGAGGCGGCGAAGCCACAGACGCGCGACTGAAGGAGCGGGCCTGGAAACGGTAACTGGAGCCAGTGGAACTGACGCTTCGGCCGGAGATCTGAGTTCCCCGACACTGGTGGAGCCGCTGGCAAGGGGTAGCTTGGGATCGGAAATCATTGCACGCGTCGTTGTGGATAAGGCCGTGGGGCGGGCCCGGGATCGGGTCGCATCCCCAGCGCAAGTTTCGAACCCACTTCGTGCATTCTACGACTTCAGAGCCTGAATGCGCTCGGCCACGTCGCGATAATCGATATTTGAGCCGTACACGCCGGTGAAATAGCGCAGTGCCGACGGCTTGTCCATGGCAGTTTCGCACGCCGAACCCAGCTCATAGTTGATCGCAATGCGCGCTTCCTCATCGAGTCCGGGAATGCTAAGCGCCTTTTCATACCAGCGGATGGCGGCTTCAGGAACTCCCTTATCGATGAAGCATTGGGCCAGCCAGGTGTAGGTCTGGATAGGCTGCGAAAATGCGTGCCCACGATCTATCGAGGAACAGACTTTCTGCAATTCCGCGATAGCTTCGTCGAGCAAGCCCATTTCGCGGAAGGCAACGCCCAGATTGTAATGCGTTTCCGGATCGTCGTCGCCCGCACTAACCTCTTCTTCCAGTTCCTGTTTCAACGCGCCAAACATCTCCGAAAGATCGACGCTATCGGAGGGGTGCATGGCCTGGGCTCCCGCTCCCAGGGGGCGCACGGCAGCAGGGCTATAGCTCATCGCAGGAACGCTCATGGCAGGAGCGGAGGCGGTGGCGGCGCCTGCCGCCGATGCTGCCATCGAAGGCATGGCCGCCGGGGCAGCCGGAATCTCCATTTCAATATGTGCCACAGGCTCCGTTTCCGGCTCCGGTGTTCCGGGTGCAGCCGCCGCCGGCCAACCCGGCAACGGCTGGTTGTCGGGTGGCTGGTTGTCGGGTGGCTGGTTGTCCCGTGGCTGGTTGTCGTATGGCTCGATTGCCGGTGAATCGGTTGCCTGAGGCTGATCGGCGGGCGCCGGCGCTTGCGGGAATGAATTGCCGAGCGAAGCTTCCAGATCCGCGACCAGCGCGGTCAGTTCACTTGCCTCCGCCGGCACGGCTTCTGCCTGAGCGGGTTCGGCGCATGTCGGCATATCCGGCGAGGCTTCGATATGGGACTCGTGCTGGGTCTCCATTTCAACTTCGAATCCCGCAGGTTCGTCGGCGTTGATCTCGGTGATTTCCGGCTCGGGCTCGGCCGGCGGCTGGTCCGCGGATGCGAGGGCAGCGCGCAACGGATCCAGAATGTGGGCATCGCTGGTCAGGGTTTCGAGCTTGTCGACCCCGGCTCGTGCCTGGTCGGTCATGAAGTGCTCGAGGTAGAAACGGACTTCTTCGACCGTCTCGGCAATCTCGGAATTGCTGGAAGCATCGGCTTCGACCGGGGCCGACGGTGCGGCGGCCGGAGCGTGCTCATCGGAAAGCGAATGCTCCCACTCGGAGGCAAGGTCGGAAGAGAGTTCGGAGGAAGGTTCGGAGGAAAGTTCCGAGGACGGCTCCTGCCCCTCGGCGGGCGCGTACACCCCCAATTCCTGGATGGCGAATTCCGGATGCGCGGCAGCGGCAATTTCGTGATCGGCAGCCCCGGGCGCGGTCATCGGCCAGGGCGCGGGTGAATCCGCAGCGGCGGCGCGGGCCTCGGGCAAAGCGCCCGCTGACGGAGCAGCAGCCGATGATGCAGAAGTCGACGCAGCGGCGTCCGCGTTCTGCTCGTAGCGCTCGGCCAATTCTCCATAGCGCACGGCTTCATCAGGGCAGCCGGCATCGTGGTACACGCCTTCCAGTGTGCGGCAGCAGACGGCGGCTTCGGTAAAGCGCTGGAAGCGTGTATGGAGCGCCGCCAGGCGCTGGTTCAGGCGCACGTCGCACGGTGCCTGCGGCAGAACGCTCAGCAGAGGCACGACCGCCTTGTCCGGCAGATTGTAAGAAAGGAACAGGTCGGCGTCGGTGACCGCGGAGCGCACCGCGATTGCGATGTGGTCGGGATAAGACTGATCGATGACCGGAGCCGTGGCTTCCAGCTCCTCCACGATGACCGCCCCTTCTTCGGCGGTGATCCCGATGGCGGGCGATGTTCCGGCCATGCGCCCCACCACCTGCTGATAGTTCTGCATGTGCAGCAAGTTCTGGGGCTCGGTGGTGGCCAGCATCTGGTACAGGTCGCGAGCCCGGGTCAGGTTTCCGTCCTTGACCGAGGCGTGGGCCAAAAGCTCGGTGACTTCGTTGATGTGCGTGCTCTCGCCGGCTTTGTTCAGCAGCTGCATCAGCGTGTCCAGTGCGCCCGCATCGTCGCGCACATGGCTGATCATGGCATGCAGGCTGCCCAGCAGCTTGGTCGAGTCGGTCGCCAGCAGGCGATCGGCATGCCGGCTGTAAACGTCGAGTGCCTGGTGGTATTGACCGAGGCGGGCGCAACCCTCCGCCAGCAAGAACACCCCCTCGGGATCGTTGTGCACGGTCAGCAGCTTCTCGGCGATCGGAACAGCCTCGGTCAAGGTTCCGATTTGCAAGTAGGCCTTCAGCAGGTCGCGCAAGCCGTCGGGATGAGAATCGAGGTCGGAAGCCTCCTCCAGGTACTTGATGGCGTGCTTGGGATCGTCGCTCTCCAGGGCGGCCTTGCCCCGCAGCAGCAGAACGTAACTGTTGCCCGGGTCGAGCGTCAGCATCCGCTTCAGAATGTCTTCGGCGGCGGCGAGTGAACCGCGCGAGCGCAACGATTCCGCCACCGCGCTGAAAATCTCCCACGCCTCTTTCTTTTTTCCGAGCTTGACGTAAACCTCGGCGAGCTTGACCCGCATGGGCACATTTTCCGCGTCCATCTCGAGGATCTTCTGGAATAGCCGCACCGCTTGTTCCAGGTCGCCCACCTTCATGAAGTCTTCGGCGACTTGCAGGTACTGGGCGCGGGCGTCGTTGAACAGCCCCTGCTGAGTGTACAGCTCCGCCAGTTTCAAAGATCCATCCACGCTCGGCTGCAGCTTGGTGATCTTCTTGTACATGGCGATGCCCTTGACGGTGAAGCCCTGCGCCGCATAGGCATCGCCCACCATCTTGAAGCACTCGATGGCTTTGGCGTTGTCGCCCAGACGCGAGTAGAGATCGCCGATGGTGTTGTTGACGGTAAGATCCTTGACATCGTGCTTCAGGACCTTTTCATACTCAGCAATGGCGCTCTGCAGCTTGCCCTGCTGGACAAACTTTTCCGCGGCGCTGAGAACCTTCTGTTTGTTGAAACCAAAGCCAAACGCCATAGGGTGCGGACTCCAGCCTTTTTCCCGCCGAACGCCCGCGATTTCCTCGAGCGTTGCCCAACGGGTCCTAACCTCGCCGGGAGATTCCCGGGCGAAACCCCGCAAACCGCGCAATCGGGATCGCGGAGTAAGCTGATTGTAAGGCCGCGCACCCTCAGTTCGATGGTTACCGACGATTACCGGGGTTACCGAAAGGGAGTGTACGTCCGGTTCCGGAAAACCCTCGCTTCCCGCTGCCAAAATGGAAGCATAGATTCGGCAGCCAGATCGCATTGACTAGCTTCCCGTAGACTTTCGCTCTTCGGCCTTCCGCTCTTCCCAGCCTTTCCGCACTCCAGCAAGAAACCCCTTCTTGTCCGCTCGCATGAGCTGGACGAGCGCTTGATTACCCGTATCTTCGTGCGCGGCCGCCCAGAGGACCATTTCCGTGAGCACCGGAGCCAGGCCAATCCCTTTAGCTGTCAGCTGGTAATTCAGCTTCCGTCCGTCCCGCGGGTCCGGTGCCGCGGTGACGATTCCATTCGCAGTCAGCCGGCGCAGGCGATCGGCCAGGATGTTCGTCGCGATCCCCTCGTAGCACTCCATAAACTGCTTATACGTCCGGAACTCTCGCAGCATCATGTCGCGGATGATCAACAGCGACCAGCGATCGCCCAACATCTCCACCGAAACGTTCAGCGGACACTCCGACCGGCGCTTGGCATTGCGCTTCTGCGGCATGCTTCGAGCATATATTTTTCACTTGCATTTAACAAGTAATATGTTCCATAATCTCTGGCCGTGGGGATATTCTCTATCCTGTTCAGCCCTGGTGGCGTGCTGCCGAACATCTGAATCATGGCCGCTCACCGAACCCGCTGACAACGCCAAGAAGACAATGCAGAGAAAAAGATGACGTCGAACTTCAACCTGATTCACAAAAAACGATAGAAAGAAGAGGAGACAACTATGGACACGAAACCCACGCACGAACAAGCGCAACTCCACCTGCAGATCTACGACATGCGCCGCGAGGCCCGGCTGCGCCAAGCCCGCGATTGGTTCTTCAAGAACTACTTCGTGGACAATCTCGACGACTGGATGCGGCTCGCGGCGCCCGGAACGGAAAACGGCGCGCTCGCGATGATGGTGCTCAGCTACTGGGATCAAGCCTGCGCCATGCTCAACTACGGTCTGCTCCACGAAGACCTCTTCTTTGAAACCAGCGGCGAATTCTTCGGGGTCTGGGAGCGTGTCAAGCCCGTCGTTCCGCAGGCTCGGGAGCGGTTTGTGAACAAACAGTTCCTCGCGCACCTGGAAAAAGCTGCGCAGCGCTACGAAGCCTGGATCGAAAGCCGCTCTCCAGGTAATATCGCCGCCATGCGTCAGTTTATGACCCAGATGCGCGGTCAACTTGCAAAAGCAGCTTAAAGTCTGATTCAGACGCGAGAGTAAACGACACAGAGCAAACGACCAAGAGTAAACAGCGAGCCTGCGACGCGCGATGCACAACCGTGCTTCCGCGTCGCAGGCTCAGATTTAGCATGACAAAGATTCGGCGCAACAGCAGAGAACGATATGCAAAAAATCACCCCTTTCTTGTGGTTTGACGGCAACGCCGAAGAGGCAGCAAGCTTTTACACCTCCATTTTCAAGAACTCGAAGATCCTCAACACTGCCCGTTGCGGAGACGCGGGGCCGGGGCCGAAAGGAACCGTGATGACGGTGACTTTTCAACTCGAAGGGCAAACCTTCATGGCGCTGAACGGTGGTCCGCGTTTCAAATTTTCGCCAGCCATATCGTTTTTTGTAAACTGCGAGACGCAAGCGGAAGTAGATGAGTTGTGGGAAAAGCTCTCCGCGGGAGGATCAGACATGCAATGCGCCTGGCTGAAAGACAAATTTGGCGTGTCGTGGCAGATCGTCCCCAGGGCTTTGATTGAACTAATGCAGGACAAAGACCCCGTGAAATCGCAAAGAGTCTTCAAAGCCATGCTGCAAATGACCAAGATTGACATTGAAGGCTTGCGGCGAGCGTATCGGGGTGAATGAAACAGGAGAAACGAATGAAGCGAATGATAGTCAGGACGATCACTCTAAGAAGTTTCACGCTGATTGTCGTGCTGGGCGCGGCGTGGCAGGCGCTAGCACAGGATGCCAAAGCACCGTATCTGAGCATGGCTCCGCTTGACCAATACCTGATAGCGGACCGAAATGCCGAGATAGCGCTGGCGCGGAGCGCGGCCCCCGAGTCCATCTCACGCGATGCCGAGGTTCTGGTCCTCGGGCGGCATGGCTATGAAACCGCAGTCAAAGGCAAGAACGGTTTCGTTTGCGTCGTGGAGCGAGGGTGGATGTCCCCATTCGATGGTGATTTTGCTGTAAATTTTTGGAACCCCAAACTTCGAGGTCCGGTCTGCTTCAATCCGCCGGCTGCCCGCTCCATCCTGCCGATGACGTATAAAAGAACGGAGATGGTATTGGCCGGCCAATCCAAAGCTCAGATCATCGACGGCATCAAAACATTCATGAAGCGAGAACTGCCGCCCCTGGAGCCTGGAGCCATGAGCTACATGATGTCGAAAGAACAGTACCTTACCGATGAGGGGCACCACCACTGGATGGCTCACCTGATGTTTTACACTCCACTCATGGACGGCGCCGTTTGGGGTGCGGATCTGCCCAAGTCTCCCGTCATGCTGAGTCCACAGTTCAGTGGCGCTCCGGAACCAATCGACGTATTCATGGTTCCCGCGGGCTGGTGGTCGGATGGAACGCCGGATCCGCACGGGGTTATGTAGGGGACCACAACGCAAGAGAATGGGCCGATCGCCGAGTTCAGTTTATCTCGGCGAGTCATGACTATAAAAAAAGAAGAAGAGGTCGAAATCTTGGGCAAAAGGAGCGCTGCATGAGCAGGGTGCGAGTTCTGGTCGGTACACGCAAAGGCGCATTCGTCCTAGAGTCGGACGGCAAGCGCGAAAAATGGGATGTTAGCGGCCCCCACTTTGCGGGCTGGGAGATGTATCACCTGAAAGCATCGCCCGCCGATCCCAATCGCATCTACGCGTCGCAGACCAGCGGATGGTTCGGGCAGTTGATCCAGCGTTCCGACGACGGCGGCAAAACCTGGCACCAGCCCGGAACGCCGCCCGGGCAGCCGCCCGCCCCAGGCCCTCCGCAGGCCGCAAGCAACAAGTTCGTCTACGACGTGTCGGCGGAAACCGGCAAGCCGCTCACCACTCATCAGCATTACGATGGCACGCAGCGTCCCTGGGAATTTAAACGCGTCTGGCATCTGGAGCCATCGCTCACCGATTCCGACGCGGTCTACGCCGGAGTCGAAGACGCCGCCTTGTTTCGCTCGACCGATGGCGGCGAGAACTGGCAGGAACTCGCCGGACTGCGCGGCCACGGCACCGGCCCTCAATGGCAGCCGGGCGCGGGCGGCATGTGTCTGCACACCATCATTCTCGATCCCAGCAACCCCGGCCGAATCTTCATCGCGATCTCCGCAGCTGGCGCGTTTCGCACTGACGACGGCGGCAAGACGTGGAAACCGATCAACCGCGGACTGCGTTCGCAGTACATCCCAGACCCGAATGCGGAGATCGGCCACTGCGTTCACCATGTCGCAATGCACCCGCAGCGTCCGGGAGTGCTCTTCATGCAGAAGCACTGGGACGTCATGCGCAGCGACAACGCGGGCGAGTCGTGGCAGGAAATCAGCGGCAATTTACCGACCGACTTCGGGTTCGTGATCGACGTGCATGCCCACGAGCCGGAGACCATCTACGTAGTCCCGATCAAGAGCGACTCGGAGCACTTTGTTCCGGATGGCAAGCTGCGCGTCTTCCGCAGCCGGACCGGAGGAAACGAGTGGGAGCCGCTAACCAAGGGCCTGCCGCAAAGGGACTGCTACGTCAATGTGCTTCGCGACGCCATGGCCGTCGATGCGCTCGATAAGTGCGGAGTGTATTTCGGTACCAGCGGCGGCCAGGTCTACGCCTCCGCCGATGCCGGAGACAGCTGGGCCCCCATTGTCAGGGATCTTCCGGCGGTGCTGTCGGTTGAGGTGCAGACGCTCGCATGATCACACTAATTATGATCACACTAATTATGATCAAACTAATATGATCCGAGTTATTCTTCCGCCGCATCTGCGAACGCTGACCCAAGTTCGCGGCGACGTGGAACTTGAGGTCCAGGGCCAAGCCACCCAGCGCTCGATCCTCGACGCACTCGAAGCCCGGTATCCCATGCTGCGCGGCACTATCCGCGACCAAGTCACGCAACAGCGCCGCCCATTCCTGCGCTTCTTCGCCTGCGAGCAGGATCTATCCCATGACCCGCCCGACGCCCCACTGCCCGACGCGGTCGCGTCCGGGGCGGAACCTTTTATCGTCATCGGGGCCATTGCGGGAGGGTAGCGCATGCGGAACAACTCTGATTCGAGCGGGTCCTGGGAAGGGCAGGACTTCGGCGCAGCGGTTCACCGCTGCGGTAACTGCCTTGTTTTGAATTCGGCTTTAGCCGCTGAGGGGACGGCCCTCGATCAGGAATTACTTTTTCCGCAGCCTGTTCAGTCGTGCCGATAAGTCATTGAAAATGGTTTGCGCTTCAGCGCTCGACCTGCGCTCGGCTGGGACGGGCGAGGTCGCCCGTCCCCACCCGAGCAGGCTACGTAATTTTCACTTCTTCGCCCCGACTTGCGCCTTCCCCCGCTTCTCCATCGCCACGAATTCCCGCGTGTCGTGCCCGATCCACACCTGGCGCGGGCGCGCGATCTTCTGTTCGGGGTCGGTCAGCATTTCCTGCCACTGCGACAGCCAGCCGATGGTCCGCGGAATCGCGAACAGCACGGTAAACATTTCCGGCTTGAAGCCCATCGCCTGGTACATGATGCCGGAGTAGAAGTCCACATTCGGATAGAGCTTGCGCTGCACGAAATATTCGTCTTCCAGCGCGATGCGCTCCAGTTCCAGAGCAATCTCAAGTTTGGCATTGCGTCCGGTAACTTCGAACAATTGGTCGGCGGCCCACTTGATGATCTTGGCTCGCGGATCGTAGTTCTTGTAAACCCGGTGCCCGAAGCCCATCAGCTTGCCTTTGCCTTCCTTGATCTTCTTGATGTATGCGGAAATGTTGTTCTTCGAACCGATCTCATCCAGCATGCGCAGCACTTCTTCGTTCGCCCCGCCATGCAGCGGTCCGGAAAGAGCGGCGGCCGCCGCCGCCGTGGCCAGATAGGGGTCGCTCTGCGAACTGCCCACGGCGCGCATGGCGTTCGTGCTGCAATTCTGCTCGTGGTCGGCGTGCAGAATAAACAGGATGTCCAGCGCCCGTGCAATCACCGGATTGGCCACATACTTCGGCTCCACCATCTTCCACAACATGTTCATGAAGTTTTCGGGATAGGTGAGGTCATTGTCGGGATAAACGTACGGGAATCCGACCATGTGGCGATATGACATGGCCGCGATCGAGGGCATCTTGCCGATCAGGCGCTTGATCTGCAGCAGCCGGGTCGCGGCGTCGTGAACGTTCTTCGATTCCGGATACACCGTCGACAGCGCCGCCACCGTGCTCACCAGCATCGCCATGGGGTGCGCGTTATCGCGGAAACCTTCCATGAACTTCTTGGTGGTTTCATGGAGCATGGTGTGGTGCGTGATGTCATCCACCCAACTGTGCAATTCACTGGCGGTGGGTAGATCGCCAAACAGGAGCAGGTAGGCGACTTCGAGATACGTACAGTGTTCGGCGAGAACGTCAATGGGATAGCCGCGATAACGCAGGATTCCCTTATCGCCGTCAATGAAGGTGATGGCGCTGCGGCAGGAAGCCGTATTCATAAAGGCGGGATCATAGGTCATCAAACCGAAATCTTCGGGGCCGGTCTTGATCTTGCGCAGATCCATCGCGCGGATGGTTCCGTTTTCAACCGGAAGCGTGTAGCTCTGCCCGGTGCGGTTGTCGGTGATCGTCAAGGTATCTTGCGGCATTCAAACCCTCCTGAGAACGATAGCGAGCGAAAGAGTATAACGCGCTGCGAAGCGGCCCCGCAGCAAATAGTATCGACCGCCGGCAAAGGGACGCAGTAGTCTGCGTCACAAAGGAATGTTTGCTGGCGCACTCCGCCGGCGACTCACCATGCTACAGCACCGCGCACCGATTGCGTAAGGCGTGCCCGCCCCTTACTCGGTGCCCACCCGGCGGTGCGATTTCACGGCCAGGCAACG
>PLHP01000410.1:0-3329 GCA_003138955.1 Acidobacteriaceae bacterium | reverse complement strand
TCGTCGGTTTCGGCGTCTTCGCAAAACTCATCGGCCGCTTCCGGAGGAGTTCCGTATTCGTCGGCGACATCCTCATGGAAGTAGCCCCGCAGGAACGTATGCAGCGTGGGGAAGTTGGCGGCGGTGATTTCCGGTTTCGGGTTCATCAGCGGCACTCCGGATAAGAAGTCAAAACATAGTAGTCGTTGGGCCCAACGTATTTCAGTACGACCAGCGCGTGCGCGCACGAACGCGACTGGCTCTCGCCGTGATTCATGCTGCTTCGATTGATGCTGCGGCCAATCGGCGTCGCGCTATCGTAGTCCAGCACCAGGTTCGGATGTCCGCCCGAGCGGCTGAGCCAGCGCTCGATTCGGTCCTGCGATTCCGCGATCGCCGCGCCCACGGCATGTTCGGCAACCGAGCGATTGGTATATGTAGACGCGCCGGTAATCCCGCGTTCTCGCTCCAGGCGCTCGCGCAGTTGATCGTCGGTCTGTCCCACATGCTTGCGCAGAATGTGTCCGCCGGCAGCCTCGTCCTGGCTCAGGTCGCGCACCGGGCCGCTCGTCGGGTGGCTCTCCACCCGAAAGCTGGCAGAACCGGCGGCGGAAGTTGCCGCCGAACTCGCTCCATTCGTGGAAGCGGGCTGCGAGCACGAGATCAGCCCGCACGCCCCCAACGCGAAAACGGCGCGAGCTGTGATCCGAACGATGATCCGCACGATAACGCCGCGAACTAGAAAAAATCTTGTCATCCAGCCCCAAACTACCCCACCGAGCGCGGTCAGGCCTGTAAAGTTCTGGGAATTGTGCTACTAAACAGGGTGTGCGGGCAAGTCTTTTGGATTCGCTGGACGATTTCGAACGCTGGGGCGGCGATGGCGATAACGCCTGCGCCTACGTGTTTCCCCGAGGATACCGGCGCGAGCGTTGGAGCTACCAGCGCGTAGCCGCAGTGGCGTATCAGTTTGCCCGTGAACTCGAGGCGCGCCACATCGCCAAGGGCGATGCGGTCCTGTTGTGGAGCCCGAACTGTGCCGAGTGGGTAGCGGCGTTCCTCGGCTGCGCGCTCTGCGGGGTCATCGCCGTTCCCGTCGACGATGCCGCCAGCCCCGATTTCGCCCAGCGAATCAGCGCCCAGGTGCGAACCAGGCTGGTGTTGTGTCCGCGCGAACGCGCACCGCTCTTCGAAAAGGTCGCGAGTATCGCAACCATCGATCCCGTCGATCTCGCGGCCGCAGTCGCAGAACACCCACCCGATCGTTTTCGTCCAGCCCAGATTCAGCCTTCCGATCCCCTCGAAATCGTTTTCACTTCCGGCACCACCGCCGAGCCCAAAGGAGTCGTGCTCACCCACGCCAACGTGGTCGGCAATCTCGCCCCCATCGAAGCCGAGATCAAGAAATACCTGAAGTACGAGCGGCTCGTGCATCCGCTTCGCTTCCTGAACCTGTTGCCGCTAAGCCACGTCTTCGGACAGTTCCTGGGAATTTTTCTTCCCCCGCTGCTGGGCGCGACCGTCGTGTTCGAAAACACATTCAACCCAACCGAAGTCATGGCGACGATCCGCCGGGAACGCGTTTCCGTGCTGGTGGCCGTCCCCCGCATGATCGAGTCGCTAAAGCAGAAAATCGAACGCGATCTGGATGTCCGTAGCGACGACAGCGCCGATGGCGGTCGCGAGAATTTTGCCAAGCGCTACGCCGCCGCCGAGCGTCAGCACTTTCTGCGGCGCTGGTGGACCTTCCGCGACCTGCGCCGTCAATTCGGATGGAAGTTCTGGGCCATGATCAGCGGCGGCGCCGCCCTCGATCGCGAGACCGAAGAATTCTGGCATCGCCTGGGATACGCCGTCGTCCAGGGCTACGGATTGACCGAAACGACGTCACTGATCAGCTTGAACCATCCTTTCCACACCAGCCGCGGTTCCATCGGCAAAGTTCTGCCCGGACGCGAGATCAGGCTGGCGGAAGACGGCGAGATTCTCGTGCGCGGCAGCGGCGTCGCCAGCGGCTATTGGAGCGGACGCGAACTGCAACCCGTCGCACGTGAAGGCGATGAAGGCTGGTATCGCACCGGCGACCTGGGCGCGCTCGATGAGCAAGGCAATCTTTTCTTCAAGGGACGAAAAAAAGAAGTGATCGTCACGCCCGCGGGCATGAACATTTATCCCGAAGATCTCGAAGCGGCGTTACGAGGTCAGAAAGAAGTTCGAGATTGCGTCGTCGTCGGACTCGAACGCGGCGGAAATGCCGAGCCCTGCGCCGTTCTGATTTTGCGCGACCGCACTCCGGACGCGTCGGCCGCCGTTGTCCCGAGCGTCCCGAGCGTCCCGAGCAACGTTGCGCAGGCCATCGTCGAGCGCGCCAACGAAACGCTGGCCGAATATCAGCGCATGCGCACCTGGTTCGTCTGGCCCGAAGAAGATTTCCCGCGCAGTTCCACCCAGAAGCCGCGCCGCAACGTAATTCGCGATGCGGTCGAGGCTGCCCTCCGCGGACAAGCGCCCGCAAATGCCGCCAGCCCGCTCTCGGAACTGCTGACGCGAATCACCGGCCGCCCAGCGCACAACCTGATGCCGGACGCAAACCTCGAAAGCGGCCTCGGCCTAAGTTCTCTGGAGCGAGTCGAACTGCTCAGCGCCCTCGAAGACCGCTACCAGCTCGACCTGAGCGAAACGCAGTTCGCGAATGCAGCGACCGTCGGCGATCTGGAAAAACTGCTGCAGGGTGGAAGATCGGTCGTTGGTCGTCAGTCGTTAGTCGGTGCCAGACCCTCCGAGCGACGAACGACCGACGACCAACGACTTCGTCCAGCTTTTCACTATCCCCGCTGGACCCTGCGCTGGCCGACCACCTGGCTGCGCCTGGCGTCGCATTATCTCCTGGCGCGCCCGGCCGTGTTTCTTCTGGGATGGCCCCGCGTGACCGGGCGCGAGAATCTACGCGGCGTTCGCGGGCCGCTGCTGGTCGTCTCCAACCATGTTGCCGACGTCGATGTCGGCCTCATTCAGTTTGCGCTGCCCGCGCGCATCCGCCACAAACTGGCGACCGCAACCCGCGGCGAGGCGCTCGAAATGCTCCGCTCGCCCAGCCCGAGCGCAACATTGGATCGGCGGGCATTGGATCGCCGGGCATTGGATCGGCCGTGGCTGCGCCGAATCTACGACCGCGTGCAATGGACGCTCGCCGTCGCCCTGCTCAATCTGTTCCCGCTGCCGCGCCAGTCCGGCTTCCGCAAGAGCTTTGCCTACGCCGGAGAGGCCGTAGATCGCGGTTACAGCGTGCTCGTCTTCCCAGAAGGAAAGCACACCCAAGACGGCAAGCTCTGCCCGTTCCGCACCGGAGT
>PLHP01000163.1 GCA_003138955.1 Acidobacteriaceae bacterium | reverse complement strand
GCGGTGTCGGTGTTGGTCATGGATTGCACCATAACCGGTGCACTGCTGCCCACGCGAACGCCGCCGATGGAGGCAGTAAAGGTTTTTCTACGATGAATTTCGGCCATGCTTAGGGTCTATTTTAAACCACGGATGGGAAAAGCGCGAGATGGGGTCCTGATCGCGGTCACCCAAAGAGTTCGCTTTGGTTCGCTCAATCCTCCGCATTCAGGTCGGCCATCAAGTCGGAGACATTGTCGAACGAAGGCAGTCCACCATGGCGCGCCTCCTGCATCGCCGCAGCCGTCGCGGCATTCGGCGCTCTTACTTCGAAGGGCAGGGATTTCTCGGCCGCCACGCGCGTCAGCAGAACACGAACGGCGTCGGAAACAGAAAGGCCCATAGCAGCGAGTGCCTTGGCCGCCCGTGCCTTGGTTCGCTTGTCAATGCGAACGTGAACCATCTCTGTCGCTGCCATATCGCCCTCTGAGATACATTGTATCTCAGGTGGAGCGCGTGGTCAATCCGTAGTTGGCAACTCTCGCTCGCGTGCCCGGACAAGGCCGTCCGGACCTACGCGCTTGCGGAGGACGTTAGGGCTGATGGCTGAAAGCTGATGGCTGATGGCTGATGGCTGAAAGCTGACGGCTGCCCTAAGGCATCCGCGTGAGCCCCGGCAGAGTCTTGACCAGGTCGTTGTAGATCACCATAACGGCAAAGAGCACCAGAAAGACGAATGCCGCCTGGTAGATGCGTTCTTTGATGGGCAGGCTGATCTCTTTCTGCATGAGGCTCTCGATGAAAAGGAGCAGAATCACTCCGCCGTCGAGGATGGGAATCGGCAGCAGGTTCATGATTCCCAGGTTCAAGCTGATGGCGGCGGTGATTAACAGCAGTGGGGTCCAGCCTTCCTCGCGTGCCGCCGCGCCGACCGCGCTGCCGATTCCGATTGGACCATCGACCTGACGCATGGAAACTTTCCGCTGCACCATCTTTTGCAACAACTCGAGAATCAAGAAAGAACTCTTCTTGTTATCCGACAGCGAGCGGTCCAGAGCCTCCGAGAAGTTGAGCTTGACCACTTTAGTGGGAACACTGGCGATGCCGATCCGGTAGGCAGGTTCTTGCGTCGCTCCTGCCGGAGTCAGGGCTGGGGTCACCGTGAAGTTCAGTTTTTGGCTATCGCGAAGCACCACTAGGTTTAGCGGCTGATTCTTGGTGCGGCTCAACATCTGAATAAGCACGCCCAACTGGGGAATATCCTGCCCATTCGCGGTCAGTATCTGGTCTCCGACTTTAATCCCTGCCCTGGCGGCGGGCATCCCGGGTTCGACCAGTGTCAAAGTAGTGCTGGGCTCTAGCGGCACCCAACCCATGTCTCCGTACTGATTGGGGCCGTACGGCTCCGGAACGAGGACCTTCTCCGTGACCTTGCCGCCCCGTTCGATGCCGTATTTCAGAGGCTGATTCGGGCTGAGCGCATCCTTGACGCGCACCTGTTCCCAGGTCGGGTTGGCGATCTCGTCGACCCTGACAATCTTGTCGCCCGGTTGGATTCCCGCCTTCTCGGCTGGGGTATTGGGATTGACCCATCCCACCACGGCGGGCTCATCGAGATCGGCAGGGTATTCGTAGTGCACCATGTACACGCCGGTGAGCAGGGCCACAGCCAGCATGATATTCATCGCCGGCCCGGCCAGGGCCACGATGAAGCGCTGCCAGCGCGGATGCGACAGAAACTCCCCCGGATCGCCGGTGCGGTCGTCCATGGGGTTTTCGCCCGACATCTTCACGTAACCGCCCAGCGGAACGGCGCTGATGCGATAGTCGGTACCCCCCTTGGTAAACCCCACCAGACGTTTGCCAAAGCCGATGGAAAACACCTCGACCCGGACGCCGAAATACTTGGCTGCGGCGTAGTGCCCGAACTCATGAATCAAGATCATGAATCCCAGCACGATCCCCATGTCGAAGATGGTATGAAGGACGGACAAAAGCTGCGGCATAGCTTCCTAGATTACCCCAAATTTCCTATTACGAAATGGCCCGGATGGGTGATCCCTTTCGACAGTACTGTCTCACCATTTCTCTTGCCAAAAGGCGGGCCTCGGTATCCAGCTTAAGCACTTCTTGTATAGATTCCAAATGTCCGGCCGGCGTTGCAGACATTGTTTCTTCGATGATCCGCGGAATCTCGTCGAATCCGATCTGCTCCTCCAGAAACGCAGCCACCGCGACCTCGTCGGCGGCGTTCAGGGCGATGGTTTTAGCGCCTCCGGTACCGGCCGCTTCGTAAGCCAGACTTTCGTAGGCTAAACCAAGACAAGGGAATTTAGCCATATCCGGAGGGCAGAAATCCAGGTGTCGCATGTCCATGACCGAGAACCTCAAATCCGAAGGCACCCGCTCCGGATACGTCAGCGCATACAAAATCGGCAGACGCATGTCGGTCACGGAGAATTGCGCAAGTATGCTGCCATCCACAAATTCAACCATGGAATGGATGGTAGACTGCGGATGCACAATGACTTGCACACGGTCGGGCGAGACATGGAACAGCCGGCAGGCCTCGATCACCTCGAACCCTTTATTCATCAATGTCGCAGAGTCGATGGTGATCCTCTTGCCCATCTTCCAGGTGGGATGATTGAGCGCCTGTTGCACCGTAATAGATGCAAATTCCGACTTCGGCGTCTTCAGAAACGGACCGCCCGAAGCCGTCAGCCAGATGCGCTCGACTTCATTCGCCTCCCCGTTCATCCGTCCGCCGCGCAGGCATTGGTGGACGGCGTTATGTTCGCTGTCGATCGGCAAGAGCGGCTTGCCCTGCTTCCGCGCCTCGGCGGTAATCAGTTCGCCCGCCACCACCAGGCACTCTTTGTTGGCCAGGCCGACGGACTTGCCCGCGCGCACCGCTTCGTAGGTCGCCTCCAGGCCCGATACGCCCACAATCGCGCTGACCACGAAATCCACCTCGGGATGGGTCGCCACCCGCACCGTGCCCGCGGCGCCTTGCACGACCTCAATCTCGCCCAAACCCGCGTGCCGCAGCCTGACTTCGAGAGCCTGCGCGGCGGCTTCGTCCGCCAGCGACACCACTCGCGGCTTCCATCGCACCGCTTGCTCAAACGCGAGTTCGGCATTGTTGCCGGCCGCCAGCGTGGCAACCTGAAAGCGCTCGGGATAGCTCTCGACCACACTCAAAGTGCTGCGGCCGATCGAGCCCGTCGAACCCAGAATGGCGATGCGTTTCATGCGGGAAGGTCAGTTCTTATTGTATGGGATGGAGCCAAGTTGTGCGGATGAACGGTGGGAGATTCCCCCGTGAGTTCGCACAATACACACTGCGCCAACGGACACCCGCCTTCGGTAACCTGTCGTAACACATCCTTTCGTGCCATTCTCTACTTGCCGTTAGAAGCCCTATCGACTGCCACCGCAGCGCCAACTCCCGCTGCGGTCGCGGATCTCAAGTGAGGTTTTTCATGCTGCAGTCTCCGGAATCGAAGTACTCTCCAAACGCAGTCCCGCCCACCAACAGTTACACTCCGGTCAAGCCGGCCGCCTCACCCATGGATCAGGCCAACATCGGACGCTCGCTCGTCATCAAGGGTGATGTGACAGGCACGGAAGCGCTTTTCATCGACGGACGCGTCGAAGGCACCATTAGCTTCCCCGACAGTCGCGTCACCATCGGCCGTAACGGAACCGTCGCCGCGAACATCGTCGCCCAGGAAGTCGTCATCATGGGCAAGGTGCAGGGCAACGTCGAGTGTGCGGACCGGCTGGACGTCCGCAGCGAAGGCGTGCTCGCGGGCGATGTGATCACCCATCGCATCAGCATCGAAGAAGGCGCGATCCTCAAGGGCGGCGTCGAAGTGCGCAACCCCGAAAAGAAAGATCAGAAAAAGCAGGAGTCGGCCCAGAGCAAACAGGAATCGTCCAAAGCAATGGCCGCAACCCCCGGCAACGGATAATCAAACGAAGTCGGAATTCGAAGTCGGAATTCAAGAAACGATGGAGGGACGGGCGCCTCGCGAGCCTGCCCTGAGCTCAACCGAAGGGTCCAGCCGGGCGAGAGCCTGCCCTGAGCTTGCCGAAGGGCCTGCCCTGAGCTTGCCGAAGGGACGCCCGGCGCTTGCCGAAGGGACGCCCGGCGCTTGCCGAAGGGCCTGCCCTGAGCTTGCCGAAGGGCCTGCCCTGAGCTTGCCGAAGGGACGCCCGGCGCTCCGTCTTTTTCTTTTTCTGGATGTGCTACTTCTTCGGCTTGAAGTCGAGCGACGCCGAGTTCATGCAGTAGCGCAGCCCGGTTGGCCCGGGGCCATCCGGAAACACATGGCCCAAATGAGCATCGCAGCGGGCACAGCGCGCCTCGGTGCGAGCCATGCCATAACTGGTGTCGGTGAGCTCGCGGACGTTCTCGCGGTCGGCGGCGGCATAGAAACTCGGCCATCCGGTTCCCGAATCAAATTTTGTTTCCGAGCCAAAAAGCAGCGCGCCGCAGCAGACGCAGTGATACGTCCCGTCGTCGTGCTTGTTCCAGTACTGGCCGGTAAAAGCGCACTCGGTCCCGCAAGCGCGGGCCACCTGATACTGCTCCGGAGTAAGCTGCTGCCGCCACTCGGTTTCGGTCTTGGTGATCTTGTCGCTAAGTTTTTCGGTCATGTCGGGTCTCCAGAAAATAAGATGTAGAAAAGATCCGGAAGTTGCAAACCGCCCCGCAGCGTCAGCCCCCCGAGCAGGCTGCGGAAAAACTCAGATTCGAGCGGGTTCTGCGAAGAGCACGACTTCACAGGCTGCGGAAAAAGTCGATCTCGCACTTGATTTTGNNGCGGTTCACCGCTGCCGTAACTGGCTTGTTTTCAGAATCGGCTTTAGCCGCTGCGGTGAGACTGCGACGTGGAAAGTACTTTTTCCGCAACCTGTTCAGTCGTGCCGATAAGTCCTTTAAAATGGTTTGCGCTTTAGCGCCCGAGGTATGCTCTTTGCGCCCGTTATGAGTTTTTCCGGAGCCTGCCAGGCATCCCATCGATGCTCACCATTCGGGATGACCATCGCTTTGACGATCGCCGTGCGGGAGCAAAATTAAGGGAGTATCTCTTTCCAGCCCCGGAGGGGCGACCGAACTTAGCCCAGCGCTTCAGCGCTGGGAAAAGCGAAAGAAATGAGCCAAGTCCCGGAGGGACGACCCAGTTCTCCCGCACCCTTCTTAAAACCTTCCATCCCACAGAGCAGACCTTTTCATCACAAACGCCCAGTCAGCACCATCACAGACTCCCAACCGCCCGTCGGCGACAATGGAGATCGACCTGGTAGCAGGGACGAGGTGTGCCCGTCACCAAGAGGCCACTCGAAGCTGCCCCAGCCCCACTAGTCGGCGCTCTTTTAAAACACGAAGTTGAGGCAGTCAGCTGTCAAGCCCCCTGCCGAAATCCTGCGAGTGAGCCAAACAGCCTAACTCCTTATTCCGGAATATTTTACGAATAACTCCTTTAAACTCAAAGATTTGAAAGGAATTTAACGCCAACTCTATGATTCTAAAGGAAGGGGTATTAAATTTTTTCTGACGCCGGAGTAGTAAGCCGCCCTCAAAGTGGGAGCAGTCGAGCTAAGTCCTTATTCCGAAATACTTTACATATAAGTCATTATTCTTGAATACTTTGCAAAGCTAGCCCGCCAACCCGATGATTCTAATAACGTTAAAAGTGGGGTGGGGGGTAGGGGGTGGGGTACCCGCTAGCGCCTTGAGAGTTAATAGATAGAATCGAGACTCTGCGGTTAGTGCGCCAAGGGCTGATTCGCGCCAAGCAGTAGCCCAACGCCGGCGCGTTTGCGCAACTCCGACAGCAGTGCGGTAGCGGCGTTCAGGTAAGTGCTATTGGGATCGGACGTATCCGCCCATACCGCGTCATAGACGATCTTTGCTGCCTCTCTCGCGTCCATGTGGAGAGCCGCTTCCAAGCGGTCAGCCTGCTGCCGCGCCTCGCCGTAGCAGCTATGGCAGACGGCGGCCGGTTCGCTGGCCCCGCTGTGCTGGTGTTCGAGAACGCAACGGAATGTGGCCGCGGCATTGATCTGAGTGTGGGAAGCGAAAGCCTGTGATTTGAGCTCTTTCAGGAAGCGCTCGCGGTCGTCACCGATCTGCGTGCCGGCGATCTGCGTGCCGGTGATCTGCGTGGCGACGATCTGCGTGCCGGTGATGTGCGCGCCCGTCGTGAGCTGCAACGCAGGCTGCGACGCCGGCTGAACCACGGAAGGCGCATGCGCCGCCGGTTCGGTGGGCGAGATGCGATCCGGCGACTTGCAGATCGGACAAACGTGCATGTCAGCGGGATAGTAGGCGCGGCAATGCGAACAAGGCATCCCGTAGCCGATGGATTTGTGCTCCGGTGCCGAACGCGCCTGGGGCGCGGGTGCCGGCGGCAGATGCCGCTCTGGGGTGGATATTGCGCTGGATAGTGCAGCAGATAGTCCAGCAGAAAGTGCAGCAGGGTTGACGGATTTCTCTCGGGCCTGTTTGGCAGCGGTGGTTTCCATGAATCGTCCCGGCGGCGCTGGAAGCACCGCGTTTTCTGATCATATTTTAGGTTTGTTGGCGATTGGAGGGCGAAGTACGTAAGTACATACCAAAGGTAACGTCCAATGGTGCATCTTGGGGGAGAGTTACTTAGAGGTTGTGATCAGCCGGACGACCTCCTGCATACGGGCCCTGTAAAGGTTCTGGCTGGGATCCAGGCGGGAAGCGATTTCGAGTTCTCCAAGAGCCTCTTCGTATTGGTTAAGGGCCATCAGGCAGGCGGCGAGGGAATAGTGATTCTGGGCGCTGGGCTCGAGGCGGAGCGCCTCGCGAAACTCCTTTTCAGCCTCAGCCAGTTGCTGGGTATTCACCAGGGCGGTCCCGAGATAGTGGTGTCCCATTCCGGATTCGGGATTGAGCAAAACTGCTTGGCGCAGCACCTCAACCGCTTCCCGATCCCTTCCGGAAAGCAGCAGGGCCTGCCCCAGGACGCGGTGTTCTGCCGCTCCGGCGGGATTGGCGGCGATGGCAGCCTGCAACTCGCGAATGGCCGATGGGTAGTCACGCTTGGACATGTAGGCGCGGGCCAGACAGTTGTGCCCGCCCTCCCACTCCGGACTCTGACGATAGAGATCCTTGAATTCCGTGATAGCGCTATCGAAGTCTTCCTTGTCGCAAAAGGTGTTTCCCAGGTTGTTGCGGACGCTGGCTTCTTCCGGGTTGAGGTGCTTGGCTAAGCGATATTCCGCGATTGCCTCATCCAGCTTGCCCTGGTCGTGCAGGACGACGCCCAGATTGCTGTGCGCCTCCCAGAAGTCGGGGCGCAGGCTGAGGGCGTGGCGATAGGCTATAGCGGCGCGGCGCAGGTCTCCCTGGTCGCGGCGCGTGATTCCCATATCGAAGTAGACGTCCGCGTTCGCGAGCGAACCCGCGGGTTCGCGCGCCAGAGATTCTTCGAAGGCGTGCAGTGCGGCATCATAGTGGCGCCCGGCGTAGAGCGCGAGTCCGAGGTAGCGGTAGGCCTCGGCGTTGGCGGGATCCATGCTGAGGGCGGTGCGCGCTTCGGCGAGGGCGTCCTCGGCATCGTCTGTCCGGTAAAACAGGTAAGCAAACTGGCTGTGGGTTTCGGGGAAACCGGGCATCAGGCGAGAAGATTCCGTAATCTCGTCGAGCGCGTCGTCGAACCGCTCTTGCCGGCGCAAGACGGTTCCGAGGACAAAATGCAGCGCCGCGTTATTCGGCGAAGAAGTGTTCGCATCCTCGCGAAGCAGGGCGCGGATTTTGTCTTCGGCGGCATCGAAGTTCTTGTCGTGAACCAGAGCGGCAACCTGTGCCGCGGGACTAGAGCAGGCGCAGGAGGCGTCGTGGCGGCCGGCTTTCGGCCCGGGGCCCGATCCGGACTTCAGATCCGGACTCTGACGCACCAGGCTCTGAATCAAGCCCGAGTCAGCCCCTGCCTTTTGCAGGGCGCGGGTGCATGGCGACGTGGCGTGGCATGAAAACGTTCGGACTTCGTCCCGCGTTTGGGCGTTCTGCGTTTGGGCGTTCTGCGTTTGGATCAGGCGCTGGATCCGCGCACTCGAAATACCCCCCGCCAGCCACAGGAAAATGGCGTCGGAAGCAGGCGTGGGCGGAGCTTGTTCAGCCTGCAAGCAGCCAGCCGCTAGCAGAAGCAAAAGCCATTTCAGGATACAGCGTTTCACGAAGCCCTCCGGCGCTTTCGGCGGTTTTAACGCGCGAGAATCGCCCCTGCGGCCAAAATAGTCCGGCGGCGGTGTCGCCGATAGGTCACCGAAGTAATTTTGAGGGACATGGCCCAGCGAGCCAGCGAGGGTAGCGATCGTGGCGGGAACCAGAGAGACTGCCGGGGATCGGTTAGTTAGGGTACACTATGTAGTGGTTGTGCTGTCCGGTGCTTTCGTTCGGCATGTCCGGTTCGGAGGCTTTATGTTCGAAGGTTTGTTTCAACCCATGCACCTGCTGGTGATTTTCTTCATCGCGTTGCTGGTGTTTGGTCCCAAGAAATTGCCGGAGTTGGGCAAGGGTCTGGGTGAAGGCATTCGCGCCCTGAAAGAGGGTATGAAGGATCACGATGCGAAGCCTGAAAATAAGACCGAGAACAAGCCTGAAAATAAAGCCTGAGTCCGCGGTAACATCCTGGTTGTCGACACGCCCGATTGTCGTTTCGATGTAATTTCCGCATCCAGACTAAATAGATTGTGCGTCGCGAAGTTCTGTCGCACAGTCCCCGCCCGTGGCATTCCGCTGTGTCCGCAAACGATGTGTCCGCAAACTAGGAGTAGAAATTGCATCCTGTTTTTAATCACCTGGTAGTCTGCCTTTTTGCCGCTGGGCGCTGGGAGCTTGCGGGGCAGGGGTTTGTCATTCCAGGCGCGCGCTCCGCGCAGCGGCGCGACTACGCTGAGGCGGCTTCCCGGCTTTGCCCCGCGGCGGCGGGCTTCGCACCGGACATCGGTTTCCGAATGGGCACAACCTCTGCCTGAGCCGGCACTCGCCACTCGATTCTTCCGATGACCGGTATGTCGTGTGCACCCACTGCGGGCATGGACACGAAGTTGTTCTCGCTCCACAGACGATCAATCAATCGGCGTTCCCACGGACGCAGCACTTGGTGCGGCAGCGAGAAAAAATTTCGAAATGTCCAAATCAGATACGCGCGTTGCACGAGATTCGGCTGTACGTATCGCGGCCCGATCGGCGTGTCCAGTTCAACGACGCCATCGCTGAGTTTTTCAATCCACATGACCTACCTGCCTGGAAAAGGCGCCCCACTCCGCCTTTACTCTTGAAGCGGGCCATTATTGCACCATTGATGGGGCAATGTGAAGTAAACTTTCGTGGGGGTAGAATTTATTTTCACTGCCTGGATCAAATTGAGAAAAAAGCTGCCTGATGGCGGCCTGGCGTTAAGCACTATCCCCCGGCCTTTTCAGCTGATCTCTGGCAACAACTCAATGCGGTCGATGGTTGCGGCAATGCCCATACCCTTGCCCTCCGATTCCCGTACCCGCACGACCGAGGCCTCGCAGAGCGTCCATCCTCCGGGCCCCATTCCCAGGCCGGGAGGCAGCATGATGACCAGTTCGAGCTTCGAGCCTGCTTTCACCTCCGACTCGGAATAGAGAAAGATCCCCGACGAACTCAGATCGCGGGTCAAGCCCGCGTGCTCACAGCCCTCGTGACGCACCTTGACTGGGACACGAACTGGCACCCGCTGGCGCGAACGCCTCTCATGGGTTGTAGTTTTCTCAGGCATACGCTGTGAAAGTGTACCCCAGTTTTGGGAGAACTCGGGAATCGGAACTATGCGCAGAACGTGCAGCCGCAATGACAGACTGCGAATCTACAGATTTCTAGAAGCTGAAGGCCACGCCGCCGCGCATCGAGCGCGCCGATTGCACTAGATAAAGAGTGCGGCCGTCGCTTCCCATCACGGGCACGTAACCCTGCGCGAGAAGATTCCGCACGTCGATTAGAATCTCCATGTGTCGCGCGAGCAGCCTGGCCGGAATCGGCTGCCGGATGCAGAGGTTCAAATAAGGATCGGCCTGGCCCGCCGAAGTATCGAACAGGTCGACCGGCGTCAACGTGCGGCCACCTGTGTAACGATAGGAGGCGATCCAGCGCGTGTTCACCTTAGGCACAGTTCCGCTGAACTTCACTGCCACAGCCTGGCGTCGCTCCGCGCGAATCCACTCCCGTGCGTCCTGTAGCTGGACGTCGGGTTGCGAAAGGTCGAGCACGCTTCCGTAGGCATAATCTAAAGTTGCGGTCAGATCGGACAACAGTTTCCGCTGCAGCACCACCCGCATCCCGCGCGTCGCGTAATCGTTCCCCTGATAACTGAACGTGCCTGAGTACACATCGGGCAAAACTTCACCCGATTGAACCGCTATTCCGCCCGGCGTCATTTCGCCAACTCCGGTAAGCACCGGATCGGCGAGGTTGTCCGCATAGAATGCGACCTGCACATTGTTTTTGCCGATGCGCTGGGAAATCGACACTTCCTGGTGATGAGCCCGCTCCACCGCCGGAGAAAACCCGGTAATGCTCATGCGCGGCGCAGTTTCGCTAAGGTCCGACGAAGCCGAATCGAAACCATACTCGCCGAAACGATCCTGCAGTCCCGTATTCGGGACTGAAGTCGCGTATTGATATTCCACCACGGTGTTCGGCGTGATGTGCAGATCGGCCGATCCGAAGGGCTTGAAGGCGTTTACCCGCCCCATAAATTGGATGGTTTGCAACTCGCTGCCGAATTTCATCTCCAGTATGTCGCCGACGACGACGCGATCCGAACTGGTCACCGACAGCGCTTGCAGCGTGGCGCCGGGCATCGTGTACAGGTCGGGCGAATTCAGCCTGAGCGCCGTAATCGCCACCGAAGGTTCAAAAAAACCGTTGAAGCTGTTGGTGTAGGCGGTTCGGAGCACCGCCGCCGGGAGCCCCTGACCGTCGGGCTCATAACCGAGGTTGCCCTTGAACCGAAGAGTGCCGCTCGATAGCAGCGACCGCTCCACCGCAAAGCCAGCCGTCATATCCGAGGGACTGCCGAAACCCTGCCCGGGCGATCCCGCCAGGAAGGTCACCGCACCTTTCAGGTCATGGTCCACGGCTGACTCCCCGCTCTGCGCGACCACGGTTGTGCCATCTCCAAGCACGCGCAGGATAGGGCGGTTCGCGACCGAGCGCAGCGTCCACTTCCAGTCGTCATCGTCCACCGGACCGCGCAGCGGAACCAATTGGATGGCCTCGAACAGAGTGGTCAGGGTGACATTCACCATCCGCTGCGCGCCGGCACGCACACCGATCTTCTCGCGCAGCGCCGGGAGGAACGAAGGCGCACTCACCTTGATGCTGTAGGTTCCGGGCAGCAGACTTGCAACCGAGTAGAAGCCGCGATCGTCGGTGAAGACCTTCAGCGCCTCGGCGGCCGAGCCGAGCACTTCCACCGCCGCGCCCATTTGCGGTGCGCCGCTCGCATCGCGAACGTATCCAGATATCGCACCCGGGATCGGATGGGCAGTTTCCGACAATGCCGGAAGGGACACGGTCGTAACCGTGACGGCAACGGCGACGACGAGCAGGAACCCGAGCTTTCGGAACATCGCCCACCACCTTTGGCGAACCGGGCAGCAGCTTACTCGACGGCGAAAGTCGCCGTTGGATCCACCATCTGCTTGGAAAGGTTGTCGTTCACTTTGATCTCGATCTTGTACAAGCCCGGCGGCAGGTTGGCGGCGGAAAGAGTCTTCTGCAGCGTGACCTGGTCGCCCACATTGCCCATCGTCTCCGTCGACTCGACAGTGTGGATGACGGCCTTGTTGTTGGCGTCCGTTACATTGTATTCGAACGTGGCCGAAGGCTTGTGCGTCTTCTCGTCCACGCTGAGATTGTAAACCTGCATCCAGAAATTCAGCTTCTGATTGCGCTTGAACAAAATCGGTTTGCCGTCGGAAGGCGCCACCCGCGGCCGCACTTTCATAGCCCCGATCACGAAACTGCCCGTGCCCACGTTCTTCGTCGCCACTGGTTCCATCACATCGGCGATGATCAGGGTTGAGCTGCTCAACTTGTCCTCGCTGAAGTCCGGAATCTGGATCGCGCGGCTCCAACTCCCGGTGCGATCTCCGTTCACGTCCTTGACGACGATGTCCAGACGGTAGCGATTCTGGCTGATGCGCAGCGGCATTGCTTTCCAGTAGACGTTAGCATTCTCGGCCATCTTCGGCAGCAGTTCCACCGGCACATCGATCTGCACCGGCTCTTCAAAAGTTTGCACGATCTTGCCCGTGAGCGTCGTCACACGCATGAAGATGTTGACGGTGCCGCGCTCCACGCCGTCCTTGTTCTGGAAGGTCACGTCGCGGTTCCTGATCTGAATCGTGATCGGAACCAGCACCGTGTCGCTGGTCACCTTCACGAAGTCCGCCCGCACATCAAAGGGCATCAGGTTAACGCTGATCTTGTGGCTGACTATTTCTTCCAGATCCTTGAACTTCACCTGAGGCGCCGCCTGCAGTTTGGCAAACTGCTCCAGGCGGTCGAATTGCTTGGCCTGCAAATCGGAGCTCATCGGCCCCGTACCCAGTTGCTCGAGACCGCCGCCGGAGAACCGGTCCGACTTGTTCGCCATGCCCATTTGCTCGTACTGCGTCAGGCCGGCGTTCGGGGTCATTTTCAAGGCGTCTTTTTCCGAGCGGTCCATCGTCATGTGATAGTCGCCGCACATGCAGCTATCGACAAACTCGATAATAACTTCCTGGCCGATCCCTTCAATGTAGCGATAGCGCCATGTTTCAAACGGGAAGGTGGAGGTCTCGCCACCGCCTTCTTCCATGGGGCGCTGGTAATTGCCGCCGGAGGGGTGAGCCTCTATCTCATCGGCCGGCCCAAACACGATGTACATCCGCCCGCGGTCGGTCTTCCAACCGGGGATGCCGGCCGCGAAGTGCTCATTGGCATACGCGATGCGCCGGTAGTGCTCTTCCTTAAATTCGTTCTCTTCAGTGTCTGGCGTGGGATCGCGGCGTTGCCAGAAGGCCTCAATGAACTGGTCGCGCTCTTCGTCGTTCGAGAGCTGCATGAAGGCGGATCTTTCTTGGTCGGTGATAATCCAGCGCACGTCCTCGTCCAGCCACTTTTTGTAAGTCTTGCTCAACTCAATCTTGAGCGCCTTGGCGTTGGCCTTCCTCTGTTTTTCCGGGATCGGGCGCTTTAGCGGGTCCGTCTGGTTTTCCTGGGCGGCCGCTCCTTTATCATCCGAGCCCTTCGCGTCCTTGTCCTGCGCTTGGGAAACGGCGGCAAAGCCCAGTGCCATCACACCCGCCAACACGCCTACCGAGCAGCAAGTTCGAAAACCCGCGGAGAACATAGAAGGGCCTACCTCACGAGAAACTTCAGTGGTCTAATTCTATGTTCATTAGATACAACAAGGCAAGAAGAAGTGGCCTGCCGGTAAAGATTTCCCGCGCCGAGTCCCCCTTCTAACTCCCTAAAGATTCCGCGTCTTGCGGTCGAACGGGGGTCGCTCGGCGCCCCAGATGACCGGATACTCGGCACGGTATAATGGATCGTGCCGCGGCTTTCCCCTCCGTTAGCCCACCGAAGCGACGCAGGGAAAGGCCTGTTTCGAGGAAATTCGGGAACTTTCCCCCGCGTCTGAACGTAACTGTTCATGCGCAACCACGGTGCGTTTTCGCCATTCTGGCACCGTAGCTGGGGGCAAGCCGGAAATGGGGAAGGCTGGGAATTCAGTAGCGTCTGCTGACCGCGCACCCAGTTTGGGCGGGACAGTCGTTAAGACCTAGGTATGAAAACTTGGTTATGAAGACCTGGAAAAAAGTCTTGATCGGGGTGGGCGCCGCCCTGATGCTCGGCATCATCGTCGCCGTTACGGTTTACCAGAGCCGGAAGAACCTGGTGACGGTGCAAACCGGGAAAGTGCAGAAGCAGAACCTGGCCTCGGTAGTCAGCGCCTCGGGTGAAATCAAGCCCAAGACCTACGCGAACATCGGTGCCAATGCCATGGGCAGGATCGTCAAGTTGCACGTCAAGGAAGGCGATCGCGTGAAGAAGGGGCAGTTGCTCGCGCAGCTCGAGAACGTGCAGTCCTTGGCCGATGTCAATGCCACTCGCGCTTCCGTGCAGGCGGCTCAGACCGATGCCGTCGCCGCGGATGCCGCCCTGAACACCTCGCTCGCGGACCTGAACCGCGCCAAGTCCGACGCCGTCCACGCCAAGCTCGATTGGGACCGCGCCCAGGGCCTGTACAACGCGGCTCTGATCGCCAAACAGGATTACGACGTCAAGAAAGCTGCCTGGGAGTCGGCCGATGCCGGACTCGCCCAAGCCGAAGCCAAAGTGGCCCAAGCCAGGGCGCAGAAAGATTCGGCGGACAAGCGCATCACCCAGAATCAGGCCAACCTGACCCGCTTCACCGACGTGCTGCAAAAAACCACGTACGAAGCTCCCTTTGACGGCGTAATCACCAATCTTCCCGTACGCGAAGGCGAGACCGTGGTCATGGGAATCCAGAATTCACCCGGCAGCACGCTGATGACGATTGCCGACATGTCCGTGATCACGTCCGAGGTCAAGGTGGACGAGACCGACATCGTCAACGTGCATCTCGGCCAGCCCGCCGACGTCACCATCGACGCCATCCCCCACAAGGTCTTCCACGGCGTCGTCAGCGAAATCGGGGACAACGCCATCGTGCGCTCGACCGGTGTCGCTACCTCTCAGGCCACCTCGACCAGCGAGGAAGCCAAGGATTTCAAAGTCGTCGTGACGCTCACCGATCCGCCCGCCGAGCTGCGCCCAGGCCTCTCCTCGACCGCCAAGATCACGACCGCGACCCGTAGCAGCGTTCTCAGCATTCCGATTCAGGCGCTCACCGTCCGCACCCAGGCAGATCTCGTGCCCAAGGATAAGGATAAAGACGCGGGGAAAGGCAATAATAATGTGCAGGCGGCCAGCGCTCCGGCGGAAGCCGCGAAGCAGAAGGAAGAAGTGCAGGGCGTGTTCGCGATTCGCAACAAGAAAGCCCTATTCGTTCCTGTCGATACCGGCATCAGCGGCACCACGGATATCGAGGTCACCAAGGGCTTGCAAGAGGGTGACGAAGTGATCACCGGCAGCTACAAGGTTTTACGTACCCTGAAGCCGGGAACGAGTGTCAAAATAGATAACTCGACCCCGAAAAAAGAAGATGAAGGCAGCTAGTGGAGGGACGGCGTCTCGCCGTCCAGCCGGGCGGGACGTCCGGCTCTCTACTTGCGTTTCGTATCAGGGTATCGCTTAGCGATGCTGGCTTCGTATCAGGGTATCGCTTTAGCGATACCGCAAGTTCCTCGAAAGAGGCGCCCCTTTAGGGGCTGCGGCCTAACTTCTAACGAGTCGGAACGTCGAACATAGAACGGCTATAGGAGCATGCGTGCCCGAGCCCGATCCGGAGAAGGAGAGCAAGATGGCGACTGCCGAGGTATTCCCAATCGATAAGCCCGCGAATTCGGCTGCGCCCAACTCCTACATGATCACCACCGAGGATCTGTGGAAGA
>PLHP01000296.1 GCA_003138955.1 Acidobacteriaceae bacterium | reverse complement strand
CAGGCTCGCCACCGGGAGATAAGACAGGTTTGGTTTGGCAAGTAGAGGGACGGACGGCCGACAAATGATGAGCCTGCATGACAACCGGGCGAAAGTCGCGACCGCCAGAGTGGCGTTGCTGTTTTGCATTTTCTTCCTGATCGCTTGCGGTCTGGGCTACCCGGTCCTCAACCGATTCGACCCGCGCCAGACGCCGGGGCTCTCCGACGTCAAAACCTATGCATCGATCGTGACCGGAACGGCTATCGTTGACGCCGGAGACATGCGCTACCGCCGCTTCCGCGTGCTGGTTCCGTGGCTTGCCAGACCTTTCTGCTGGCTCGCGCGCGGACGCGTCGGAACGTGGGACCCGGCGATGTTCGGGCTCCTGGTTGCCGACTCTCTCTTCGTTGCTGGAACCGCCGTGCTCATTGTCATTCTCGGAAACCGTGAGCTGGGCAGTTCCGTCGCAGGGCTGGTTGGCGCTTTGCTGTATCTGCTCAATTTTGCCGTTCCGAATCTTCGCCTGGTTGGTCTGGTGGACGCCGGCGAAGGCTTCTTCCTGGTGGCACTGCTCTGGAGTTTGTCGGAGTTTGAACTGTGGGCGTTGCCCGTGATCGCCGTGCTGGGAGCGCTGACGAAAGAATCGTTCATTCCCTTCAGCATCGTGTTTATGTCCGCGTGGTGGCTCGCAACCTGGTTCGATCGCAACGATGATCGAAGGCGTGTCGCGCCGGACGCAGCCTGGATCCTGACCAGTTGGGTGCTAAGTTTTGCTGCGATGGTCGGCCTGCAATGGTCGATTACGGGAAGGTATGTGAGTCCGCTGCAGTTTGGTTTCGCTCTTCATCGCGGCGGTGGCTACCACTTTGCTGTTTCGCTGCATGATCGAAATCTCTGGTACATCTTTCTGTGGCTTTTGCCCAGCGCAATCCCGAACCTGAAACGCTTTCCAAAATCGTGGCTCATTCCGATCGGTGCGACCTGCGCCGTGGCATTTCTGCTGGATGCGTATTTTGGGGGAGCGCCGGCAGCCGGGTCGGCGTGGGGCAGAGCGCTCTTCAGCATCGCCGGTCCGGTGCTTAGCCTGTCATCTGCGTTATTTCTACTGCGGACGGCGGCCGAACCCGCTTACCGAGCATAGTTCGTGAGTGCCTGGTTCGTGAGTGCATAGTTCGTGAGTGCCTAGTTCGTGAGTGCCTACGATAGCGGCACACTTCCGCCAACTCTATACTTCCACCAACTCCAGTTCCTGGCGCGTGGCCCACAGCGGTGCAAGAATACTCGATTGCAGAACCTCCGACTCGGCTTTCACCCAGTCTTCCAGCTCTCGTCCTTCGACCTGTCCGCGCTCATCGTAAAGCTGGCGCGCGCGCAGCCGTATTTTTCTCTCCAGCAATTCCATCATCAGTTTCTGCCGTTCGCGAGTTGTGGTTATACCTTCCACTGCCGACACCCCACAATTTATTTGTCTACAAATATTGTAAACAGCGAACTATTAAAGGGTCATGAAAAGGGAGGTTACTAAAGGGGTGTTACAGTGGCGGTGTCTTGCCCCGCCGGTTCCATGTGCTCTCCCACAACTGTGCAAACAATTGCCCCTACCCCCCGCCAAGCCCCGTAAACCGCCATTTCACACCGGCAAAGTTTGGTACCGGGCTTGCTCTTATCCTGGTTGGAGGAGCCCACATCCGCAGCCTCGATCGCGGATGATCCCTCGCTTTCTCCGCACTCGGGAGATACCGCGATGAAAAAAATACTGTTCGTACTCTGCCTGCTTTCCACCGCCGCGGCATTTGCGCAGAATAACATCGGCGCGTACAGTCTCAACAATCAAACACAGGTCTACTCGTTTCAGAGTCATACGGAACACGCAGGTTATGCGCCGATGTCTCAGGAACGGAGCGTCCTGGCCTCTGCGAGTTACTCTTCCGCCCAGGGAGAGCGTCCGGCTTCGGATTTCCCGCAGGCAGAGGGCGTTTCTCTTGGGGCCTTCGCGCGCGAATTCAGGAAGCAGCACGCAGAGGTAAAAAAAGCCCGCGTCGTTTGGATAAACCAGTAGAGGTTGGCGCGGAGACGGTTGTCCGCGCTTTCTCGAGCTGCAATCTCACGTTGTAAAGGCCGCCGTTTTTCGCGCGGGCTGGGCGCGACGCCGACAAACTTCGCGCCCCGCTTATCGCGGAAACATCAATTCCGCAAACTGCAACCCTTCATATAAGCTCCGTCCTTCGCCAGCAATTGCGCTTCGATGCTATTCAAAAAAGAAATGTTAACCTATGAACCTGTTATGCAGATCTAGTTTCGGAATCGAGCGCCTGAGGGCGCATTGATGCCAATGCACTTGCGGCAGGGCTAGAAGAGGCTGCGGAAGAAGTCAGATGTCGAAGGCCGGCCCCTAAAGGGGCGTCTGATTCGGAAGAACTCGCGGTATCGCTGAAGCGATACCCTGATACGCAACCTGAGTTTTTACGAAACCTGAGTTTTTCCGAAACCTGCAAAAGGCGTGTCCTGATGCGAATCTTAGATACGAGTCTTGCTTACACCGCGGGCTGCTAAGAGAAATTCAATGACCATCCTGGAATTCACCGCCGTGGTCGCGATCGTCTCCTTCGTCGCGGGACTTCTCGGATCGCTTACCGGCCTCGGTGGCGGCGTGGTGCTCGTGCCCCTGCTCACCCTCCTGTTCCACGTGGATATCCGCTACGCCATCGGGGCCTCGCTCGTCTCGGTGATCGCGACCTCGTCCGGCGCCGCCGCGGCGTATGTGAAAGAAGGATTCTCCAACATTCGCATCGGCATGTTTTTGGAAATCGCTACCACCTTCGGCGCGTTGCTGGGAGCCTTCCTGGCTACCCGGATCCCGACAAGCGCCCTGGCCATCATCTTCGGCGCTGTCCTGATCTACTCGGCGTATCTTTCCCGCAAGCCGCGCCCGTTGGACCAGCGCAACCTGCCACCAGATCCGCTGGCCACCCGTCTGCGGATGAACGGCAGTTTCCCCGACCTGGAGGGGCCGCGCAGTTACAACGTCCAGCACGTCCCCACCGGCTTCAGCCTCATGTTCGGCGCGGGCGCGCTCTCCGGATTGCTCGGCATCGGCTCCGGAGCCGTCAAGGTACTCGCTATGGATCAGGCCATGCGGATTCCTTTCAAGGTTTCCACCACCACCAGCAACTTCATGATCGGTGTAACGGCCGCCGCCAGCGCCGGTGTTTACCTCAGCCGCGGATACGTCGATCCCGGCCTCGCCATGCCCGTCATGTTAGGAGTGCTGGCCGGCTCCTTGCTCGGTACCCGCATTCTGGTCAGGGCTGAAACCAAATCGCTCCGGCTCGTCTTCAGCGTGGTGATTCTGGTTCTAGGCCTGCAAATGCTCTACAAGGGATTCTGGGGGAAAATCTGATGCCCACTGCCGAAGCGCCCGCTCCACAGCCGCACCCGCAGCCGCAATCGTGGGACGATCACCGCATCGAAGTCATCCTCGGCAACCTGCTCCGCTCTGGCGTCCTGTTCTCGGCGGCTGTCGTTCTCTCGGGAGCGTCTGTCTACCTTTTCCATCATGGGCACGAGCCCGCCGATTACCGCATCTTTCGCGGCGAGCCCTCGGAATTCCGCACCATTGCCGGAGTCATCCACAGCGCCGTGCACGGGCGGGGCCGAGGCTTAATCCAACTCGGATTGCTACTCCTCATCGCAACGCCCATCGCCCGCGTAGCCTTCTCGGTCGTGGGATTTGGCATCGAAGGCGATCGCATGTACGTGGTTTTCACCCTGATCGTGCTGGCCATTTTGCTATACAGCCTGATCGGCTCCGGCGTCGGTGTGTAGGCACGCGCCAACGTCCCACCGAAACCCTGCCGTCCCCGCCCAAAACACGGCGGTCGGGACGGGTACGGCAGCAGCGCGTGACTTTAATCACCGATTGGGGTGAGAATGGTCACAGCGACACTTCCCAGAACAGCGGAAAATACCGACGGCACGCTTGAGACATCTGTAGTTCCTGGTAATCGGGAAGGCTTGGGTTTTACGCCCTGCTCAGCTTCCCGCGAATGACCCCAAGGGCACCGCATCTAGGAGGATTCACAAATGGCATCAAACACTCTCACCATCACCGATAATCGCAACGCCAAAAACTATGAGCTGCCGATTGAAAACGGCACGATCAAAGCCATGGACCTGCGGAAGATCAAGACCGGCCCTGAGGACTTTGGGCTCATGACGTACGATCCCGCCTTCATGAATACCGCGTCCTGCCGCAGCAGCATCACCTTTATCGACGGCGACAAGGGCATCCTTCG
>PLHP01000413.1:10756-23102 GCA_003138955.1 Acidobacteriaceae bacterium | reverse complement strand
CAGGCTTCGAGCTTGGGCATCATGCCGCCGCTGACGACGGATTCGTCGATGAGTCCGGCAACCTGGTTGGTGTCCAAACGAGCAATCACCGAACCGTCGGCTTGCTTTACGCCGGGCACGTCGGTCAGAAAAATCAGCGCGTCGGCTTCGCACGCTATCGCGCACGCGGCTGCCATCTGGTCCGCGTTGACGTTGTAATACTGCCCGTCGCCTCCGAGCGCAAGCGAGGAGAGCACAGGAATCCCGCCTTCGGCCCAGATGGCTCTGAGCCAGCGCGGTTCGGAAAAGCAGATTTCGCCGACAAATCCCAAGTCGTGTTCCGCATCCTGTTTTTTGCGAGCACGAAAGACGCCGCCGTCTCCGCCGCAGAGACCGATGGCCGGATAGCCCGCAGCCGCGATCGCTGCCACCAGGCTTTTGTTCACAATGCCGGCAAGCACCATCAGGGCAACATCGCGCGTCTCTGCGTCGGTAACGCGCAGCCCGTGGATGAAATCACTTTTCTTTCCGAGGAGTTTCAGGGTCCGCGTCAGCGCGCTGCCGCCGCCATGCACCACGGCGACCTGGTGTCCGTCCTCTGCGAGCTGCACTACCGCTTTCGCGCATTTCTGAAGAATCGGTTTATCCTCCAGCGCCGCGCCCCCGATCTTGACGACAATTTTCACTGCAAGCCCTCCGTCTCGTCCCAGCCGTACATGAGGTTCATGTTCTGCACGGCTTGTCCGGCTGCGCCTTTGAGCAGGTTGTCGAGACAGGAAACAATCACGAGCCGGCGGCCATCGCGCGCGAGGCAAAAACCGAGGTCACAGTAGTTGGTGTGCACCGAAAATTGGATTTGCGGCAAACTCGATGCCGGGAAAATACGCACCCACCGCTTGCCCTTGTAGAAATCGTGAAAACAGCGTTGGATCTCGTCCGCCGTCATCTCGCGCTTCAGGTAGACATAAATCGTGGACAGAATCCCGCGTGGAATTGGCAAAAGGTGAGGAGTAAAGATCAACTGGTGGGAATTGAGCGCCAATTGCTCTAGAATCTCGCCGGTGTGACGGTGTCCGAAGACCGAGTAGGCGGAAAAATTGTCGGCCACCGATACGAAATGGGTGCGCGCCGTGGGCTCCTTGCCGGCGCCGGATACGCCGGATTTCGAATCGGAGATAATGCCGCGATCCGAATCCACCATGCCGGCCGACAGCAAGGGCGCCAGCGCAAGAATGACGGAGGTCGCATAGCAGCCTGGATTCGCCACCAGAGCGGCTGCGGGGATCTGGTCCGCATTCGGCTTCAGCTCGGGCAAACCGTATACCGCGCGCTCCGTGAGTTCCGCCGCGGCCTGCGCGTTGGCATCCTTGAAGCCATAGACGGCGCGATGCTGTTCCTGTTTCAGCCGCCATGCGCCACTCAGATCCACGATCCGCAGCCCGCGGGTCATTAGCCCGCAGGTCATCGCCTCCGTAACCAGTTCGCGGGAAACGGAGTGCGGTGTAGCCAGGAACAACAGTCCCACGCCATGTTCCTCCACCAATGACCACGAAAACGGCTGGATCGGCGACTGGACTGGCAAACTGCCGTTGCCGGACATGTCCGGCAATCCGGCCGGGTGCCCGTCGGAATCGCCAGTCTTTGTCACTTTCTCTGCCGTGCGCCGCAAAAGCAAGGGCGCGTCGGTCCGCGGATGCCGGCCGAGCAGGCGAGCGAGTTCAAGGCCGGAATAGCCGGTCGCGCCGAGAACCGCGGTCTTAAGTTTGGCCGCCATCGGATTTCGAGTCTACCGCGTCTCCCCCGTTGCCTTATTTTCTTCCCTGAAGAATATTTATCCATTATTATGCATAAATATTCATACATTCTAAATGGTCTCGCCGAACTGTCAAGTTGAAAGCGCGGTTCGGGACTCTTCGGCCCGTTGGATCGACGGTCTAGAGCGGATTCAACGCTTACAGCGAATCAAGAGTTGCTGCGACCACAGGCGGCTGCCGAGCTTCGCTCGGCTTGGACGGGCGAGAGCGCCCGTCCCCACACGAGCGGGGTACCGCAAATTACAGTTTTGGCCGCAGGTCGCTCGAGGTGCCGCCGGCCGCTGGAACGTAGCACTTGAGCGTGTAATCCATCACCATGCGATCGGCGTTGAAGCGCCAGCCGAGGGTGCGGATGGTGCGCTTCATGCGTTGGATCCAGCCGCGAGGAAGGCCGTCGCGATCGCGCTGATAGTACAGCGGGATCACTTCTTCACGAAGAACTCGCAGCAGGTCTTCCCCGTCGCGTGTGTCGTGAACGTTCATGTCGGAGTGCGTTCTGCCGTCTCCGATGGCGAAGCCGTTCATGCCGTCGTAAGCTTCCGCCCACCAGCCGTCCAGAACCGAAAGATTCAACCCGCCGTTCAGAACGACTTTCTGGCCGCTGGTCCCGGAGGCTTCCAGCGGACGCCGCGGATTGTTAAGCCAGACATCGACACCCTGCACAAAATGGCGGCCGACGTTGATGTCGTAGTCTTCGACGAAAACGAATTTGTCGGAAAACTGCGGATCGCGCATCAACTGGGCAATTTGCTGCAGCACGCGCTTGCCGGGTTCGTCGAGAGGATGCGCCTTCCCGGCAAATACGAACTGCACCGGGCGCTTCGGGTCATTGACCATGCCGGCTATCTTTTCGATGTCGGCCAAAATCAGATTGGCGCGCTTGTAGGTGGCAAAGCGGCGCGCGAAACCGATGGTGAGCGCGTCCGGACTGAGTACGCGTTCCAGTTGCTGCAGCACGCCCCGCGGTTCTTCGCGGCGCGCCGCCTGCTTGACGGCGCGCCGCCGCACAAATTCGATCAGGCGCGATTTCAGGTTGAAATGTGTCTCCCACAGCTCGCCGTCGTCAACGTTGTCAATGCCATCCCAGATTTTGGCTTCGCTGCTGCGCAGGTGCCATCCCGTGCCCAGATGGCGATCGTAAAGGCGAAACATCTGCGGCGCCAGCCAGGAGGGCACATGCACGCCGTTCGTAATGTGTCCTATGGGAACCGCGTCTTCCTGTTTGCCGGGATAGAGGCCGGTCCACATGGCGCGCGAGACTTCAGCGTGCAGAGAGGAAACTGCATTGGCGCGCCGCGAATGCCGCAGGCCGAGTACGGTCATGCAGAAGCGTTCGTCGCTTTCCGGGTTCTCGCGTCCCAGCGCCATGAAACCTTCCCGGGAAAGACCGAGGGCCTCGCGCAGAGGTCCGAGGTGCTCTTCGACCAGATCGGCGTCGAAGCGATCGTGGCCGGCGGGCACGGGGGTGTGGCTCGTGAAGACTACTTCACGGGCAACGCGGGGCACGGCCTTCTCGAAGCCGATACCCTCGTCTTCCATGCGCTGGCGAATCGCTTCCAGCACCGCAAATCCGCTATGTCCTTCGTTCAGGTGAAGAACCCCGGGAGTGATCCCGAGCGCTTTCAAAGCGCGCAGGCCGCCCACGCCCAGAAGCAGTTCCTGATGCACGCGAACCCGGCCGTCGCCTCCATACAAGCGCGAGGTCATGTGCCGGTCCTCGGGGGTATTGCCTTCCACGTCCGAGTCGAGGAGCAGCAAATCGCAACGGCCCACTTTCACGCGCCACACTTTTGCGCGAATCGAGCCATGGCGGGTATCGACCTGCACCACCACCGGTCTGCCGTTTTTCCCGATGGCCGCTTCCATGGGAAGTTGGTTGACATCGGTCTCGAGATACTCCTCGCGCTGCCAGCCGTCGCGATCGAGGCGCTGGCGGAAATATCCCTGGCCATAAAACAGGCCCACCCCAACCAGAGGGATCCCCAGATCGGAGGCGCTCTTGATGTGATCGCCCGCCAGAACTCCAAGTCCACCGGAATAGATCGGCAGAGACTCGTGCACGCCAAACTCGGCGGAGAAATAAGCTACGGGACGGGGCCGCAGCACGCCGGCGTGGCGCGCCCCCCAGGTTCGCCCCGCATCCTGGTACTCGCGCAGGCGGCGATAGGCGTAGTTGATCCGGCTGTGCAGCGCGAGTTCGGTGGCGCGCGCTTCGAGTTTCTCCAGAGGATACTCGTTCAGCAGCGACACCGGACTGTGATTGAGCTGACTCCAGCGCAGCGGATCGAGATCGTGGAACAAGCCGGCGGAATCGTGATCCCAACTCCACCACAGGTTGCGCGCCAGCGCCCACAGCCGCTCCTGGGCAGGCGCGATGAAGCGGTCGAGCGTGCGGGCTTCGCTCACCACGGGCGCAACCCGCTTCGCGGCCTCGGCGAGCAGGCGAATCTCATTTTCCGGAAAGACCCGCGCCGCCACAGTCTGAATCACCAGAACGCCTTGCAGCACACCGCGATCGATCAGGGGAACTCCCAGGAACGATTGGTAGGCGTCCTCACCCGCTTCGCTGAAGTACTTGAAGCGCGGGTGATTCCTGACCTGTTCAACCGCCACCGGGCGGACCTGTTCCGCGACCAGCCCGACCAACCCTTCATTCACTGACATACGAAGCTTGCCGATACATTCATGGCGAAGCCCGAGGGTTGCGGCCAGAACGAGATTGGCGCGGTCAGGCTCCAAAAGGTAGGCCGAGCAGACATCGGCGGCAAACCGTCTGGCAATCAATGCCACAACGTTCATCAGGGTCTCGGCCGGCTTGCTCGGATCCGCCGTCAGGTGCGCGATTTCCTCCCACGTCAGCACATGGCTGGCATCGAGAGAACAGGCCGCGTGGTCCTGAACCATCTCGTTCGTTCGATCCAATCTTGTCTCCATTTCCCTATTCCTAAGATCCCCAAGGTTCCCGCAACCGCTCACCCAGTCGCCAGCCCAGCGACGGGAAGACGGTTGGAACAAACCATCCCCTGAGCCATTCTATCGGGTGAAAACCGAACCACTCCACATCGGTTGCGGAATTGTTGATTACCACAGTGCTTTTCGGATGGCCAAATCGCGGCTTTTGGGCTTGCGCTATTCCCGATATATGTAACCGAACTATAAACTTTAGTATCCGGTTCGCGCTAAGTCCAATTCGAATTGTTGATGGAGTGCATCAGCACGGTGGGGAGACCGGCCTATCGGAATCATTTGAGCCCTACAGGGCGCGGAATTAGCCCCCTTCCTATTTCTCTCCTCTTCACCAGCTTCAAAAAACGTGATAGACGAAATGAGCAAAAAGAACCGCCAGCAGCAAGCCTGCGATGCCGCAAACCCAGTAAAGAAAGTGCTCCGTCAACTTTGGGGAATTGATCTCCTTCTTGTCCATAGCTGAAGAATACTCCTGAAGAATACCCCCTGGCCTCGTTGAATTACATTAGGACAATGGACGACGCTCGTAGGACAACTCCATGCAATCAGAAGAAGCGGGTGATGCCCTCCTCCATAACGAGCACCTTGTCTCTTACTCCGGCCTTCAGCGCCTCGCGCTCCAGCAACTGGAGCGGTTCCTCGATGGGTTCGTGCGACAGGCGGAAGGTTCCATAGTGCATGGGCACCATCCAGCGGGCCTTCAGATCGAGAAAGGCCTGGGTGGCGTCGGCGGGACTGGTGTGCACGTTGCGGAATTGCGGCGGATTGTAGGCGCCGATGGGGAGCAGCGCTAGTTCGGGCGACAAGCGGCGTCCGATTTCGCGAAAGCCCGCGAAATAGGCGGTGTCTCCGGCGTGGTACACAGAGTGTTTGCCGCTGCGCAGCACGTAGCCGCCGTAGCCGCGGTGCGAATCCTTGAGGATGCGCGCTCCCCAATGCCGCGAGGGGACGTGTGTAATGTCGAGCGCGCCGTGGCGATAGGTGTTCCACCACTCCAGTTCGACAATTTCTTCGAAGCCCAGGTCGGAGACCAGATCGAACAAATGATGGGGCACGACAAGCGTGGGCGCGGTTCCGGTCTGGCGCCGGGTTTGGCGCGCGATGGTGCGCAGCGATTGACGATGCAGGTGATCGAAGTGCGCGTGCGTCACCAGTACGACGTCCATGGGAGGCAGGTCGCGCAGGTTCAATCCAGGTTGGCGCAGGCGCTTTAGAACAAACAGCCAGCGCGCGAAGTTGGGATCGATGACGACGTTCTGTCCGCCAATTTGCAGAAAAAAGCTGGAGTGTCCGATGAAGGTGACGCCTAGTTCGCCGTTTGTAACCAGCCGCGGTTTGTGGGTCTTGCCAGTGCGCGGCGTCACCACAGAATGCCGCACCAGACGCGTGAACTGGCTCGCTCGCTTGCGCAGAGCGGGATTTTTCAACGAGGACTTTAACATTCTTTCGACCAGTATGATTCGACCAGTACGATACGACCCGTCCGCTGCCACACGGACTATGCACACATTATCGGCTTTGTTGGCTCAACTCTCCAGTGCGTTTAGATGCTCTGGAGCCCGGCGACGACGCACCGGCGGCCGGTTTCTTGGGGTAGTATCTCTGAGGTGGGTTGAGTTTTGCACTGTAAACCATCGTGTTCTCCTTGACCGCCGCTTTGCCGGTCGTATCTAATCCAAACTTCGAGGAATTCAGAGGAGGAGGCAACGCCGATGCGCATCGCTTTTCTTGGCATGGGAATTATGGGTAGGTCGATGGCCGCCAACCTGGTCAAAGCCGGACACCAGGTCGCGGTGTGGAATCGAAGTGGCGGCAAGGACGTGGAAGGCGCACGCAGCGCCCCTTCTCCGGCGGATGCGGCGCAAGGCGCGGAAGTGGTGTGGATGTGCGTATCCGACACCAAGGCCGTCGAGGGCGTGCTGTTTGGGCCGGGCGGCGTCGAACCGGTTCTGGCCGCGGGCATGATCATTGCCGACTCGAGCACGATTTCGCCATCCGCCACTCTGCGCTTTGCCGAACGCGTGAAGGCCCGTGGCGTCGATTACGTGGACGCCCCGATGACCGGCTCGAAGATCGCCGCCGCGGCGGGGAGCCTGATTTTCATGGTGGGCGGCGACGAAGCCGTGCTCGCCCGCCTGCAGCCGCTTTTTCAGGCGATGGGCAAGCAGGTCTTCCACATGGGCGAAACCGGCAAAGGACA
The DNA here is from genome assembly GCA_003138955.1 of Acidobacteriaceae bacterium. Lineage (GTDB taxonomy): Bacteria > Acidobacteriota > Terriglobia > Terriglobales > Acidobacteriaceae > Acidiflorens. The sequence continues at coordinate 16,142 of PLHP01000413.1, read as the reverse complement.
GGCCACCAAGCTGGTCATGAATCTGCAGATTGCGCTCATCTACGAAGGCTTCGCCGAAGCGCTCACGCTCGCCGAAAAGCTGGGCGTGGAAGTGGAAAAACTGTTGCCGCTGGTGCAGGCTTCCATGGTGCGATCGGGAGTGGTGGACTACAAAGCTCCGTTTATTCTGAAGCGCGACTTCTCGCCCAACTTCCCTCTGCGCTTGATGCTGAAAGACATTCGCCTGGCGCTCGATGCGGCCAAGGAATCGCGGGTGCGCCTGCCTGGACTCGAAGCAGTGGAAAAGGTCTACGATGCCGCAGCCCAGGAAGGGCAGCAGGACCTCGACTACGCCGCGACCCTCACTTTGCTGGAGAAATGGGCGGGCGTGAAAACGAAGAACGCGTCAAAGTAAGCTCGGCTTGGGCAGCGTCGCCCGTCCCCATACGAGCGCTATTCCTACTTCTTCGCCAGCGAGCGGATGTAGTTCGCCATGTTCCAGATGTCATCATCCTTGGCGCGGTCGCCTTCGGGAGGCATCTCGCCCTTGCCATTTCTGATCACATAGAAGAGTTCGCCGTCGGTGCGGTTCTTCAACGCGTCCGGATTGGTGAAGTCAGTGACGTTTTTCATGTCCGAGGCCATGTCGCCCTTGCCATCGCCGTCTTTTCCATGACACATCGCGCAGTCGATGACATACAGCTTCTTGCCCTTGGAGAGCGACTCCTGGGTCGGCTTGACGGGGTTTACTCTGCCGGCAGCCTCGGCGGAACCTTTGTTTTCGGGGTCCGGTGCTTTTGCGGGAGGCTGATCGTTCTGCTTTTGCGCCCACAGCGCGAACACAAAAAATAGCAAAACGAAAAGAACCAGCGGAGTTTTCTTCGATACTTCTTTCGACACTCTGTTTTTCAACACACACCTCCCGTTAAGGAGCACGGTTGAAATGCCAACCATACTCTACGACACCGGAACGTGCACAGGATAGGTGCGATGTCACAGACCGGTGTGCGAGGAATCACCATGGCGCCGCAACCGCGACTCCCGCTTGGTGGAGATCGGGTCGCTGGCCAGGCACCCATTACGCTCGTAACCCCTTTATTCAGCGAGGATTACAGAAGTATTACAAAACGGTTTGCGCTCTCTTGATATTGTCAGCCTAGCGGGGAAGTGGGGAGAAAAGACGCATGAGCCAGACAACACGCGAGATGATGAGCGAAGAGATGAGCGAAGAAACGATCCGGGCAATGAGCGAAGCCGGCGAAGGCGCCAATCGTAAGGACCGCGCAAATCGCGATGGCTTCAACTGGGGCACGGCGATCGCCATGGCCCTGTTTCACGTGGGCGCAGTCGCGGCGCTGTTCTTCTTTACCTGGCCGGCATTTTTCGTCGCCATTTTCTTGTGGTGGGTTTCGGGCAGCCTCGGCATCGGGATGAGCTATCACCGCCTGCTGACGCATCGCGGATACAAGACGCCCAAGTGGGTGGAGTACTTCCTGACCTGGTGCGCCACCCTGGCGCTCGAAGGCGGCCCGATTTTCTGGGTGGCGACGCACCGCATTCATCATCAGTTTTCCGACGAGGAAGGCGATCCGCACTCGCCCATCGACGGCAAGTGGTGGTCGCACATGGGGTGGATCCTGATGGGCAAGTCGATGCATCACGACACCACCACCCTGGCCCGTTACGTCCCCGACCTCACCAAGGATAAAGTTCACGTCTGGCTCACCAAATATCACTACACCTCCAACATTATTCTGGGCGTGATCCTGTTTGCCATTGGCGGATGGCCCTGGCTGCTCTGGGGAGTGTTCGCGCGCGTCGTAGTCGGACTGCACTCCACATGGATGGTGAACTCAGTCACCCACCTTTGGGGATCGCGGCGCTTTGCGACCAAAGACCTTTCCACCAACAACGGACTGGTCGCCGTCCTGACCTTTGGCGAAGGCTGGCATAACAATCATCATGCGCATCCGGTTTCCGCGCGCCATGGCTTGACGTGGTACGAAGTCGACATGAACTGGTACGGCATCTGGACCCTGCAAAAACTTGGACTGGCGCGGCACGTCTACAAGGTCGCGCTCGATAACCTCCCGCCCAAACCGGCCCTGCTGCGCGATGTGAAGGCGGCTGGGGCGATGGCGACGGCCGCGGGCAACGACTGAGACGCAGGTCCCACGTGTTAGGTCTCAGGGACCCAATTCAATTAAAGCGGGTAGCGCATGTCGAGGGAGTACTCTGACCTGGGTGCAGGAGACAGGGATTGGGGAGGAGGCGATCATGTCTGAGCAATACGATCTCATTGTGGTGGGGGGAGGTCTGGGGGGCTCCACGCTCGCCGGTTCGATGGCGGAACGCGGAGCGCGAGTCCTGGTGCTTGAGCGTGAACAGCAGTTTAAGGACCGCGTGCGCGGCGAGTTTGTGTTTCCCTGGGGTGTCGCGGAAGCAAAACGGCTGGGAGTTTTTGAATTGCTTTGCGACCGGTGCGCACACCAGGTCCCGTGGTTTGATTTCTACTTGGGGGGTATCCTGGCGGTGCATCGCCCCGTGGTGACCACCACGCCCCACCAACTTCCCTGCCTTTCGTTTTACCATCCCGCCATGCAGGAGTTGCTGCTCGGGGCGGCCGCAAGCGCGGGGGCGTGTGTGCGGCGCGGAGTCAGTGTCAAGGAAGTCCGGCCGGGAACCCCCGCAACCGTCATGGTGGGAGACAACGGTCACTGCGAGGAGATTCGCGCCAGGCTTATTGTCGGCGCCGACGGACGATCTTCCACCGTACGTGCGTCGGTGGGCTTCCAGCTTCGCCGCGATCCCGATGACATGCTGCTGGCCGGCGTTTTGTTGGACAACATCGGGGCGCCGGAAGACATCGGCCAAGCTGTCATTAATTCCAGTTTGGGAGAGATCGCCATATTGCTCCCTCAAGGTGGAGGGCGCGCCCGCACTTACTTCGCCTTTCACACGGGCACCCAGCCGCGCTATCAGGGCACCGCAGACTTCCCGCGATACCTCGAGGGTTTCAAGAGAGCAGGGATGAATCCCGGGTTTTACGACGGCGCGAAGGCGGCCGGGCCGCTTGCCACGTTCGATGGAGCGGAAGCCTGGGTTGAGCATCCCTACCGGGATAGCGTGGCTCTGCTTGGAGACGCAGCGGCCGCAAGCGACCCGACCTGGGGCCAGGGCTTGTCGTTAACCCTGCGCGACGCCCGCGTGCTGCGCGATCACTTGCTGGCCACGGATGACTGGGAGACCGCTGGCAACGCCTACGCCACGGAGCACGACGCCTACAGTGACACGAGTCGTATTGTGAACCTTTGGTTCACGGAGTTTTATCTGGAAACGGGGCCGCAGGCGGACGCCCGTCGCGCACGCGCATTGCCTTTGATCGCCGAGGACCCCAGCCGCCAACCGGACGCGGCCTACTCCGGGCCCGACCTACCTGTGAACGAGGCCATTAAGAAACGGTTCTTCGCAGAAGACTGAACGCCGCGGTTCTTCGCGGATTCGCTGGTCTCGATATTCTTCTCTTCAGGTATCCGTTCTAGCCCCGTGAGGCAATGCGTACGTAGAGAACAAAAGCCGTTTAATTCCGGATTCAATAGAGACGCGGCTTGCCGCAGCTCTGCAAGCCCCCCCAGAAGCCACAGCCCCGCAACCAGCGTAGCCCAGGTCGATTTTCCTAAGGCCTAAGGCCTAAGACCTGACACCTGACACCTGCCCCGCTACAATCTCCCTGTGCGCATCATCAGCCGGCAGAAGGCGATTTATTTTTTCCTCACGCTGGGCGTTTGCCTGGCGGCGCTGGCCGGTGCGGTCGGCAGCGGCTGGGTCATCCTCAACTGGCGCGAGGGCGTCAAGGTCTTTCTGGGCGTCATTTTTTTTGGCGCCATCGTCGCCGGCCTCGTCCTCAATACGATTTTTCTGGTCCGCGAAATCCGCCGCAACGAGCAGCACGACAGCTTCATCAACGCCGTCACCCATGAATTGAAGACGCCGATCACGTCCATCCGTCTCTACCTGCAAACTTTGCAGAGACGCGAGGTGGAAGAAGCGCAGCGGCGGGAGTTCTACCAGTTGATGCTGCTCGATAGCGATCGCCTGCTGTACACCGTGGAACAGGTGCTGAAAGCGGGTGAGGCGGCGCACAAGAAAAGTCCGGCGCAGCGCTTGCCTCTGGAATTCAACACGCTGGTGCGCGAGTGCATCGAACTGGCGCGAGTGCGCCATCATTTGCAGGCCGCTGATCTCGCCTACCGCGAGTCCCGGTCTTTATCGGCACAGAACGGCGCCGGAGCGTGCGTACTGGGCGATCCTGAAGAGCTGCGGACCGCGGTTTCGAACCTGCTGGACAATGCGGTGAAGTACTCGCCGGAGGGCGTGCACATCTCGGTGGAGCTGGAGACCCCCGATGAGGAGCGCGTGGTGCTGCGGGTGCGCGATCGCGGCGTGGGCATTCCCGAGCAGGAGTTGAAACGCATCTTCAAGCGGTTTTATCGGGTGACGCAGCGCTCGCTCTCGGGAGTGAAAGGCACGGGACTGGGATTGTTCATCGTGCGCTCGATCGCCCGCAAGCACGGCGGCCGTGTTTTCGCGCAGAGCGAAGGCGCCGGGAAAGGAACCACCGTGATCCTGGAATTGCCCAGAAAAGAGTTGCCCCGGAAAGTGACGCTGCCATGAGCCGCGTGCTGGTGGTGGAGGACGAGGCGCACCTGGCGCAGGGCTTGCGCTTCAACCTGCAAGCCGAAGGATACGCTGTGGAAGTTGCGGCCGACGGCGAGACGGCTCTGGACAGGCTGCTCGAAAAAAAAGAACGCTTCGACGCGGTCGTTCTCGACGTCATGCTCCCGGGCAAGAGCGGCTTTGATGTCGCGGCCTTGCTGCGCGAGAAGAAAAATTATGTGCCGATTCTGATGCTGACCGCCCGCGGGCGTCCGGAAGATGTGCTCGAGGGGTTCGCGTCGGGCGCGGACGATTACCTGCCAAAGCCCTTTGAGCTGGCCATTCTGATCGCCCGCTTGGAGAGCCTGCTGCGGCGCACCGTTTGGATGAAAGACGCCCGCCCGGCGCGCGCTGCCATGATCGGCGACAAGACGCGTGGCGACAAGACGAGGCCGGCGCCGCAGGGCGAGCCGAAAGCTGGCGGCGATACCTTCAGTTTTGGTGGCAAGTCGATTGACTTCGAAGAACTGGAACTGCGCTCGCTGGGAAATACCATCCATCTGACGGTGATGGAGGCGGAGTTTCTGCGATATCTGGTGCGCAGCGGAGGCCGCGTGGTTTCGCGCAAATCAATTTTGGAAGATGTGTGGGGATTGCACGAAGACACCGATACGCGCGCCATCGACAATTTTGTGGTCCGGCTGCGGAGGTACATCGAAGAGGATCCGTCGAGCCCGAAACATTTGCAGAC
>PLHP01000413.1:0-10698 GCA_003138955.1 Acidobacteriaceae bacterium | reverse complement strand
TGGACGATCTTGCAGCGCACTCACTCCGAAATGGCTTTGGGCAAGTTTGCCGCTCTGCAAACCATTCCGGCCATGCTGATGCTGCCCTTCATGGGCGTCATTATCGACCGCGAGGACCGGCGGCGCCTGGTGATGATGCTGGATTTGGCGCGGGCGGCCGTCATCCTCGTGGTAACCGTGCTTGCCTTCCTCGGCCGCGTGCAGGTGTGGCAACTCTACCTGATGAATACGCTGGTGGCTGCGGGCTTTTGGATGTTCTGGCCAACCATCACCGCGCTGATTCAGGAACTGACGCCCAAGGGCGCGTTCGTGCAGTCGAATACGCTTCTACTCGCCGGCGTCCAAGGTGGCTGGCTGATTGCCGGCGCGCTGGTTGGATTTGTTTATGAACACATTGGGCTGGGCGGGGTGCTGCTCATCGACGTGAGCACCTACGTCGTTTCTTTCTTGTGCTACTTCGCAGTGCGCCAGGGCCGGCATGTTGTACCGCGAGCCGTCGAACTCCGGCACGATCTGGAAGCTGCGGAAACCGCGGTCGGACGCTTCTTGCGCGAGATGCGCGAAGGGTTGGTCTTTCTGCGCGGGCATCCGAGCGTGGTTTTCCTGGGTTCGAGTTGGGCTTTGTTTCTGGGCGCGATGATGACGGGAGTGGTGGTCACGGCGCCGCTAAGCGATCGCGTCTTCCACGCCGGCGCGACCGGCTACGGATGGTTGAACGGGGGATGGGGGGTTGGCGCATTCCTGAGCGCTCTTTATGCTCCGGCGCTGATTGCGCGGGTGGGAGCGCGCAGTGCGATCGCGCTCGCCATGCTGCTGCTGACCTTTACCATGGCCCTTTCACCGTTTTCGCCCTGGCTGGCGATTGCCGTGCTCCTGTATGGACTGATGGGCTCGGCGCGGGGCGTCAGCGGCGTGGCCATGAATACCAGCCTGATGAAACAAGTGCCGCCGCATTTCATGGGACGCGTCCAGAACACTATCTATTTCTTTGGCACGTTTCTGCAGGTGGCACTGGGGCTGACGGTGGGCGCCGTGGCGTCGCGGATCAGCCTGGCAGCCGGGTTTGGCACAATCGCCGCCGTGTATGCGGTCGCATTTGGCAGCGCCTGCTGGCCGATGAAAGCACGGCACGCAGTGCCTTCAATCGCGGACTAGCTGCGGTTTGTGTAGAGCGGACACTCTTGTCCGCTGCCGTTGACGTTGATTTTGAAGTTGATCCTTAGGATTTTGAAGTTGATCCTTAGGATCAGGATCGACCCCAAGATCAAAAGCGGCGGACAAGAGTGTCCGCCCCACACAAATTAAGGATACTGTTATTCTTTCTCTTCTCCCAGGGGAGCGTCCATTCATGTTTGAGGACTTGCAAGGCCGGACGGCGGTCGTCTTCGGAGTCGCAAACAAGCGCTCGATCGCGTGGGCCATTGCGCAAGGGCTGCACGCGGCCGGCGCAAACCTCGCCATCACCTATCAGAACGAACGGCTGGAGCAGGAAGCCAAAGACCTGATTCTGTCGCTCCCGGGCGCGCAAGCTTTCATGTGCGATGTTTCGAAGGACGAAGAAATCACCCAGCTTTTCGAAACCCTGAAAGCTCGCTACGGCAAACTCCACACCCTGGTGCATAGCGTAGCATTCGCTCCGGCCGAAGAGATGAAGGCCGACTTCGTGAACACCACGCGCGAGGGCTTTCGTGTGGCGCACGACGTGAGCGTGTATTCGCTGATCGCGGTTTGCCGCGCTGCGGCCCCGCTCATGGAGGACGGCGGCAGCGTCATCACCATGACCTACTACGGCGCGGAAAAGGTTGTGCCCCACTATAACGTCATGGGCGTGGCCAAGGCCGCGCTCGAATGCACGGTCCGCTATCTGGCGCAGGATCTAGGGCGCCGGAAGATCCGCGTCAATGCGATCTCGGCGGGGCCGATCAAGACGCTAGCCGCGCGCGGCATCGCCGGCCTAGGAGACATGCTGAAAGGACATGCCGAGCGCGCGCCTCTGCAACGCAATGTGGAAGTCGGCGAAGTGGGCAGCACCGGTGTCTTTCTGGCCTCCGACGCGAGCTCAGGCATCACCGGCGAGACCATCTACGTGGATTGCGGATACAACATCATGGGGTTCTGAAAAGATAGCGCTCGCTCGAATCTGTGCTGGTGCGCACTACAGTGGCATCCCTGAGGCTGCCATGTACCAACCTTGCGCCAGGAATTGCTCGATGGAACGCTCTTGAATACCTTCCTGCACACGCAGTTCGTCGTTCAGGAAATGGTAGGCAATGGTTCCCGCGCTGCGGTCTGCATTATTATCAATGCGGTCGATGCGAATGCGATTGCCCTCGCGATCGGCGCAGATCAAGCCTACTTTCAGATCTCGCTCTGTAGCTTTTCCGATGGTTGCTTTCCTTTTCGTGGGCATCGCCGACTCGATCACTGATGCTGCTTTTTCAATTTCCGCCGGATATCGGGCCAGAACTCCTTGACCACCAGCGTAATCGTGTCGTAGCCCACCTGCGATCCCCATACACTGGCCGTATTCATCAAGGTGCGGTCACTGGCCGTATATTGCGGGATACCCTCACTATTTCTACCGATAAAAGTGCGCCCGGGATGGTAGCTGTAGGTGGAAATGGCCGACGCCATGGCGGCGCCAACGATTTCGGAAAAGTTGAATTGACGGTGTCCGGAGTCGCTGCGAGTTATGACGATCCGGCTGACGGCATACCCGGTGCGGTTAAAGAAACTGCCATGGCCGGACTGAAAATAGCGCGGATCCTGACGCAGCACGGATGGCATAATCGCGCCCACAAAAAAATTCTCGATAGTGCCGTCGGCGGCGTAGGCGCCGTAGCGCTTGCCGTACCCCTCGGCGCCTTGTCCGTAACCGGGCTCGCTGTTTTCGGCCTGACTGAGGCCGGAGAGTGCACCGTACCAGACAATCTGAATGGGGTCGAACGTGCCCCGCGCGACAACTTTGAATTTTTGCCCGGCCGTCAGGGGCGGGATTTTGCCGGCGTTCTCCACGGTCAAGAAGTTGGGTAGAGCAAAAAAGATCCGGTCTTTAGACGTGCCGGTCGTCTCGCTCGCCGCGTCTTTTGCGCCTTGGCTGTCCTTGTCCTGGCTCTGAGGGCTCTGCGTTTGACCGGCAGGTTGGCTCGTTTGGCCGGCGGATGTTTGGCCGGCCGATGGCTTGGCTGGAGGCGGCGTTTGCTGTGGTGCCTGGCCGCCGCCGGTCGCGGGCGCTTGGGCAGACTGGTTCGCGCCCGAGCTCTCGGGCTGCGGAGCGCTTTGCGCAGCGCAAAAAGTCGCGCTGATCGAAATCAATAAGATCAATAGGCAGACAAGTGCGAAATAGGTGACCTTCAAGTGATTATGGCTCCAACTACAATTGATTGAGATGCGTCCCGGTCCAATGTTAGCAGTCCGCCATTTGCTTACGGGTGCCGGTGCAGTACGTGCACGGCGATATCCGGCCAGAATTCGCGGAACACGTTCGTCAGCATGTCCCGCCCAATCGCCCATCCGTACTTGGTGGCGAGCGCTCCGGCCGTCCGGCTACCGCTTGGGTAATACGACGCCGAAATGCCTTGCGCCATGGCCCTGCCTAGCACTTCGGAAGCATTAAAGCTATTGTGGCCGTGATAGTCGGGCGTGATCAAGATGCGAGAGGCTGCGTAGATTCCGCGTTTCCAGAAACCGCCCGTGCCCATTGCATAATAGCGTTCGTCCTGATGGAACACGGTCGGCAGGGCAAAGATAACCAGGTAATTGCCGTCCGTCTTGTCGACAAGCCCTCGCCAGTAGTATCTACCAAACCCAGCGGTGCCTTTCCCAAGTTGCGAGTGGGCATTCGTCCCCTCAGCCAAGAGTGAAGTGATGCCCACGAAGATAAATGACGAGTAGTCGAAGCTGTTCTGGGTCGCGATGATGAAGGCCTGCTTCGGCGTGGGCGGCGGCGGGATCGCGCCGGCGCTGACCGCGCGGAAATTGGGCATCACACCCAGGATTCGCTTCGGTTGCTGCTTTTCAGGCGGAACGCCTTGGTTCGCAGGCGCCGTACTCTGGCCCGCACTCTTCGCATCGGATTGTTTCGTATTGCTGTCGGTGCTCGACGTCCCGGACTGTTCCGGCGGCGAGCTCTGCTGCGGACTTGGCGCATCGGGCAATGCCGTTTCAGTGGATTCCGCGGATAGGGCCGAAGAAAGGGCTGTAGATAGGGCTGGCGCCAAAGATGAATTGCGCTCTCGGGACGCAGGGTTGTCTTCCGGATCGGGCGCCCCGGCCTGCGATCCGCTCTGTCCAGCGCAGAGGGCGGCGGCGAACAGTAGGCAAAAAAATGCCAGATGCGTGCGTTTCAAGATTGCTTCAACTCCCCTGCTTTTGATCAGATACACCCGTCCGCAGACTTAACGGGTACATAGCTGGATTCTGCGCTCAGTTTCCCCCACTTGCTCTTCCCCTACTCGTTCCAGGGTGATTTCCACGTTCCGATCCCTTCGCAAGCATGGGAACTTGTCTCCCCACTCTATCAGTAAGATGCAGTTGGGTGCGAGCAGGTCGTCAAGGCCGAGAGTTTCCAGGTCGCGCTGCGTATCGATGCGGTAAAGGTCGATGTGATACAGGGTGGCGCGGGGTCCGCGGTATTCGTGGACGAGCGTAAAGGTCGGGCTGTTCACGTCCTCGGCAAGAGCGGCTTCGAACCCTTCCGCGATTCCCTTCACCAGGGTCGTCTTTCCCGCCCCGAGGTCGCCCCGCAGCAGCACAATGAGCGGAGGAGACAACTCGGCGGCAAGCTTCCGCCCGAAAGCGATCGTCTCCTCGGCGGAGTGAGTGGTGGTTTGAGTAGTAATGGTCTGGCTCGTCATCCCGCAGCGTCCAGTATAGCGAAGCAGCGGGAGGCAGGTGTCAGGTGTCAGATCTTAGGTCCGAGGTCTTAGAGAGCCCCGCTTAACTCCTGGGACCTGAGACCTGATTCAGAATCCTGGCGGCGTCTGAATCTGCTCGGAAACCGGGTCCAGGAAACTGCGGTCCAGAGCGGAATCGAGCGCCATNNAGACACGCGCTCTGAAACTTGCGCGTCGGGTACAGCATTTCGGCCATGCCGTGGACGGCGCCCGAGCGGGTGTGGAAAGCGATCTCGACGAAATCTCCCGTGGAAAGCTCGTGCTGCAACTGCAGCAATCCGCCGTTGATCGAAATGCATTGTAGTTTTGCGCGCTCCCGCTGGCCGCCTTCGGCCATCACTGCGGCCGCGACCGATCCATTCAGTTGTACACGGGGTGAACGCTGGTTGGAGTCGGTTCGGGGGAAGTGACTCATAGCCTATGCTGGCATGCCCCATCCGGTTGCGGCAGATTACGAAAGCGCCTGTACACGGGCGTATGCTAAACATGGACCAACGTGGTAATAACGGCAGTAACTTTTCCGGTTCGCGCCCAAGGGAGTACCTTTGGGCAGTAGGGCCCAGTAGGACATTGATAAGACAACGTTTGCGCGATGTGAGGCGTTCCGAGATATGCGTATTGCTAAAGGGTCAAGACATGCAGTGGTGGCGGTTTGCTTGCTCGCGGGGTTGCTGACAGGCTGCTCGCGGGATCCGAACGTCCGCAAGCAAAAGTACCTGGAGAGCGGCCAGCGCTACTACTCCAAGGGCCAGTACCCGGAGGCTGCGATTCAGTTCAGGAACGCCATCCAGGTTGATTCGCGCTTCGCCGAGGCCCACTACCAGCTGGCGCTGGCGGCCCTGAAGCTGGAGCAGTGGCCAACCGCCTACCAGGAGCTGTCGAAGACCATCGAAATCCAGCCGGACCATTATGCCGCACACCTTGACCTGGCCAACCTGCTGATCCTCGGTCGTCGGTTTAATGACGCCAAGGAGCATCTGGACCTGCTCGTGCAAAAACAACCCAACAACTCCGGGGTGTACACCGCACGTTCCAACTACTACGCCGGTATGAATAACACTGCTGCCGCGCTGGCAGACATGCAGAAGGCGCTGCAACTGGACCCCAACAGTTCTGACTCTTATCTGAACTTGGCCATGCTCCAGATGCACGGGCAACAGTGGGACGCGGCGGAGGCGAGTTTCAAGAAAGCCGTCGAACTCAGTCCCAAATACACGATTGCACTGGTCTCGCTGGGGAATTTTTACCAGATTCGCGGCCGATTTCCCGAGGCAGAAGAGTTATTCCGGCGGGCCATTGCGGCTGCACCCGACGATCCCAGTCCCAGGCTCTCTCTTGCCCGCCTGTACATAGCGGAGAACAAGCCCGGCCAAGCCGAAGAATTCCTGCGCCAATCGAAAAAGGATTTCCCGAATAATTCCGAGGGCTACCGCATGCTCGGAGGCTTCTATTACGGCAATAACCAGCTCGATAAAGCCACCACCGAGTATGCCTCGCTTTATCAAGAGCATCCCAAGGACATGGTGGTTAAGAAAAATTACATACAGCTGTTGATCCTCACCGACCGGATTAACGATGCCCGCAAGCTGAATGACGAAGTCATAAAAGCGAGGCCCGACGACCAGGACGCCCAGATTTACAAGGGCGAGATCGAGATTCGCACCGGCAAGGCCAGCGACGCGGTTAACACGCTGCAAGCCGTGTTGAAGAATGATCCCGATAACGCGGTGGCGCATTACCAGCAGGGCTTGGCCTTCGACCAATTGGGCAACACCAACCGGGCGGAAGCAGAGTGGCGCGATGCCGTTCGACTGCGCCCTGACATAGTGGAAGCGCGCCGCGCCTTGGCAGGCGTAGCCCTCCACCGGGGTGATCCCAGTGGGCTCGCGCAGGAAGCGGACCAGATCATCGCCCTGCTGCCAGATGCTTCCGACGGATACCTGCTGCGCGGGGTGGCGGAAATCGCTCGCAAGCAGTACGCGACGGCGGATGACTTTATTCATCGGTCCCTGGAAAAGGATCCCAACAATCCTGCCGCTTATTTGCAGTTGGGGAACCTGCAGATGGCACAGGGCCAGTATGCCGAAGCGCAAAAAGCCTATCAGCAGGCCCTCGATCGGGATCCGAATTCCGCCGATGCGTTGGGCGGCGTGCTCAGCGCAGACCTCTTGCAGAAGCAGCCCGACAGAGCTATCTCTACCGCCAGGACGCAGTTGGCGAGCTATCCCAAGAATGCCGGGTTTCACATCCTGCTGGGCCAACTTCTGATGGAACAGAAAAAGGATCTAGCGGGGGCAGAAGCGGAGTTCAAACAAGCCTTCGACTTGGATAAGAAGAACAGCGATGCGCTGGTTAAACTCGGCGTGGTGCAGAACGAACGCGGCGCCACCGATCAGGCGCTGCAGACCTATCTCGAGGGCTCGAAGATCAATCCCAGGGAGATCGCTTTCTACCTTCTGGCTGGTCGCATCTACGAGAGCAAGCAGGATTGGGATCACGCCAAGCAGCAGTACCAGAAGGCGCTTGAGATTCAACCGGAAAACCCAGTGGCCTCCAACAATTTAGCGTACGTGATGCTGGAGCAGGGTGGCAATGTGGACGTTGCTTTCGCGATGGCGCAAACGGCCCGCCGTCAGCTTCCCGATAGCCCGAACTCCGCCGACACGCTGGGCTGGGCTTTCTACCACAAGCACGTCTACACGTCCGCCATTGGCCTGTTCAAAGAAGCGGTAAAAAAGGAACCGGACAACGCGCTCTTCAACTACCACCTGGGACTCGCGTACGCCAAGAATGGCCAGGCCGCGCTGGCCCGCCAACAACTGGACCGAGTGGTGAAGCTGAAGCCGAATTCCCCGGATGTTGACGAGCTGCGAAAGGCAGTGGCCGAAATCAAAGGGTAGGGAGTTGTCTCCCCGCGTGTGCAGCAAGAAGGGATAAGCCCCGTCCCTACACCGGCAGTTCTTCCTGCATCCATCCACCCGCGGCTTCAGGCTTGGGCTCGCTGGCAAGATCCAGAACCAGCTTTTCAAGCACCATCCGTTTGCTGGTAGGATTCGAGCGCAGTGCCAGATCGGCTTTCGCAACCAGGCGAATGGCCCGCGTCAATTCCCGCTTCGATTTGTAGCGCCGCGCCTGCCGGATGATATCGTCGGCCGCAAACGGAGGCACGCGAAAGCCCTGCCACAATGCCGCCCACAGCATGCGCTGGTCGCGCACGTTGCGCTCCAGAATAACCAGCATCTGGCGAAAAGTTTTGGCCAGCATATAGAGATGGCCGATGGCAGCGTCTTCGCCGTCGCCCGTCGAAAGCAGCGCATCGAGGATTTCGAGCGCGCGCGCGCGGTCTTTAGAGGAAATCGCGTCGGTCAACTCATACAGCGAGCGTTGTTTCGCGGCGAGCACCATGGTCTCAACATCGCCAAGTGTGATTTTTTTCTTGCCGCCGACATAAAGAATCAGCTTCTCCAGTTCGTTCGACACCATCATCATGTCGGCGCCCAGCGCATCCACCAACTCGCGGGCGCCGTCGGCGTCGATCTTGACTTCGCGTGTAAGGCAATACTCGCCAATCCAGCGCACCGCTTCCCCTTCTTGCACGCGAGACAGTTCGACAATGCCACAGAACGGGCCGAGGTCTTCGCGGATCTTCTGGTAGCGGTCTTTGTCGGTCATCTCCATGCGGCGGGCATCGGCGGGAATGCTGATGTGATCGGCAACAAATACCAGAAGCGCATCGGGATTGGGATTCTTGCAGTAGGCCTCGATGGCTCCAATTTTCTCTTCATTTGAGCTGCGGCCAAACAAGGTCTTCACGCCGCGCACGAAAAATACCTGAAATGGCGCCATCAGCGAGGGCGTGCGGGCGCGATCCAGAATTTCGTTCAGCGAAGTCTCGGCGAGGTCGAACTCAAATAAGCCGAAGTCACGCGAGTCGGGCGCGACCAGGTGCTCAAGAATGGCGTCGCGGCAGCGCTTGCGAAAAAACGCCTCATCGCCCACCAGCACATAAGCCGGCTTCAGTTGGCGCGACTCGAGTTCGGAGAAAAAGCGATCGGCCTGACTGAAGGCGCGCATATCAATAGCCCTCCAACATCAATACGCCTCCAGGATATTGGCCACCAGCGTACGCGCAAAATCCCGCGACAAGCGATCGACCGCCGGAGAATCTTCCTGAAAAAAACTGGGGAGATTGCTCGATATTTCGTATTGATCGTGAAAAAGATAGGAAGGATTATCGAAGATCACTTTGCCCTGGCGGTCGGTCAGCGTGACCTGAACGCTCACCGTGACCAAAGCGCTGACTGCGCGTCCGGACGTGGAATCGTAGACCAGCGGATTCGCCGACGCCGATAAAACCGTCGCCTTCAGCACCGCATCCGCGTCGCCATTGGCTTCGTGGATCACATGGTACTGGGTGCGGGCGTTGAATTCGCGCACCACGGCGTCGGTCAGGAGTTGCTCGATGCGAAACGTCTGGCTGTGGCTCACGAAGCCGGGAATCGAGATGCTGTGGATATTCTGCGGCAGTGCGACCGCATTTCCCGCCCGGTGGTAGCCGCAGCCAATCGATATCAATATCAATGTCGAGGCCAGGCCCACTCCGAGCGCAATGCCCGCCGCCCGCCGGTTCGTCCACCGGTTCGTCGTCCGGCTCTCCATACAGACGATCACTGAATCTGACCTCTCGGCCGGGATGCGGTCATGCTCTCTGCGCATTCCACCGCCGTCAAGGCGGCGACGCGTAGGTTGTCGGTAGTTGCCCACAGCCAAGCACCGTTCTTGTGATTGGCGTCGTTCGTGATCGCGACCTGGATGTCTCCCTGACCGGCAGCGCTCACGTTGGTGGGCGTATCTTCCGCGCTGCCGCTCACCACCACGTGCTCTCCGGCCAGCGCCCGCGACAAATCTGCGATTGCGACGGGCTTCTCCATCTCCAGGTAAACCGAAAAGCCGTGCCCATGGAAGACCGGAGCCTGCAGCACCTGTAGCGAAGGCTCGGTTGCGCCACGCGCAATGAGCCGATAGTGCTTCCGGATTCTTTGCGACACCGCATCCAGCGCCAATTCAGATCTCTGTCCGTAGCGCGGCACCATGTTGAAAGCCACCTGGATGTCGAACACATTCTTCGGGAGTTCCTGGAAGGAGAGCAGATTCACCGTCTGCTCGTGCAGTTCGTCCATACCCTTCTGGCCGTTCTCCGACGCCGGTTCAAACACGGTCGCGACCATGCGCTCGATTTTGCCAGCCTTCTCGCTGCGCAAGGCGAGCAACGCGAGAACCGTCGCCGCGGGATGGGCCACCACCACCGGCCCCGGCTGCAACTCCGGAGCAATGGGCTGCCCGGTCTGCCGTTCGATCCAGGGCGAGCGGACCGACGCTCCCGTCTCACCTTCCAGCGCGTACGAGAGATCCACAATGGTATCGCCCAAGTCGCGCGCTACCTTCCAGTTATTGCGGGTCGAGCGCGGGTCGGAAGCGAAGAAGGCGAAGTCCACCTTCTCGAACTGTTCCGAGCGGATACTCTGGATAAAGCCCATCTCGTCGCCCACCGCTTCCAGTTGGCCGAGAGACTCGTCGTCATCGAGCAACCGTACGTCGACCGCGGGAAAATTCCGTTCGCGCAGGATCTCAGCAATCTCTTTGCCCTTGAGCGATGCCGCGCCCACAATCGCCACGCGATAAAGATTCGTGCCGCGGAGATCGGCCTGCGAACTGGCGGACTTGGAAAGGGGAGTTTTCGAAAGGGGACTCATGGAGTCTGAGATGCCTCCCGGTACGCCGGAGGTGCAGGCGGCGTCTTGCG
>PLHP01000209.1 GCA_003138955.1 Acidobacteriaceae bacterium | reverse complement strand
TCGAATTGCGTGCCTTCGAAATGGCTCCGCATGTCAGAATGGGTCTTGTGGAGATGCTGCTCATCCGCGCGTTGGTATGCATGTTTTGGAAACGTCCATTCGAGGGGGGCCTGGTCCGTTGGGGCACCGCGCTCCATGACCGTTTTATGCTGCCTCATTTTGTCAGGCGCGACTTTTCCGATGTGCTCACGCAGTTGCGCCGGTCTGACCACAATTTCAATTTCGACGAGAAGTGGTTTGCTGCGCAGGTGGAGTTTCGCTTTCCGAAGATCGGGTCGATCGCTGTAGAGGGCGTCGAACTCGAGTTGCGTCAGGCCCTCGAGCCTTGGAATGTTCTCGCGGAAGAGACCACTTCCGGCCGAACGGTTCGCGCCGTGGACTCATCGTTCGGGCGGATTCAGGTCAAGGTGTCCGGGTTCACCACGGAATCCCGCTACGTAGTTGCATGCAACGGTCGCAGGGTGCCACTCTATCCTACCGGCAAGCGTTCTCCTGGTGAAGCAGGAGAGACTGTCGCGGGCGTACGATATCGTGCCCGCCAGCTGTCGGCAACGTTACATCCAACAATTCCCGTGCATGCGCCTCTGATCTTCGACATCATTGACAGCTGGAAAGAGCGTTCGATTGGCCGATGCGTCTACCATGTGGGGTCACCCGACGGTCGCGCCTACACAGCCCGCCCAGTAAACGCAACCGAGGCCGCAGACCGCCGTCGGCAGCGCTTCCAAAAATCCGACCCTGCGCCTGGGTTGATAGCGGCACCGGAGGAAGAGACCAACCCGATCTTTCCCATGACTCTGGACCTGAGGTTGCCTCCGCCCGGAAAACAGACCCACATCGAGAAGCCGGGGCTTGTCCCATGACTGTGGATCTAAATCAAAACCCGCTCCGTTACGGAGATGCCTATGACGAGTCATCGGCCGATGGCGTAACTCCTCGGCCGCACTGGGCACACCTCGTGGAGTCGTTGCAGGCGATCGGCCCCGAGGAACTGGAACGACGCTGGGACCGTGCTGAGCGGCGCATTCGCGAGAACGGGATCACGTACAACGTTTACGGCGATCCACTCGGGGCAGGCCGGGCTTGGAAGATCGATATCGTTCCGCTACTGATTCCGGCGGACGAGTGGCGCTTCATCGAAGCGGGCATCATTCAGCGCGCCCAGTTGCTCAATCTGCTCNNGGGGTCGATCTAGCCCGTTCGCCCGACGGCCAGTGGTGGGTGCTGGCCGATCGCACGCAAGCGCCTTCGGGCAGCGGCTATGCGCTGGAGAACCGCACCATCGTCTCCGATGTTCTACCCGATCTCTTCCGTACCTCGAACGTATTGCGACTCGCTCCGTTTTTCCGTGCGCAACGCGAAGCGCTCACCAACCTCGCCCAGCGCGACAATCCGCGAATCGTATTGCTTACCCCCGGACCATTGAACGAGACTTACTTCGAACACTCATACATCGCGCGATATCTGGGATTCACACTAGTCAAGGGAGCGGACCTGACGGTGCGCAAACGACGCGTGTATCTCAAGACCGTCGACGGACTGGAGCAAGTCGATGTGATCCTGCGTCGTGTGGACGATAGCTTTTGCGATCCTCTCGAACTGCGGGGCGATTCGCTTCTGGGCGTGCCCGGCCTCGTCGACGCTATCGTCGCTGGAAATGTCAAGATGGCAAACGCGCTGGGAAGCGGTCTCATTGAGACGGCCGCGATCATGCCCTTTCTTCCCGGCCTCTGCACGCAATTGCTGGGCGAGAAGCTCAAACTTCCGTCCGTCGCGACCTGGTGGTGCGGGCAGACGTACGCTCTCGATTGGGTGCTCAACCATCTCGATTCCGTGGTGGTGAAACCGGCGTTTCCCTCACGCGGTATGGAACCGGTCTTTGGGGCCGAACTCGCGAACACCGAGAAGGGCAAGTTTGCCGAGCAATTGCGGGCCCGCCCGCACGAGTATGTGGCGCAGGAGCAGGTCGCCTTGTCCACTGCGCCGGTGTGGGAGAACGGATGTCTCAACTCGCGCAGCGTGGTGCTGCGCACTTACGTGCTCAATACCGGCAAAGGGTGGATGGCGATTCCGGGAGGACTGGTACGTGTTGCCGAAGCGGAAGGATCGGTCGTCTCGATGCAGCGGGGCGGCCACAGCAAGGACGCATGGGTCCTGTGGGACGGCCCCGTCGACACGTTCAGTATGCTGCGCCCGCGGCACGAGCCGGTGGAGTTGCGCCGTGTCCCGCGGGTTGTGCCTAGCAGTGTCGCTGATAATTCCTTCTGGTTGGGCCGATATGTCGAGCGAGCCGAAAACATTGCCCGGATCTTGCGCGCCATGATCCCTCGCGTACGGCGCGCCGAGGAGGCGGAGCTTGTCTGCCTCATCCGCCTGCACCGCTGCCTGGAGTCGCGGCACAGCAAGCTGCCAAAGCCTAAACACAGGCGGCCCACCTCGGTTGACCTTGAACAGGAAATGACCTCGCTGTTAACCGATGGCAAGCGGCCTGACAGTCTGGCTTCCACGCTGGCTGAGGTTTTCCGGATTGGCGGCAATATTCGCGAGCGCTTGTCGGGCGATATGATATTTCTCATTGGCCAGTTGCGGGACTCAATTCAGATCGGGCATGGCACACCGTTTCTCGAGTATCCGGCCATGCTGACCGATTGTCTGGAACTACTCTCTGCATTTTCCGGAATGGAGCGGGAAAACATCAACCGCGGATTGGGCTGGTTGTTCATGACCACTGGTCGGCGTCTCGAACGCGCGATCTATCTGACCAGGCAACTGCGCGAGATCGCTACCCCTCTGACTGAGCAGGACTGGTCGCTTTTGGAATGCCTGCTCGAGGTTGCAGATAGCTCCATGACCTACCGGGCTCGGTACTACACAACCCTGCAGCCCTTAGCGGTGCTGGATGTGCTCTTGGCGGATGAGACGAATCCCCGCTCTTTGGAATTTCAACTGAGCCACCTCGCCGATCTCTATCAAAAGCTTCCTCGGCACCTTCCGGTTGACTTGCATGCGATGCGGGCCGCGCTGGCGTTGTTACGCAGTTTCGATTTGCGAAAGTTAAAGTACCCATTGCCGGGTGCCGCGGCGACGAATGGTTCCGATGGGCTCCCCCGGCTTGCGGATTTCCTCCGGGAGCTGGAACGATTGCTGCCTTCCTGGTCGAACAACTTAACGAGCAGGTACTTTAGTCACGCTCGCACCTTGCCGATCACCATAGGCCAATGATCTTCTTAGGACAATGATTTATAGAATCGTTCATCGGACCACGTACAAATACAAGTATCCCGTCTCGGTCGGAAACCACGTGGCGTGCCTGAAGCCGCGCGCTTTACCGCACCACCAGTTGGCGGAGAGCGAACTGCATATCCAGCCGCACCCTGCAACGCGCACCGAGCGTGCGGACTTTTTTGGGAACCTTCTCTGCTTTTTCACCATTCAGGAGCCGCACAAGGAATTGGTGGTGGAGGCGCGGAGCAAAGTAATAATGGAGGGGAAGGCGACACCTTGGCCGCAACTGCCGCTCCCTTGGGAAGAGGCAGCCAAATCAGTTCCCAACGATCACAGCCCAGCCGGGCTCGAAGCCTACCAGTTTGGATTTGAGTCGCCGCGCATCCGGGTACGGCCGGAGTTTGCCTCCTATGCGCTCCAGTCGTTTACGCCCAGGCGGCCAATGCCGGAGGCGCTTCTGGACCTGACCGCACGCATCCACAGGGACTTTCGCTTCGATTCGAAAGCGACCAGCGTGCGGACGCCAATCGAAGAGGTCTTCAAGAAACGGCGGGGCGTGTGCCAGGACTTCGCACACTTGCAAATCGCCTGCCTCCGCTCCCTGAACCTCGCGGCACGTTATGTAAGTGGATACCTTCGGACCTATCCACCTCCCGGGCAGCCGAGGCTGGTGGGCGCCGACGCATCCCACGCCTGGGTGTCTGCTTATTGTCCGGGAGTCGGCTGGCTTGACATGGATCCCACAAACAACCTTGTCCCCACGAACGGCCACGTGACGCTCGCATGGGGCCGGGACTACGGTGACGTAAGTCCTCTGCGCGGCCTAATCCTAGGCGGTGGATCGCATAAGCTCAAAGTTGCGGTTGACATGGAACCGCTCGATTCCTAGTTCCGTGACCGTGTGATGTCACGATTGCAAGTGGAGAGCCGGGCGTCTCGCCCGGCCGCCAAGCTGCCGAAGAACGGGCGAGGACGCCCGTCGCTCCATGTTCATGGTTCATGCCTGCGGAGTTTATGCCGCACTTTCCGCGATTTCATCCGTCCAGACTTTAAAGCTCTCCAGAGTATTTTGGCCGAAGGTGGTGGCGATGGCGACATCGGCCGCGTCGCGGCCTCGCGCGATGAGCACTCGTCCAATCCGGGGCACGTTGTTCCGTGGATCGAACGTGTGCCAGGCGCCACCGAGATAGACTTCAATCCACGCTGCAAAATCCATCGGACCGTAAGGCGGCAGCGTCCCCATGTCGCCAAGGTATCCGGTGCAGTAACGCGCCGGAATATTCATGCAGCGGCAGAGCGCGATCGCCAGGTGCGCGAAGTCACGACAGACGCCCACACCCTCGTT
>PLHP01000365.1 GCA_003138955.1 Acidobacteriaceae bacterium | reverse complement strand
GACATCACGTGCGAGAAGTCTTTTACCTCGGTCTTCTTCACCGTGCCATTGTGCGTGACAAAGAAAACGTACCGGCCTTCTTCTTCCAGGTCGCGCACGGCGAGCATGGTGCGCACGGTTTCTCCCGGCTGCAGGCCCACCAGGTTGCCGACGTGCTTGCCTTTGCCGGCGGCGGCAATGTCGGGAATTTCATACACCTTCAGCCAGTAGACGCGCCCGGTGTTGGTGAAAATCAAGATGTAGGCGTGAGTCGAGGCGATGAACAGATGCTCAACGAAATCCTCGTCGCGCGTCTTCATGCCGGTGCGCCCGGTGCCGCCGCGCCGCTGCATGCGGTAGGTCGAGATCGGAGTGCGCTTCATATAGCCGGAATGGCTGACCGTGACCGCAACTTGCTCGTCGGCAATCAGGTCTTCCAGCATGATTTCCGCGGCTTCGTCTTCGATCACCGTGCGGCGTGCGTCGCCGTATAGTTTCTTGACCTCTTCCAGTTCCTTGATGATGACGTTGCGGAGCTTCTTCTCGGACGCGAGAATCGATTCGAATTCGGCGATGGCCTCGCGCACCTGCTTCAACTCGTTCGCAATTTCTTCGATCGAGAGCTTGGTCAAGCGGTGCAGTTGCAGTTCGAGGATAGCGTCGGCCTGCTTCGCGGTGAACGGTTTCTCGGCGGCGAGCTTTGGAGCGCGTCCGGTGGTGTTGATGTCGATCTTCTTGCCGCCGAAGTACGCGATTAAGTTCTCTCTCGCGTCGGCGCGGTTGGCGCTGCCGCGAATGATCGCGATCACGTTATCGAGGTGATCGAGCGCGGTCAGGTAGCCTTCCAAAATGTGTTCGCGATCGCGCGCCTTGGCCAGCAAATACGAAGTGCGGCGGCGCACCACATCGACGCGATGGTCGATGAAGTGTTTGATCGCCTGGATCAGCCCCATTTCCTTCGGCTGAGCGTTGACGACGGCCAGCAGAATCATGCTGAAGCCTTCCTGCATTGAAGTGTGCTTGAAGAGCTGGTTGAGCACGATCTGCGGTTCGGCTCCGCGCTTGAGCTCGATCACGATACGCATGCCGTCGCGATCGCTTTCGTCGCGAATGTCGGAGATGTCGTCGATGGTCTTGTCGTTGACGAGGTCGGCAATGCGCTCGATCAAGCGAGCCTTATTCACCTGGTAGGGAATCTCGGTGACGATGATTGCCTGCTTGTCCTTGTTGATGTTTTCGATGCCCGCCCGGGCGCGCATCATGAAACGGCCGCGGCCGGTGCGGTACGCCTCGAAAATTCCAGCGCGCCCATGAATGATGGCCGCCGTCGGAAAGTCCGGTCCTTGCACAAATTTCAGAATCTCCGGCAGCTGCGCGCCGGGATTATTCACCAGCGTGATGGTGGCATCGACGATTTCGGTCAGGTTGTGCGGCGGAATCTTGGTAGCCATGCCGACGGCGATGCCATCGGACCCGTTGACCAGCAAGTTGGGGAAACGCGCGGGCAGGACCGCGGGCTGCGTTTCCGTGCCGTCGTAGTTCGGATAAAAGTCGACCGCTTCTTTATCGAGGTCTTCGAGCAGAGCGGTAGAGACGCGCGTCAGACGCGCTTCGGTGTATCGATCCGCCGCCGGAGGGTCGCCATCGACTGACCCAAAATTTCCTTGACCGTCGACCAAAGGCGCGCGCATGGCAAACGGCTGCGCCAGTCGCACCAACGCGTCGTAAACGGCGAGGTTGCCGTGCGGATGGTACTTGCCCATGACTTCGCCGACGATGCGGGCGCACTTGCGCGTGGCGCGTCCCGGAGCCAGGCCCATTTGCTGCATGGTGTAAAGAATGCGGCGATGGACAGGCTTCAGTCCGTCGCGCACGTCGGGCAGCGCGCGGCCGATAATCACCGACAAGGAATAGTCGAGATACGACCGTTTCATCTCCTCTTCAATGTTGACGGGCTGTATGTTGAGGGCGCCCGGACCCGTGGGAGATTGACCGTCGCCTCCGGGAGGAGGGGTTAAGGGAAGCTCAGGATTCTGATCGTCAGCCATGAAGTTAGCTCTCAGCTCTCAGTTGTCAGCTCTCAGTAAGGGCACTTGTGATTTAGTGTGGGGAGTCTCGCCCGTCCAAGCGGAGCACAGCTTCGCCCGCTCTTTTCCCGTCGTAAATGTCGCTAAGTTCTTGCATCTACAGGCNNAGGCACTATCGGGCTGGGTTTATGAGTAAATTATACCACGCTTGGGGGCTTCGGTGGCAGGCGAACGTTGGCTTCCCGGGCTCTCCGGCGGTTCCATGGAGGGCACTCTTAACGCGGTTCAACTGTGGATTTCGGGCAGGGTCGGGTGATGGGAAGGATCAGCGAATGTCTGCGCGATCCAGCAATCGCTGGGCACGGGCGCGGGTTATGTTCATCACGGAGGGATCGGCGATGATCTGATCGAGGATCGGCTGAATGGCTGTAACCCCGATCAGTTGATTGGCGTGGGCCAGTTCCTCCATATTTTCTAGTTCTTCGTCGAGCGCCAGCTTTTGATACTGGTAATCGTACTGGAGGCGATGTCCGAATTCGAGCGTGGACGATAGGCTTTGCATCAGGCTGGTCAGGTCCTGCACCGCCGGGTTGGTGGAATAGTTGTAGGTGGACTCTCCGCTGCGCCGCGCGTCTTTGTAGCCGAGCGTCTTCTTTCCGATAAATGCTAGGTTCTTGTGATGGGAGTCGACGTCCTTCTGAAAATAGCCGGCCTTTGCCGCGAGTTGGAAGATTTTCTGCCGCGTTCCCGCGGCTAGGGTGAAGTCAAGATCGAAGCTGTCGTTGTCATTGTTGTTGTCGTTGTCGCGGGAATTGGTCTCGTCGGAATCGGCTGGCAGGCTACCACTGGACTGGTAGTGGGCCGAGCCATCGGATTGAACGCGGATCGAGTAATGCTTCGGCTGGGAGGCGGGGAAATCGAGGCTGAAGGTGAGCACGGCGGGGGTTTCGGCTTGCGAATAGGCAGGGATCGAAGAAAAGACGATCGAAGAAAACATTAGCAGACCGATAATCTGAAATAAGCGGGGCATGGGCCGGTTAATGATTGGGGATGGTGGCGGGGAGTGTCAAGGGGAAGTGGTTGCCCACTCTCAGCGTTCAGTGTGGGCCGCTATGCTCCGGGCCTGATGCCGAATTTGGATTAAGTCCGCCTCTCATGGCTCCCCAGGATTTCGCGCCGCAGCACCTATTTCGGATGATCTCTATGGCGAATCAACCAAATCCCCGGCGGCCTGAAGGTGTCTTCAATTTTTACCTCCTTTCAAAATTCTCCGGGACTTCGCTCTGACGCTCCTGCGTCGCGGCGGTGTGCAGATGGCAGATGGCGATGGCGAGCGCATCGGCGGCGTCGGCGGGTTCGGGGATCTGATCGAGACTCAGAAGGCGCGTCACCATTTGCTGGACCTGATGTTTTTCGGCCCGGCCGTATCCGACCACCGCGGATTTGATGGACAGGGGCGAGTATTCGGCGACTTCGATTCCGGCGGAAGCGGCGGCCAGCATGGCGACTCCGCGCACCTGGCCGAGTTTCAAGGCGGACTTCACATTGGCGGCGTAGAAAACGTCTTCGATGGCGACGCGGTCCGGCCGGTGCTGGGCGATGAGTTCCCGCAGGCCGATCGAGATGCGCGAGAGGCGCGCGGGCATGGGATCGCGCGGGGAAACTTTGATGGCGCCGCAGACGATGCAGACGAGCCGGTCATTGTTGCGGTCGTCGGAGAGCAAGTCGACTACGCCGTATCCGGTGTATTCGGTGCCGCAGTCGATGCCGAGGACGCGCATGAGGGAAGTGTAGCAGGAGAGCTCTTGGCCCTCAGCTCTCAGATCTCAGCGATCAGTTCTCAGCGTGATAACCTAGTTAGATTCGAGCCCATTGAAACAAACGGTAGGGCGGAGTGCATCCGCTCCAAAGGCAAACTCATACTCGGGCTTGAAAGTCATATGAGGAGCAGGCGATGAGAGTTGGAGTGCTGACGGGCGGGGGCGACTGTCCCGGGCTGAATGCGGTCATTCGGGCAGTGGTGCGCAAGGGCACGTTCCACTATGAAGACGGGTTCGTGGGATTCATGGAGGGCTGGCGCGGGCTGCTGGAAGACAAGACCATGGAACTCGATCTCTCGTCGGTGGGTGGCATTCTGCCGCGTGGCGGCACGATCCTGCGCACTTCGCGCACCAATCCGGCCAAGCATGACAACGGGCTGCAGCACTGCGTCGAGAACCTCAAGAAACATGGCTGTGAAGCACTGATCGCCATTGGCGGCGATGACACGCTGTCGGTAGCGCAGAAGCTTTTCTCCAACGGAGTGAAAGTGGTGGGCGTTCCGAAGACGATCGACAACGACCTGTCCGGCACCGACTTCACCTTCGGCTTCGACACGGCCGTGAATGTGGCCACCAGCGCGATTGACCGCGTGCACACGACGGCCGAGGCGCACAATCGCGTGATCGTGGTGGAAGTGATGGGACGCGATTCGGGCTGGATCGCGGCCTATAGCGGCATCGCCGGCGGCGCCGACGTCATATTGATCCCCGAAGTTCCTTTCGATATTGACCAGGTCGCCGAACTGATTCGCCAGCGCCAGGCCCGCGGAAGATATTTCAGCATCGTGGTGGTGGCCGAAGGGGCGAAGTTTGCCGATGGTAACGAGAAACACAGTGAATCGTCCTCCCTGCAACCAGGGCGCGATGAGTTCGGGCATCTTCGGTTGGGCGGAATCGGCTCAACGGTGGCGTACGAGATCGAAAAACGGACGGGCTTCGAGTCGCGGTCGGTCGTGCTCGGCCACATCCAGCGAGGCGGAACACCCAGCGCGTTCGACCGCGTGCTGGCCACGCGCTACGGACTGGGCGCCATCGACATGGTACACCGCGGCGAATTCGGGCAAATGGCGGCGCTGCGGGGGAACAGGATCATTTCCATCCCGCTGTTGGAAGCCGTCGCTTCAAATCGTAAGGTAAGTCAGGAAATTCTTGACGCCGCGATCGGCATTCTGGACAAGCTCGACTATAAGGTTACTAAAGTTTCGTGAGCCTGGCGCGGAATTTGAGCAAGGGGAAGGGCGCATCAGCGCTCTTCCCCTTAACCATTTGGGCCTTTGCAATCTCTAGAAAAAGGTGGCTTTAGATGCCCGAGTTCAAGGGGCGTCCGATCTCCCGTGGAGACGCGGCAAGCCCCGTCCCTACAGGGCGGAAGACCTTACCGCCCCCTCCAGCAAAAGGTGCAACCAGGGCGGGATTCGCTTGGCATTGCGCGGGTTTCAGGGCATACTAGCTCAGCACTCCCTCTCGACCGGATTACGATCCCGAGGAGGCTCCGTGTCCATATTTCAAGACGAAATCCATTCCGAGAACCATCTGGAGCGGTCAACGCAGTTCCCCTCGCCGGAGGTTGCGGAAGTACAGCGAAAGCGGATGCTCATCGCTCTGGGGGTACTGCTGGTGGCGCTGGTGGCGGTGGTTTTGAAAGACTGGGATTTCTGGTTTCCGCCGGCCGGTGAAGTGCAGGAAGCTACGCTTCGAAGGAAGAGTAAGAGCATGGCGGCGACGGCGCCTCCTCCCCGCGCGCCGGCGACTCCCACGCGGGAACGCAAGGCAGCCAGTTCGCCGGCACCTGCTGCGGCCGACGCTCCCTTTGCGGCAACGACAGAGCGCGCAGTGCTGCCACCTCTGGAGGTGGAAGTGGTAGCTGGAAACCGCCACATCACCCTACCCGCGAAAAGCAATGCCATCCATCTGGATGTGAACTCGGGCGAGACCGCTTCCACAGCCAGCGCACCTGCATCGGCGCCGAATGGGACGGTGAGTGCCGGCGATCGCGTGCAGCTTTCGCCGCTAACGGCGCAGAGCGTAACCATTTCGGTGCCACCGGATTATCCCTTGCTGGCGCGGCAGATGAAGGTGCAGGGCGCAGTCAGTTTGATGGCGCTCATTTCGCGGGACGGCACCATCCAGGAGTTGCAGATTCTCAGTGGTCCGGGCATCCTGGCTACCGCAGCTCGCGAGGCGGTGAAGCAGTGGCACTTCAAGCCCTACCTCCAAAACGGGCAGCCCGTGGAAACTCAGGCCCGCATCACGGTGAACTTCACCATTTCGACAAATTGAGCGGGGGCTGGATCGACCGGCAGGATTTGGTAATTTTGTAATCGGACAATTTGGCAATTTGAAAATCTAGAGCGTATGTTGTTTTAGATTACAAATTACCCGATCACAAAATTACCAAATTGTTTTGAAAATTAAACGGGCGTCCGGATTCTTCCGAATCCAGGACGCCCGGGCAGCCCTCCCCCAGAACTGCTCAATTGGGAATGTAAAACTAAGCGGCGAATCTGAAAATGGCACGCGGGTGCCAAACCGGCTCCACCAAAGTGCTACCCCGTAAATTACACATTACACAGCCTGAATCCAACTTGGCCCTCAGCTTCTACTGTGAAAACACCATCTTCCCAGGCACCGTTAGGGTGGTAAAAGGAGAGCCCGGGATAGCCGTGAGAACGCCGGTCGATGGATTGTAGGTATAACCCTGAAGACCGATTGGACTGCCGATATAGAAAAATCTGCCGCTGGGGTCGAAGACGGCGAACAGTCCACCTGCAGGCACGCTGAACGGCGAGTTCGTCACGAGAACAAGTTGTCCGTTCGGGTAAGTGATCTGGAAACACCAGATGGATAAGGTCGATCCCGGGGTCACCGCGTAAAGCAACCTGCCGGTTGGGTCGAGGGTGATCGAGGTGGGGCCCGCGCCGCCCACCGTGGAGGTAAACGGCGAGCCGATTATCGGGGTCAGTGCGCCGGTGGTGGGATCGATGTTGAAACCGGAAATGTTGCCGGTGGTGGACTCATTTGGGGGAGGGTTGGTTGCCGAAGGGTTCGTAACGTAGAGAAACTGATCTCTCCCCCCTACTGCCAGGCCGAGGGCTCCCCCTCCCTCTCCCGAAGAGACTGGAGTCCCAGGGACCAGAGTGAGCACGCCGTCCGTAAACGAAAAGCCGGTGACCATCCCGATCTCCGGATTGGTTACATAAACAAACTTGCCGGAATGCGTGAACAGAATCTCAGTTGGATTCGTATTCGCGGGGACGGGCGATCCGAACGGGGACAAAGCGCCGGTGTTGGGATCGATGGAGAAAACGGAAACGTCGCCACCGTTGGAATAATTACTGGTCACTAACAAGTACTTGCCTGAGGGGTCGATGACGATCACATTCGGAGAGGAACCGACTGGAATGGGACTGGCGCCGAGCGTCAAAGTCCCGTCGCCGGCGACGTTGAAAATCGAGATCGTGGCGTCGAAGGCATTGAGCGTGTACAGGATGTTTTTCGACGGGAGGAATGCCAGGCTGGTGGGCGTAAAGTCCTGCTGTTGCGGCGTCTGCGGTCCCGTGATGAAGGT
This sequence comes from Acidobacteriaceae bacterium, assembly GCA_003138955.1. Classification (GTDB taxonomy): domain Bacteria; phylum Acidobacteriota; class Terriglobia; order Terriglobales; family Acidobacteriaceae; genus Acidiflorens. Next base: position 2,724 of record PLHP01000365.1, on the reverse strand, counting down.
GCCGGTGGTGCCGTTGAAGTGCAACAGGAGCACGGAACCCCACCCGGGCAGGGTCACGTAGGCATCGCGGTTAGATGTCAACGTACTCTGGCTGCTATTGCCGCAGGAGAGGGAAAGCCCAGCCAGGACGACGAACACGGCCACCAGAATGCGGGGGCCATTACTTTGACCTATCCGTGCGGCACGCGCCGCCCTTAGAAAGCTCATTTGCCAACCAGCTCCTCAATATCCAAAGATGAGAACGAAAAGATCGTGTTCACTATCGTGCACGAGAAGGCGATAACTCGCAACTGCATCGGGTGATCGGGTGAACGGGTGATGGAACAGCAAAAGCCCCTGGCTTTTCGATGGCCGGATGACCCGATCACCCGATGACCCGATCGATTCGATGCGGCGCGATGTGTTCTAATCAGAGTATTGCAAATCAGTGTAGCCCAAAATCACCGTGCTCCAAGTAAGATTGCGTCGTGATCGACATCCACTGCCACATTCTGCCTGAGGTCGACGATGGCCCCAAGTCCTGGGATGCAGCCGTCGAAATGTGCCGCCTAGCGGCCGCCGACGGCATTACCCACGCGGTCGCCACCCCGCACGCCAACGATCGTTACGCCTATGATCGCGCGTACCTCTCCGGGCTTCTCGACGAGTTGCGGGAGAAGGTTGGTCCCGCGCTGCAATTGCAATTCAGTCTAGGCTGCGATTTTCATCTTTCCTTCGAGAACCTGGAACGCGTGCTGGCGCAGCCGCACACCTACACGATTGGCGAAACCAACTATCTGCTGATTGAACTCAGCAACTTCAGTATCCCGACTCGGCTTTCCGAATGTTTCACCCGCCTGGGCGATCGCGGACTTACGCCGATCCTGACCCATCCCGAGCGGAACCCGATCCTGCAGCAAACGCCGCAGCGCATTCTGGAGTGGGCGGAACAGGGCTGCCTGATGCAGGTCACGGCCTCGGCCCTAACGGGGCTCTGGGGAGAACGGCCCGAAATCATCGCCCGCTGGCTGCTCGACCGCTCGGCCGTGCATATCCTCGCCTCCGACGCTCACGACACCAAGCGCCGCATCCCGAATCTTTCCGCAGCTCGCGATGTGGCGGAAAAAATCGTGGGAGCCGAGTATGCCGACGCGCTGGTCGAGGGCAACCCGGGTGCGATTGTTAATGGGATGCCGATCCCTTACTGCCCGCGGCCGGTGCTGGATTAGGGAAAATTGGACTGCAAGTCGCCGGCGATCTTCTGTTGTCTGTCTAGCTTGTCTTCTAGCGGTATCTTGCGAATGACTGGGTGCCGCCCAGTCGTAGATCGCGACTAAGGACTCTTCGACAATAGTTTTGATGTAAGGAATGCAAATTATGCATTGGACTCGTCCCCAGCGGAGCCGTTACTTTGAACTCATCGCCAGGCCGTCACGACTCCGGGCGGAGTCAGCGAGAGGAGGCATGTATGAAATCCGAACGACTTTCCTTCACACGATCGGCTCAGGCCTCCCCGCGCCGTATTCGTGGGAAGGTTGCCAAGAAACGACCGTCTAAGGCCGTAGATCTGGAGAAAATGTTGCACTTTTCCCAGCAGTTGTATGCTCACGCTCTCACGTTGCAAGAAGTGATTCGGAACGAAGGGGAAGTGACGTACGAGGTATTGAGACCCAGATACGACCGACAGGCGGCACAGCAATTCGAGGTTTTCTATCACAGCTTTAAGCGGCCCTCAGGATTTCGCAAACGTGGCGTGGGGTCTAATGGGTAGTGGCTTGAATCAGGCCGACTACTGCTGGGGAAGGTTGTTTCCGGCTGGAGTCGATTGAGTTCCGGCCTTGGGACCGTCGGCCGCCGGCGCGGCGGGCGTCGTCATCGTCGTCATTGCGCTTTCCGGATTGAGCAGGTGATCATGGCTCGGGCCTAATCCGAGTTTGATCAGCGCTCGGGCATCTGGAGTTGTCTTCGACTGCCATCCCTGATCCGCCTGATAGCGCTGCATCGCGGCCTGCGTGGAGTCGTCCCACGATCCTGTCGGCTCGCCTTGCATGTAGCGCTCGCGGATGAGCGCTTCCTGAATTTCCCGGGCGCGATCGGAGTCAATCGCCTGCTGGCCGCGTTTCTTCGCGGCCAGCTTGGAGTTCTTCTTGCCGTGGGAGCTTTTGCTCTTCTGCGCCGATGTGCGGGCCGAGGTGTGCGCTGAGGTGCGAGACGAAGTGCGAGCCGAGGTGTGAGCTGACGTGTGAGATGAGGTGTTGGCTGAGGTGTGCTTGCTGGTCGCGTGCCCGCTGGTGTGATGCTTTGCTTTCGAGGCAGGCGCCGCGGAAGCGTGCGTCGGTTTCTTTGGCGGAGTCGACGTCTGCGCCGCTACGCTTGCGAGCCCATGCACGGCCACGCACAGCAGGCCGCAAAGCCCCAACTGTCGCCAGCGCCGAATTTCATCAGAACGGTGCATGTTTAAAGGCCTGGACCAATCGCAGCTCGACCATCGGGAATTAGTCGTTGGTCGTCCGTCGTTGGTCGTCCGTCGTTGGTCGTCTGTCGCGATCGTCCGTCGTTGACCGTCAGTCTGATCGTTCGGGACGCGTCGTTTGTTTGAAACCTGCGAACGACCGACGACCAGCGACTGACGACTGCCTCCCAACAAAAAACCGGCGAGACCGGCCTACCCTTATGGTCCCCGAAACGGGGATGGAGTGCCAGTCTCGCCGGATTATATATCGGTTCACTCTTGTCCAAATTAGG
>PLHP01000344.1 GCA_003138955.1 Acidobacteriaceae bacterium | reverse complement strand
AATACGGCGCTCGACGGCTCGACCAACGTGATCACCCCGGCGTCTATGGTTGCCGATCAGCCTTCGACATTCTCCTACGGCGACCAGATTTACGAGCCGCGCAACTACAAAGAGGAGTACCACGGCGATGTTACGCTGCGCTATGCGCTGGCGCTCTCGCTCAACAATGCGACGGTGAAGGTGGCGGAAGAAGTGGGCTACGACAAAGTGGCGAATCTGGCCAGGTCCGCCGGAATCGCCTCGGTGAAAGCCACGCCCGCGATGGCACTCGGCGCCTACGACGCCACCCCTGTCGACATGACGGCCGCCTATACAAGTTTTGCCAACGGGGGCGTGCGGCTTTCGCCCGTCTTCGTAAATTCGGTGCGCAACTCCAAAGGCGATATCATCGTCAACTTCGGCGCCGAGAAAAATCAGGTTCTCGATCCGCGCGTCGCCTTCGTCATGACCAGCATGCTGGAAGGAGTCATGAATTTCGGCACTGCCGCAGGGGTGCGCTCCCGCGGATTCACCGCCCCGGCGGCAGGTAAGACCGGAAGTTCGCACGACGGCTGGTTCGCCGGATACACCAGCAATCTGCTGTGCATCATCTGGGTCGGATACGACGATTACAGCGACCTTCACCTGAGTGGAGCGCAGACTGCGGCCCCCATCTGGGCCGAGTTCATGAAGAAAGCGGTTACCCTGCCCCAATATTCGGACGTAAAGCCTTTCACCCAGCCGGAAGGCGTAGTCGATGTGCAGCTCGACAAAATCACCAACCGCCTGGCGACGCCATCCTGTCCCGACGATTACACGATTGCCTTCGTGGCCGGCACCGAGCCCCACGATACCTGCGACCAGAGCGGCGATAAGCAGGGATTCTTCTCCCGCATATTCGGCGGAAACTCCGAGAACGCGCTGCCTCCGGCCGGCGCGAGTGGGAACGCGCAGGCTGCCGCCGGTGTCCAATCAGAGGAAGAGGCCAAGAAGAAAAAGAAAGGCTTCTTCGGCAAGATCGTTGGCGTGTTCAAGGGAGACAGCGGCTCCCCAAGTGATGACAAGGACGCGCCAGCGCCGTCCAAGAATGGTAACAGCGGCACACCGCCGCAATAGCCGCGAAAGGTGAGGTAAGGAGCACGTGCCAGAAGCGGCCGGTTTCGCGGCCTCAAACTTGCAAGGGACGTGGAATAGCATGCTGAAGGCGATGAAACTCTGAAGTTTTGTATGTTCGGCCGGGGGGAAATATGCTTTCCTGTATCCGCATCGGCTCCGTATCGCTTCTCTTCGCTACACTTCTCGTTCTCCCATTGCAGGCTCAGAATTCCGAACAGGTGGAAGTCGGTCCTCCGCCGATGCACCGCGTCGACCCGCCCGTTCCAGGGGTATCGCCCGAGGCACTCGAAAAACGTGGCGACGAACTGCGCACCGATAAGAACTATCTCGATGCGATGGACTTCTACCAAGCCGCGCTGAAAAACGGGCCGGCTAATGCGTCCGTACTCAACAAAATCGGGATCTGCCAACTCATGATGCAGCGCTACAGGGAAGCCAAAAAGAGTTTCGAGCGCGCCATCCGGGTCGACCGTAAATATGCCGACGCTTACAACAATCTCGGCGTCATTTATTACCAGGCGCACGCCTACAGCGCAGCTATCAAGAACTACGAGAAAGCGATCTCGTTGAAAAGCGACGCGGCCTCGTACTACAGCAACATGGGCGCGTCTTATTTCGGCAAGAAAGAGTTCGACAAAGCCATACAAAGCTATGCCAAGGCCATGGATCTTGATCCCGAAATCTTCGAGCGCACCACGCGCGCCGGAGTTCTGGCCCAGCTTTCTTCTCCCGAAGACCGGGCCCACTACGATTACGTCCTCGCCAAACTTTATGCCAGGACCGGCTCGTCAGAGCGTTCCTTGCACTATCTGAAGAAAGCGATGGAGGAGGGTTACAAGGACATCAAGAACGTATACAAGGACGAGGAGTTCAGCACCCTGCGCAAAGATCCCCGCTTCGCGGAACTGATGGCGTCGAAGACGCTGGCCATTCCCGATTAGCTGGCTGATAACTTACTGGCAAGAAATGAGTTAGAAAAAGCGGGAAAATAGGAAAACCTCCGAAACTTTCCCGCTAAAGCGGGGTTTCCAGAATTATGCTCCTGAAAACAACAGGGTGAGTAGGGAGAACAAACACCCACCGGTTGCGAACCCGAGCACGCCCCAAGCAAGCAACCGGTGGGTGAACTTCAGGCTCTGGGCTGTCGACCGTTAGCGTTTTCGCTGTTCGTCGCTCGCTATTCGCTTTTCGCCCAGCAAACGGCTTCCGCGAATAGCGAAGAGCGAATGGCGGCTTTCGCGAACAGCGAACAGCGTACGACGAACCACTCAGCTTCTCTCCGAAATATATTCCTCCACCGCCTGCTTCCATTTGCCCTGCGCTTTCAGGATGTACTCGACCGCGTCGCGGGCAGCGCCGTCTCCACCGGCGTGGGCCGTAACCCAGTGGGCTTCGCCTTTGACCTCGGGGCGCGCGTTCTTCACCGCGATCGCCAGACCGCATTTGCGCATCGCCGGCAAATCGATCACGTCATCGCCAACGAAAGCGGCCTCGGCGGCAGTGATTCCGTCTCTTTCAAGAATTTGCGCAAACACCAGCGCCTTGTCCTGAACCCCCTGGTATACGTGGTCAATCTTCAGATCCCGCGCCCGCAGGGCAACGGTTTCGGAGATGCGCTTGGTGATGATGCCGGTCTTGATGCCCGCCAGGCGCGCCAGCATAATGGCGGTGCCGTCGTGAGCGTGGAAACCCTTGGCTTCGATCAGGCTGGTGCTGTGGAGCCCGAAGCCGCCCTGTCCGCCATGCTGAGCGGGCGGTCCAAGTACGGTTTGCTGAGCTCCAGATTCCTGGCCTCCAGAAGGCGCGGGGAAGATCCAGATTTTGCCGTCGGTGAGAACGCCGTCGACATCGAAAAGAATGAGTTTAATTCGGCGGGCGCGAGCAGTAGCGGAAGTTTTAGGCATCGCCGCGATTCTAGCAGGCCGCAGCCTGGCTCGTGCGGAGATGCTCGTGTGGGGACCGGCGTCCTCGCGAGCCTGCCCTGAGCGAAGTCGAAGGGTCCAAGCCGAGCGCATCTCGCCCTCCAAAAGAGGCACCGGCACGGCTCGCAGCCTGCATGGTTTTGGGCCATTGATTCACACATTATAATGTGTAACAATATACACATGCCAACCAACCTCGCATTGGACGACCGCCTGATCGAAGAAGCCCGGCGGGCCGGCAAGCACAAGACCAAGAAAGAAGCGGTAAACGCCGCTCTGGATGAGTACGTCCGGCGACGCAAGCAGATGAGGATACTGGATGCCTTTGGCACCGTCTCTTTCGATCCCGCCTACGACTACAAGGCGGAACGGCGGCGGAGTTCGCGTCGTACGGGTGGCCAATCGCGGCCATGATGGTGCTTGTGGATACCCCGGTCTGGTCGCTGGCTCTGCGGCGCCGACCCGGGCATCTCAGCGGGTCAGAACAAGGTCTGGCCAACGTCCTCGCTGAATTGATTCGCGAGGGACGCGCGCAAATGGTTGGACCGATCCGCCAGGAGTTACTCTCGGGGATCCGCGAGGAAGCTCAATTCAAGAAGATCCGCGACTATCTGCGTGCTTTTCACGAGCCACCGCTCGAAGCCGAGGATTACGAAGACGCTGCCCGAATGAGCAACCAATGCCGTAGCCGTGGCATTGCCGGATCACCCGTCGATTTTCTAATCTGCGCCGCCGCCCACCGCCGCAGCTGGACCATTCTCACCACCGATCGGGATTTCCAGAAATACGCGTCGGTGCTGCCCGTCCACCTGCACCCCACCTTGCGAAACGACTAGGTCAATCACTCGAACTCGAAAGATGGCTTTCCGTGGCTCTGCGTGCCATCGAAGAGCATTGCTACCCACCACCCCGCCCCACGTTCTTCAGTGCTTTGTGTGAGCGGACGCCGCGGTGCTAGTGTCAACACTCATAGGGACAGGCAAAAGATGGACGTAATTGATGAATTAGTGGCGCGCTCTCGGGATTGCAAAGAGGTGCGGAGGTTTCATGAGTTCCATCGCAACCATCCAGAAGTACTGGATTTTCTCGTAGAGGAAATCAGGTTACGGTTCAAGCAGGGCTTCACCGCATTTTCATATCGCAGGCTATGGGAGTTTGCCGGGTGGAAACTCGAAATGGAAAAAGGGCCAGGTGACACCTTTCTTATGAACGATCAATGCGCACCCTTCTACGCGCGCGCAATCGCTATTCTGCATCCCGAGATCGACGGCCTTGCGGAATCTAGCAAGAAAGCTGACGCAGTTCTTGGGACTCAAATCGGAGCCCCGACCCTGGAAACATCCGAAGGACCATGCGTGCCGGGCCGATGGTACAGCCTTCGAGACTGGTTGGCGGCCCACGAGGCCACCCACTTTGGCCCAAGTTCCTGCAGCCGGACTATCGAGCCAAACTTGCAGTCCCTTAGCCCACTTCCCGTATGAGCGCTCACTGGTCTTGACGGAAGTTCTAACGTCTACGAACGGGCGGTGGTTGACGAGCGAGTGATCCATAAAACAGGAAAATGCCGTCCGAGTTTCTCGAAGTCGCGGTCGGAAGTGACGAGCGTGCCCTGACTCAGGGTAGCTAGTGCGGCGGCAAGGCAGTCTACGTATGGGATTTTGTGCACCGCCTTCAATTCCGCTGCTTTGAGAACCTGGAGAATATCAACGGGAACGATTCGGATCGCAAGCTGCAAAAGATCGGCCAACGTTTGCTTGGCCGATTCCTCTCCGTGACGCTGCCAGGAGATATAGAAGACCTCTCCCCAGTTGACCGCCGAAACCAGAAGTGGTGTAGCCGGTCGAGCGCCCTTGAGTAGGCGTTCGACGCGTTCGGCTCCGGGTCCGTTCGCCAGAAAATTCAGTAGTGCACTCGCGTCGAGCACATAGGTTTCGCTCATCGGGTCAACCGGTCTTTCTCAACCCGGTGCTCACGTTGCCGATCCTCCACCAGTGAGGGCGTGCTCTTGTAGCGGCCACGGAGGCTGCGGATCAACTCGTCGATGACGTGCGGTTCGACCTCCGCGTGAGCGTCTGAGACATTCTTGCCCTGGTAACGAACGTCAAATCCAAAATCCTTCAAAATTGCGACCGCCTGGTGCGAGTTGGTGGGATCATTTGGAGGCACTCCTGCTGCCTCCAGGACAAGCGGCCTGGCAGGCAGTTCCCGTCCGTCGATGATCGCTGTCCATTTCGCCGGACGGCTACCGTGCAATCGCTTGGCGGCTGCAGTTATATCTTCCCGGGTGAGTGCGGAGACTCTGGAGCTTGGCATTGTTTTATCTCCAGTTTTGAATTGCTTACAAATTATTCATCATCATATTCGTCATCATTACCACTGGTCAAGCGAGGAATCCTACTAGCTGTCATGGGCGAACGTTTTACGAAACCGCCAATTCTCGCTACAATCACTCCCATGCCGTCCGCAGTCTCGCCTTCGCTCGCCTGGGCTCATCCGCTGGTTCAGGAGTGGTTCACCGCGCACTTCTCCACGCCGACCGAACCACAGGAGCAGGGCTGGCCCCACATCCTCGCCGGGCACACCACGCTGATCTCGGCTCCGACCGGATCGGGCAAAACGCTCGCCGCTTTCCTGGCCTGCATTGACCGCCTTGTCTGCAAGGCGCTCGCTGGCGAACTGCGCGACCGCACCGAAGTTCTCTACGTCTCCCCGCTCAAAGCCCTCGGCAACGACATCCAGAAAAATCTCGAAGTCCCGCTTGGAGAAATTCTGCTGATGGCCGGCGACCGCGGCCTGCTGATGCCCGAGATTCGCACCGCGGTGCGTACGGGCGACACGCTGATGAAAGACCGGCGCGCCATGTTGAAGCGTCCGCCGCATATTCTGGTCACCACGCCCGAGTCGTTTTACATTCTGCTGACGGCGGAGAAGAGCCGCGCCATCCTGCGCGATGTCGAAACCGTAATCGTGGACGAAATCCACGCCGTGGCCGATGACAAGCGCGGCGTGCACCTCGCGCTGTCGCTGGAGCGACTGGAAGCGCTGACCGAGCGCCCGCCCGTGCGCATCGGGTTGTCTGCGACGCAGAAGCCGATCGAAGACGTCGCGCGTTTTCTTGCCGGCAACTCCGATCCTCAAAATCCGCGCTCCGCTCCCGTAATCGTCAACGTTGGCCACAAGCGCACGCTCGATCTTGCAGTCGAGGTTCCATCTTCCGAACTGGGCCCGGTCGCGTCGAACGAGATGTGGGACGAGATCTACGAGCGCATCGTGCAACTGGTGAATGCGCACCGCTCGACGCTGGTCTTCGTAAACACACGGCGCTTGGCCGAACGCATAGCCCATCACCTGGGTGAGCGGCTGGGTGAGGAAAATGTGGCGGCGCATCACGGTAGTTTGTCGCGCAAGCTGCGGCTGGAGGCCGAGCGCAAGCTGAAAGAAGGCCAGGTAAAAGTGCTGGTGGCGACCGCTTCGCTCGAACTTGGCATTGACATCGGAACGGTCGACCTGGTGTGTCACATCAGTTCGCCGCGTTCGATTGCGGTCGCTTTGCAGCGTGTGGGGAGGTCGGGCCACTGGCGCGGCGCAGTTCCCAAAGGACGATTCTTTGTCACCACGCGCGACGATCTCGCCGAATGCGCTGTGCTGGTGCGGGCGATTCGTTTGGGCGAACTCGACCGCCTGATTTTTCCCGAAGCGTCGCTCGATGTGCTGGCGCAGCAAATCGTAGCTTGCTGTGCGGCATCTCGTAGCGCCGCCGTCCCGGCGGCTGTCGTGGGGGCGTCTCGCCCTCACCAGTCAGGCAAAAATGAACTTGGCGCCACAGCCGGCGAAGACGCCGGCGCTACCAGCGACGGATGGGACGAGGATGAGTTATTCGCGCTGGTAAAGCGAGCCTATCCCTATCGCAACCTCACGCGCGAAGCCTTCGACGAAGTCCTGAAGATGCTTTCGGAAGGAATCGCCTCGCAGCGAGGCCGTTATGGCGCGTACCTGCATCACGACCGCATCAACCGCAAGCTGCGAGCCCGGCGCGGCGCGCGCCTGGCGGCGATCACGAGCGGCGGTACGATTCCCGACAACGCGCTGTACAGCGTGGTGGCGGAGCCCGAAGGCGTGGTGGTGGGCACGGTCGATGAAGACTTCGCCGTAGAAAGCATGGCGGGAGAAGTCATGCTGCTGGGGAACACATCCTGGAGGATTCGCCGGATCGAAGCCAAGTCGTCGCGCATACTGGTGGAAAATGCACAGGGTGCTCCGCCCGGGATACCGTTCTGGCGAGGAGAAGCTCCCTCGCGCACCGCCGAACTCTCGCAGCAACTGGGCGAATTGCGCAAAGAAATCAGCGACCGCCTGCCCGGCGTGGTCCCGGTAGAAGGATGGCGAAATCTTACTGTAGTCGCTGACGCAGTGAGTTGGCTGCGAGAGGAATGCGGCCTCGATCTCTCGGGCGCCGAGCAACTGATTCAGTACATACTCGAAGGGCGCGCCGTGCTGGGCGATGTGCCGACGCAAACGACGATCATCGCCGAACGATTCTTTGACGAGGGCGGCGGGATGCAGTTGATCATCCACGCGCCCTTTGGCGGGCGCATCAACAAAGCCTGGGGACTNNTGCCGCGGCTTCAATTTCGAACTCCAAGCGGCGGCCACCGACAACGGATTGAACATCGCGCTCGCCGAGCAGCATAGCTTTCCGCTGGCCGATGTTTTTCAATTCCTGGCTTCAGAGAGCATGCCGCCGATCCTGGAGCAGGCGGCGCTCGCTTCGCCGATCTTTCAGACGCGCTGGCGCTGGGATGCGACGCGAGCCCTGGCTCTGCTGCGTTTTCAGGGCGGCAAGAAAGTGCCGCCGCAGATTCAGCGCATNNGTAGCGGCGTGCTTCGAGAACATCGAAGGGGACATCAAGATTCCCGACCATCCGCTGGTGCATGAGGTGATGAAGGACGTGCTCACCGAGGCGCTGGATATCGAGGGCCTCAGCGAGGTGTTGCGCGGAATCGAGCAGGGACGGATTCGTTGCCTCGCGGTCGACACTCCGGTGCCATCGCAATTCTCGCATGAAATTCTTAATGCAAATCCATACGCCTACCTGGATGATGCGCCGCTGGAAGAGCGCCGCGCGCGAGCGGTTGAAATGCGGCGGGTGTTGCCAGCGTCCGTGCTCGAAGAAGTCGGCGCGCTCGATCCCTCAGCCATCGCGCAAGTGCAGCAGGAGGCGTGGCCCGATGTGCGCGACGCGGACGAACTGCACGATGTGCTGCATACGCTGGTCATGGTGCCGGCGCCGGAGGAGGGAAGCTCTCAGCTGTCAGTTCTCGGCTCTAAGGAGACGCGTTCCGAGCTCGATGCTCGCGGCTCGCGGCTCACCGCCAACTGGAGTGAATTCTTCGATCGCCTGCAACGCGAAAATCGCGCGATCGTAGCGGAAGCCGCCGGCAAGCGATATTGGGTAGCCGCCGAGCGAGTCGAATTGTTCCAGGCAATGCATCGTGTGGAGACGGGGCTTTCCCCCGTCCCGGCGGGTCAAAGCCCCGCCGCCACACAGGCGCTGAATTTCGACGATGCAGTGTTGACCGCGGTGCAGGGATGGATCGCACATCTCGCTCCAACCACTGCGTCGGAAATTGGCGAGTTGCTCGGACTGCCGGCCTCCGAGATCGAAAAAGCGTTACTCCGCATGGAGGCCAGCGGAGCAATTCTGCGCGGCAAGTTCCGCCCGGCGGATTCGCGCCCAACAACATCCGCTTCGCACGAACACGAGACGGAGTGGTGCGAGCGCCGTCTGCTGGCTCGCATTCATCGCCTGACGGTCGCGACGCTGCGCAAGCAAATCGCCCCGGTCACGGCATCGCAGTTCATGAACTGGCTTCTCCGCTGGCAGCATGTCGCTCCCGGCACGCAGGTGCGGGGCGAGCATGGGACGCTCGAAGTGATCCGCCAATTGCAGGGGTTTGAAATTCCGGCGAGCGCGTGGGAACGGTTTGTGCTCGCACGCAGAATCTCCGACTACGATCCGGCGCACCTCGATCAGCTGTGCCTGACAGGCGCGGTCGGATGGGGCCGCCTGTCGCCACATCCCGCCACTCTTGAAGCCATGGGAAGCGAGGAGAACCGGCGGCGAGTAATTCCGACGCGAGTCGCGCCGATTGCGTTCTTTGTGCGCGAAGACGCCGATTGGATGCGATCTCATCACCCGGGGGCGGAGGATTCTTCCACTTCATTCTTAAGCCCGGTAGCGCAGGCGGCGCTCGAACTTTTGAAGCAGCGGGGTGCGCTGTTCTTTCCCGACATGGTGCGAGCGACGGGCCGTCTCAAAGCGGAAATCGAAACCGGGCTGTGGGAACTGGTCGCTGCGGGCCTCGTGACCGCCGACGGATTTGAAAACCTGCGCGCACTGGTGACCCCGAAAAGCTCGTCCGGCAGCGGGCTGGGAAAAGCCCGCCGGCCGCGCCATGCGCCGGGACGCTGGTCGCTGTTGCACACCGAAGGCGCCGATCGCGACCGCAGCGTCGAATCCTGCTGCTGGATGTTGTTGCGTCGCTATGGCGTGGTCTTCCGCGACCTGCTGGTGCGCGAAACCAATCTGCCCCGATGGCGCGAACTGCAAATCGGCTACCGCCGTCTCGAAGATCGCGGCGAAGTGCGCGGCGGCCGGTTCGTCGATGGATTCCTGGGAGAGCAGTTCGCGCTTCCCGTAGCCGTCGAATCCTTGCGCGCCCACCGCTCTCTGCCACACAATACGCAGGGCGAGCGCGTCATCATCGCGGCCGCCGATCCGCTGAACCTGGTGGGAATTATTGTTCCCGGCGAGCGCATTCCCGCAATCTCGGGAAGAAACGTTACGCTCCGCGATGGCACGTGGGATGCGGAAGATGCGCTGCTGGCTTCCGGCTATTAGTGCTGAACCGCGTGACTGCTACTGGTCCGAGCTGGTGGAGAGCCGGGCGTCCACGCCCGGCTGGACGGGCGAGCCGCCCGTCCCTCCACCAACACCTCACGGCAAACTTAACTTGAGCAGCACCGCCGGATCCAAATACACCCCCTGCCAGCGCACGGCCAAATGGAGGTGAGGCCCAGTGGCGCGTCCCGTGCCCCCACTCAGTCCGATGGCCTGCCCTTTGCTCACATCATCGCCTTCTTTGACTAAGAATTTCGACAAATGCAGATAAAGCGTCAGCAGTCCCTGCCCATGGTCGATCGCCACGCAATTTCCTTCAAAGAACAGCGACCGCGCCAGGATGACGCGTCCGCTATTCACCGCTGCGACCGAGGTTCCACTGGGCACGCGGAAATCGAGCCCCTGATGCGTGCTCTCAACGGTACCGTTGAACACGCGCTCGACTCCGAACACATCGGAGATCTCGGCATTCACCGGAGGCGCAAACGACCCATTCCATTCGCGGCCCGAGCTGAGGGTTTTAAACGCCTCCGCTTTTGTTTCCTTGTCCTGCTCGATCTGGCGCTGGTCTTCGGCGCTGGGCGCGGTATAGCGCGGGGGAACCTTCAGCGGCACCCGAGGATAGCGCTGGCGTAGCACCGAAAAAGTTTTTTCGAATGAGATCGCTTCTCCGGCGGAGGTTTCGGCGTGAAGTTGAATCGGATAAGCTCCCGGCTTCGTTTCCAGACTAATCCCGGCGAGCGCGAACCATGATTTGCTGCTCGCGTCGAAGCTGAACGCGATCTCGTGGCCCAGCCAATTCCCCGAAAGCGTTCGCACCGGCGTCGGCGTGGTAACGCGGAAGAGCACCGGCGTCCCGTTGACCAGGCGAGCGGGTTGGTTGCCGACAATCCAGTGCGCGGCAGTTGCGGCCGATAAATTCGCGGCCAGCGAAAGCAGCACGAACGCAACCAGGGCGGAATGGAAGAGGCGTTCGCGTATCGGCTTGAAAATAGCAACACTGATTAGGTTAGGCACGCTTGGGAAGCATCCTAACAGTTTTGGCGGAAGTCAATTGCGTCCCGTGGCCGCGGGCTGACCGCAGCTAAAGCCGGAGCTGAAACCAAGCCAGTTATCGCAGCTGAAGTGTGGGCGTGGAACTGGTTTTCGGGCAATCCACTGGAACAAGATGTCTGAGAATCCAGCCCCGGAGGGGCGTCCGAACTTAGCCCAGCACTTCAGCGCTGGGAAAAGTGGAAGCAATGATTCAAGTCCCGGAGGGACGACCGAGTTCTCACGCACGCTCTGAAGCGCTACGCCACCCAAAATCAAGCGCTAGATCGACTTTTTCCGCAACCTGCTAAACCCGCTAGGCCCTGACCAGGTTCTTCAGGGCCGGTCGGTTATGGATAATCAGCGTCGTGCCCTTCAGTTCCGCCATCGCATTTTTCCTGAACTCCGACAGCAGCCGGGTGATGGTTTCGCGGCTGGTGCCGAGGAGTTGCGAGATTTCTTCATGGGTCATGGCCAGCCGGACGCGCACCTTGCCGTTGCTGATCTCGCCATCGGCAGCGGTTTCGAGCAAAAATCTGGCGAACCTCTCCGACACCGAGTGTGACAGTCCGATCGAGCGCACCACGCCATGCGAGTCCGAACAGTCTCGGGCTAGATGCTGAATGGCATGGAGAGAGGCGTCAGCGTGCCCTTTGAGGAAGCGCAGCATGTCGTCGCGCCCCACAAAGTTCAACTGGCAGGGCTGCATGGTTTCAACCGTCAACTCGTACCGACCGCCGGTAACCACCGCGTGCAATCCCAGAACTTCACCGGCGTCCGCGATACGCACAATCAACGTCTTGCCCTCGCGCGAGGTGGTGGAAAGCTTAACCCGTCCCTGACAGAGGATGAAAACTCCCCAGGGACTTTGTCCTTCGACCAGAACCACCGCGTGTTCAGGAAAAACCGCGGCGTGTTTAATTCTGTTGAAAGCCTCGATCGACTCCGGTGAAAGGTCGCAGAAAAAATTGTTGGAGTGCAAAGCAATTAAGACAGCTTTCAACGCAGCGTAGGCCGGACATGCTCATTGACGCTCCTTCATCTCCTCGCAGAAACGCGCGGCTGTGGCAAGCAGCCATTGACACGCATCACTATTTGAATCCAGTGGCTGGCCGGACCGCCCGTGCGGAAGGTGATGGCCATAGTGATTGCATGGCGACTGCCGTTCCATTTTGGGTCTGAAACTCACTGTTTGCAGCATGATGCCGTCCGCGGCCGCCAAGGCTTGACGGAGGGCTGGCAACTCTGCCGGTAGTTGGGCAAGTTGGCAGCGGGGAAATAGCTGTCCGCTCTCAGCTCTCAGCCGTCCGCGAAACCGGTTCGTGGAGGGCGGGCGTCCTCGCGGATTACCACTGAATCCAGTGGGTGGCACATCGGGGTCGGATGAACTGCAACAGGAGAACCAATCGTGAGTATCAAGAATGAGGGTCAAGCGGGGTGGGCGGTACATCCGGGAGAAATTCTCCGGGAGGAATTTCTGGAGCCTATGAACATTTCCGCTTACGGGTTGTCGGTGGAGCTTCGCGTTTCTCCTCCCACCGTCAACGACATCGTCCGGGAGAAGCGTGGCATTACTCCCGAGATGGCGGCCCGGCTAGCCAAATATTTTGGCACCTCCGAGCAGTTCTGGCTTAATTTGCAGGATGCCTTCGCGGTGCATCACTTTTCGACAGTGCCCTGCTCTTTTCGCGCTCTGTCCGAAAGGGCGGGATCTTGACTTGTCTCCCGGCCGCGAAACATCGTTTCCCTGCTCAATAACCTCAGGTAAAATAACGCCATGAGTCCGGAAATTTCCGATCTTTTAAAACGCGCGCTCTCCCTCTCGATTGAAGAGCGTGCTGCCTTAGCCAATACCCTGCTCGACAGTCTTGACGGTACGAATGAATCTGTCTCTGTCCACGAGGCTTGGGATGAAGAAGTGGCCCGGCGAATCGAGGACCTGAAAGCGGGCAAGGCCGTGACCGTCCCTTGGGAAGAACTGCATCGCGAGCTCTTGGCCATGGTGAATGAGCGCTAAGCGGGTTGAGTACCACCAGGGTGCGAGCGCGGATGTGAAGGGCGCAGTCGCCTGGTATCAGAAGCGCAGCCCCAAAGCGGCCCTGGACTTCATCGAAGAACTGCATCGAGCCGCCGACACAATCCGTGAAGCCCCGGAACGCTGGCCGATCGGAAAGAACAACACCAGACGGTTCCTGCTTTGGCGCTTCCCGTTTGCCATCATCTATTCCGAGCAAGAATCCGTGGTCACAATCTGGGCCGTCGCCCACGGCAGCAGGCGGCCGGAGTATTGGGCATCTCGTCTCTAGTGGGGCCTGATGGCGGATGAGCGCCGATTCAAGAAGATCGGCGTCGAAATGGTTAAAGAAGTGCACAGAGCTTAGCTATCATATTGATTACAGTGCGCCGTGAAAG
>PLHP01000330.1 GCA_003138955.1 Acidobacteriaceae bacterium | reverse complement strand
TTTCCCGACAAGATTCAGAACCTTCTGCTGAACGGCGAGCCGCAGCGCGGGGGCCAGCGCGGAAACCAGCGCGGAAATAAGACAGGTTTTCTGGGGATTCTCGGCCATCTCAGGCAGAATCTCGACGCCTCCACTTCCGAAACCTATCGCGATTATCTGCTCGATTTCATGTCGGCCACCGAATGTTCAGTTTGCCACGGCAAGCGTCTGCGTCCGGAAAGCCTGGCAGTCAAAGTGAACGGCATGTCCATTGTCGATTTCACCAGCCTTCCGATTGCGCGTGCGCTCGATGCCGCGCGCAATATCAAACTGACCGGCCGAGAACTGACCATCGCCGGACGCATCGCCCACGAAATCACCGAACGCCTTGAATTTCTGCACAACGTCGGACTCGGCTACCTGTCACTCGGCCGCTCCGCCGCCACACTCTCCGGTGGAGAAGGCCAGCGCATTCGCCTCGCCACCCAGATCGGCTCCAAGCTGCGCGGCGTCCTCTACGTGCTCGACGAACCTTCCATCGGCCTGCACCATCGCGACAACGGGCGTCTTCTTGCCGCGCTCGAAAACCTGCGCGACCTCGGCAACACCGTGCTTGTGGTCGAGCACGATGAAGAAACCATCCGCCGCGCCGACTATGTCATCGACCTTGGCCCCGGCGCCGGCCGTCATGGCGGCGAGTTGGTCGCGAGCGGAACACCCGCCGAAATCATGAACTCGCCTGCCTCGCTCACCGGCGCCTACATCGCCGGACGCCAGCAGATTGCCATGCTTTCCGAGCGCCGCAGCCCGAATGGAAAAGCCATCGCCATCCTTGGCGCGCGCGAGAACAACCTCAAGAATCTCGACGTCGCGTTTCCGCTCGGCGTGATGACGGTTGTCACCGGTGTTTCCGGCTCCGGCAAATCAACCCTGGTCAATGACATCCTGTATCGCGCGCTTGCCCGGCAGCTCTATCGTTCGCGCGAGGAGCCCGGCACTCACAAAGCCATTACCGGAGCCGAGCTGATCGACAAGGTCATTCGCATCGACCAGTCTCCCATCGGACGCACGCCGCGCTCCAATCCAGCAACCTATACCGGAATCTTCTCGGCCGTTCGCGATCTCTACGCCATGCTGCCCGAATCGCGTGAGCGCGGATACAAACCCGGACGCTTCTCCTTCAACGTTTCTGGCGGACGCTGCGAGGCTTGCCAGGGCGAGGGCCAGCGGCGCATCGAAATGAACTTCCTGCCCGACGTTTACGTGCAGTGCGAAGTCTGCGGCGGACGCCGCTACAACCACGAGACCTTGTCGGTTCATTACAACGGTTCTTCCATCGCCGACCTGCTGGAAACGCCGGTTTCGGACGTGCTCCAGATTCTGGAAAACATTCCGCAGGTCAAGCAAAAGCTGCAAACTCTGGTCGACGTTGGCCTCGGATACATTCACCTTGGTCAATCTGCGGTTACTCTCTCCGGCGGCGAAGCCCAGCGCATCAAGCTTGCCCGCGAACTCGGCAAGCGCCAGACCGGAAAGACTCTTTACCTGCTGGATGAGCCGACCACGGGATTGCACTTCGACGATGTGCGCAAGTTGCTCGACGTGCTGCACCGTCTCACCGATCTCGGAAATACGGTCATCATCATCGAACACAACCTGGACGTCATCCGCAACGCCGACTGGATCGTCGATCTCGGCCCCGAAGGCGGAGAAGAAGGCGGCCGCATCGTGGCCCAGGGCACTCCCGAACAAGTCGCGCGTGTGAAGAAGTCCTACACTGGTCAGGCGCTAAGCGCGTATTTTACGGGGTCAGAAAAAAATGAGTCGACAAGAAATGGCTCCGCGAAAAATGGATCGGCTAAAAATGGATCGGCGAAAAGCGTGCTCGCGCCCACTGGCACAGGGGAACTCGCGTGAGCTTTTCTCCCGACGATCTCCCGGAGAGTCCAAGGCCAGCGCCGCCAGCCACGGATGCGGCCCCGGTTTCCGCCGGCGGTCTTATTTCCGGCGATCTCCCTTGTGACGTTCAAGCGGGGGGACTCGTCCCCGCCGCGCCGCTCGATCCGCCGTGGAACGGTTTGGATGTTTTCCGTCTGATGATCATGGCGTTCGTCGCCATGGTCGCCTGCGGTCTTGGCATGCTCGCCGTTGTGCCCGGCGCCACCGCCAAAGCGCGATTTCTCCGCCTCAGTGCGCTTCCTGAGCTTTTCATCGTCGCCCAGATGCTGGCCTACCTTTTGCTGCTTGGCTACATGTACATCCTGGTTACGAAGGAGAGGGGCAGCCCGCGCTTCTGGAAAGCCCTTCACTGGAATTGGCCCGCGAACATCTGGCCGTTCCTGGGGGTGGGCCTCGCAATGCAAATCGGGTGCCTGTTCCTGGCACACTTTCTTCCGTTTCCCAAAGAGACTCCTTTTGACGATCTCCTGCAGCGCCACACGACGATTGTTCTCGTCTCGGTTTTTGCCGTGACTCTTGGACCTCTCCTGGAAGAATTGTTTTTCCGGGGATTCCTCTACCCTGTGCTGGCGCGGCGCTTCGGAATGGGCACAGGAATCTCCGTGACCGCCTTGGGATTCGGCCTGATGCACGCCGCTCAGTACGGATACTCCTGGGCATCGGTGCTCTTAATATTCCTGGTGGGCATGGTTCTCGGCGTGGTGCGGGCCAGAACAGATTCAGTCGCCGCAGGCTTCCTGGTGCACACGGCCTACAACGGAACCATCGCGGCAGCGATGTTCGCGGCCACCAGTGGATTTCGGCATCTGGAAAGATTGACTCAGTAGCCGGTAGCGAGAGCAGGGCTGCGGAAATTGCGCGATTCGTATCAGGGCATTCCTTTCTGCTCGAACTTTTTCCCTCCGCCTGCGTATCATACTCAGGAGGAGGTGTCCCCATGATCGCCTTCCTGCTCTGGTGTTTTCTCTTCGTGCTGTGCTGGCCCGTGGCACTGCTGGCGCTGATCCTCTATCCCATCGTGTGGTTGCTGTTGCTGCCCTTCCGCCTTCTCGGGATTGCCGTCCACGGGGCACTTGCCCTGGTCTGGGCCGCAGTGATGCTCCCGGCGCGCTTGCTGAGCGCACCGTTTCGTCTTTCGCGAATCTAAGGGCGCACCGGACTTCGCCCGCCCCCACACGAACTTGTCAGGGCTCCGGCTTGGCTAGGTATTTCTGCAGAAATTGCAGGCTCCTTAGACCTGCGTCTCGCCAGATGGTTTGGTCCTCGAATCCGTGCCCGGCACCGGGATAGATTTTGATTTCGTAGGGGATTCCCTTTTTCTCCAGCAACTTTTGCAACTGGTAGGCCTCTTCGACGGGGACGGTCGAGTCGGCCTCGCCGTGGAGGATTAGCACCGGGCAGAGGCGTCTCATGAAAAGGTTCATTTCTTTGGGCATGCCTCCGAAGAACTCGACGACGGCTTTCACGCGATGGTCGATGGCGGAATTGGCAAGCGAAAGGTAAGCTCCGAGCGAAAAGCCCAGCAGAGCGATGCGCTTGCCATCGAC
>PLHP01000089.1 GCA_003138955.1 Acidobacteriaceae bacterium | reverse complement strand
AGATTGGCGAAACCGCAGAGCGCGAAGGTCGCAATCGTAAACGAGCGGGGGTCGAGCGCCGCCCTCTGCGGTCCGAGCATCGAGAACGCCACCAGTTCGTTCAACACCATGCGCGTGCCCAGAAGATTGCCGATGGCGGAACAGTCGCGCCAAGGCACCCCGATGACCCAGGCGACCGGGGCAAACAATGCGCCGAAGATCTGCTGCAGACTGGAGGGAAACCACAGCAATCCGAGCCGGTTGTGAATGCCGCCGAGGAGGCCGTTGGCCAGGGCAATCAGCGCGAGGAATGCAATCAGCATGGCGGCGATATTGAGCGCGAGGCGTGCACCGTCGGTAGTACCGCGCGCAATCGCGCCCAGCAGGTTTTCACTTTTTTCCGCGTCCACTTCTTCCTCGCTCATGACGACACGGCCGGCGGTCTTCGGAACTTCCGTCTCCGGCACCAGCATCTTTGAAATCAGGATGGCGCCGGGGGCGGTCATGATGACCGCGCTCAGAAGATGTTTGGGTTCGATGCCGAAGAAGATGTAGGCAGCCATGATGCCCCCGGAGACGTGGGCCATGCCGGCAGTCATGACGGTCATCAGTTCGGAGCGTGTGAGGTCGGGAAGAAACGGGCGGATCGTGAGCGGAGCCTCCGTCTGGCCCATGAAGATGCTGGCCGCCACGTCCAGAGACTCAGCGCCGCTCGCGCCCATGAAGCGGGTCATCACCTTGGCGGCAAGTTTGATGATGAATTGCATGATTCCGTAGTGATAGAGCACGGCGAAAAAGGCGGCGATAAAAATCACCGTCGGCAGCACCTGGAAGGCGAAGAAAAATCCCATTGGCTTTTCTGGCGCGCCGAGGCCGCCGAAAACGAACTTCGATCCCTCGAAGGAATAGCTAAGCAAGCGATTGACGGCGTTTCCGGCCTTTTCGAAAAGCCGGCGTCCGAACTCAATCTTCAGCACGAAGATGGCGAACACAACTTGCAGGCTCAGGCCCCAGGCAACTGTTTTCTTGCTGATCGCCCGGCGGTTGGTGGAGAAGGCGTAGGCGAGGCCCAACATGGTGAGCAGACCGAGGATGCCAGTAAAGCGTCCCATCTTAGTGTTCCCCTTTGTAAATCACACGATGAACCAAGGATGTTTTGTGCACCGGCGCAGCGGCCGCAATCTGATAGCTCTCTTCCAGCAAAGTTCTTGCGCGCGCGGCCTGTGCGTCGGAGTGGCCGTGATCGAAGTGGCAATGCATGGTGCAGAGCGGCTCGCCGGCGGAAACTCTATCGCCGATCTTTTTATGAACCTCGACACCGACAGCAGGATCGACCGAATCTTCTTTGCGTTCGCGGCCTCCGCCGAGGATGACGCAAGCGGTGCCAACCTGTTCGCACAAGATGCCCGTCACATATCCGCTTTGCGGACTGGGCACATCCACACGGTGATCAGTATCCGGGAGGCGGGTCGGATCGTCGATCGTGCTGATGTCGCCCCCCTGCAGCTCGACCATCTGGCGGAACCGGTCGAAGGCTTGGCCGGAGGCGATGATTCGCTCGGAGAGTTGCTTGCCCTGCGCCACCGTCTTGGACGCGCCGCCGAGATAGAACATCCAGGCCGCTAACTCGATGCAGAGATCGCGCAAATCCGCGGGTCCGCCGCCGTGTAATACCTCGATGCACTCCTGCACTTCGAGCGCGTTGCCAACCATGCGGCCGAGCGGTTGGTTCATATCGGTGATGAGCGCGACCATCTGCTTGCCCATGCGTTCGCCAGTTTCGACCATAAGTTCGGCGAGGAAGACGGCGTCTTCCTCCTTTTTCATAAAAGCCCCTGAGCCGGTCTTCACGTCGAGCACGAGCGCGTCGGTGCCTTCGGCCAGCTTCTTGCTCATAATCGAGGCGCAGATGAGATACGGACTCTCGACCGTGCCGGTAACATCGCGCAACGCGTACAACTTGCGATCCGCGGGAGCGACTCTCTCCGTCTGGCCAATCATGGAACATCCGCAGGCCTTGAGAACGCGATGGAATTCGGGCACCGTCAGATCTACACGAAATCCGGGAATGGATTCGAGTTTGTCGAGCGTGCCGCCGGTGTGTCCCAATCCGCGGCCGCTAATCATAGGGACGTAAAGACCGCCGGCAGCGACCAGCGGGGCAAGCACGAGCGAGGTCTTGTCGCCGACGCCGCCGGTGGAGTGCTTGTCCACTTTTTTTGCGGGCAGGAAACTGAGATCGAGAACTTCGCCGGAATGCAGCATGGCATGCGTGAGAACGGCGGTTTCCTCGCGCGTCATTCCGCGCAGCGTGACTGCCATGAGCCACGCGGCCATTTGGTAATCGGGAATGCTGCCTTCCGTGCAACCATCGACGAGGTATCCGATTTCAGCGCTGGATAATGCGCCGCCATCGCGCTTTTTGCGGATGAGATCGACGATGCGGAACGAGGATTCGGAAACACTCGGCGGGCTCACTTGAGGCGGAAACCCTCCGGCAGAAGATCGGTGATGAGGCTCTGCTTTGGGCCTTTTTCGCCCTGGTAGAAGACGATGGCGCGCGGCCCAAATTCATAGATGACCTGGCGGCAGGCGCCGCAGGGCGAGCAAGGAGCTCCGTGATCGTTGGTGACGGCGACGGCGCGAATCTCCAGCTCTGGACCAAGCTTGGCGACAGCGGAAAAGACAGCGGTGCGCTCGGCGCAGTTCGTCAACCCGTACGAAGAGTTCTCAACATTGCATCCCAGGAAGATTTCGCCCTTCGAGGTGAGGATGGCGGCGCCCACCCTGAAGTTGGAGAAGGGCGCGTAGGCATTCTTGATTACTTTTCGCGCCGAACGGAGCAGGCGTTCGCGCATGGCAGCGGGAACCTTTGTTGTTGGCATACCGAAACCATTTCGCTGAAGATCGAGGGTGGGCCATTGTAACGCCTGCCCGGCTTCGGCAGTAGAGATTTTCGCGGCCTCGGACGCTGGAAGCGATCGCACCCATGCGGTTTGGCGAGAGCCTGGAACCTCCCAGACACCCTGAGGCTGGCGTACTTCAAAATGAGAGCCGCTCCTGCCAACCGGCGGCAGCGCGAGTCTTTTCCAATCGAAGGA
>PLHP01000162.1 GCA_003138955.1 Acidobacteriaceae bacterium | reverse complement strand
GCGGCGGACCATACATTCCGGGTTGCCCGTCACCCGTCCGCTTCCGGCCGATGGCGAGTACTTCCGGCACCTCTGGTCTTATGCTGTTGAAAAGTATCGAGCCTTAAGAGGTCCCAGGAGGGGCATAGCGCCGGGCGTTCTAGCCAGCCGTTCACTCGTAGCGCAACGCCTCCACAGGATTTAGTTGCGAGGCTTTTATCGCAGGATAAATCCCAAAGAATAGCCCGACGCTCATCGAAGCGGTTACCGCAGCGATGACCGACCATAGCGGCACCGCCGAAGGCAAACTTGGCAATAGCTTATTGATCAAGAAGCTGATCCCCGCTCCCAGTGAGACACCGATGATTCCCCCAGTGCCCGTCAGGGTGATGGCTTCTGTGAGGAACTGGCGAACGATATCTCGGCGTCGGGCGCCGATAGCCTTGCGCACTCCTATTTCGCGCGTGCGTTCGGTGACCGACATGAGCATGATGTTCATCACTCCAACCCCACCGATAAGGAGCCCGATGGAACTGATCACGACCACTGCAATGGCAATCGCTCCCGTGATCTGACGGAATTGGCGAGCAATCTCCTCCGAACTGGAAATCGCGAAATCATTCGGCTTATCGGTCCAAACATGTCTGCGCCGCCGCAGTAGGCCGATGATTTCGTCCTCCGCTTGCGCCTTTCTGCCCGGAGACGCTTGTGCGCCAATGAAGTGTTCGTCGTCCTGCGGATTATGCTTGCGGTACGCCCCGTACGGCACGACCACAACTTTGTCCGCCGATTCATCTTTAAAGAACTGGCCTTTACGCTTCTCCAGCACGCCAACGACCCGGTAAAAAGCGCCTCCGACCTCGATGGACTTGCCCAGCGGGTCTTCCGCGTGGAACAGCCCCTCAGCCAAGTCGTGACCGATTACCGCCACATCCATGTGATGCAGGTTTTCCGCTTCGGTAAAGAACCGGCCTTTCTCGGGGTTCGCGTTGTAGACCCATTCGTAGGACGGAATGGTGCCCGTAAATTGAATCCCGTAGACCTCGTTCCGTTTGTATCGCGCGGGCACCACGGTGAAGGGCTTGCCCGGTTCCACCCGGGGAGAGATCTCCACCGTCACATCCTTCACGTCCGGGCACTCATCCCGAATCGCCATTGTGTCTTCGTAGGTCAGCGTCTTGCGGTTGCGTTCTTCCGCGGTGAGGTTGCCTCGAAAACCGAAGTCCCAGCGAAAAACAAACAGCGTGTCGGTGCCATATTGATCGAGAAAGCCGCGAATATCCTGGTCCAAACCGACCATGATGGAGGCTACGGCGACCATGGCCATGATCCCGATGACCACACCCAAGACAGTCAGCAGCGATCTCGCCTTGTGCTGGCGAAGAGAATCAAACGCCATGCGCGTGCTTTCGCTGATTTCAATCTGCATGGTTGAAACCTCTTTAAGGACTCACGCCTCTAAGTCTCAAAGCGCAGAGCCTCGATGGGATCCAACTTGGAAGCCCGGTGTGCCGGATACAACCCAAAGAACAATCCCACGGTCGTCGATATCGCCAGCGACAAAATCACCGCGCCGATTGGTACTTGGGATGGCACCGGGGTGAGCACTCTCACCAGCGTGGAGAGGAGATAGGCAATGGCAATGCCGATCGCGCCTCCCACCGCTGCCATCACCGCGGATTCCACCAGGAACTGCATGAGGATGTCGCGTCTTCGCGCTCCCATCGATTTGCGCACGCCAATCTCGCGGGTACGCTCCGTCACACTGGCCAGCATCACATTCATGATCACCACGCCGCCGATGACCAGGAACACCGAAACCACTCCAACCATGGTCGCGGCGATGGCGCCAGTCAGGTTCTTCCACAGGCCCATAATTGTGTCAGACGCCAGCATGCCAAAATTGTCATCGGCCATGGGATCGAGATGGCGGCGGCCGCGCATCATGGTGCGGGCTTCATCCTCGGTCTCCTGCATCCACTCCGGGCCGCGCGCCTGGATGTTGATTGCCAAATCCAGTCCCTGCCCGTGTTCGCCATAGCGTTTCAAGAACGTGCGGATCGGGATGTAGGCAAAATTGTCCTGAGATTGCCCGAGGGCGGTCCCAATCGGCTTGGCTGCGCCGACCACCAAGAAGCCACGGCCATCGACGTAAATCGTCTTGCCGATGGGATCGACCGTGGGAAACAGCTTGCCGGCGACTTGTTGTCCGATAAAGGCGACCTCCGCTCTGCCTGCATTGTCGGCATCGGTTATGTAGCGGCCGGTTTCGACTTCCTCCACATCCATATCGGCGATATTGGCCGTTACCCCGCGAATATTAATGTTGTCCAATGCTTGTGTTCCCAGGCGGACCTTTCCGTCGGTTCGCGTCTCCAGGCCAACGGCGCGCGGCAGCCTCATGCCATCGCGCAGAGCCTCGTAGTCTTCCCAAGTGACATACCGGTTGCGACGCATCGCTTTGAGGAAGTCCTGCTGATTGGTGATGATGGGGAAGCGGAGCACGAGAAAGACATTGGACCCGAGATTGGCAACGCGTTGCTCAATGTATAGGTTCGCCCCTGTGATAACCGACACGACCAGGATGAGCACCGACACCGACAAAGTAACGCCCAGCAGCGTCAGCACAGAACGCAGCTTGTGGGCACGTAATGCTGCCAGAGCCTCGAACGCCGGGTCGCGGAACACGGTGCCGTGACGCCTGAGTTTTTCTCCGACTCGCGAGGCGGCAAACTTCTGGACGCTCCTCTGCGGAACCCCCTGTTTCGTCGTTGTAGGGTCTGTGCGGTCCACACTGTGATCGTATACGACGCTTGGCCGGAAATAGTTCCGCGCTGATCCCCCAATTGACTCGTCAATCTACTTTTTCGGATAGCCAACAGACTGCGCCAGGAGAATCTTCTGATTTGGCCCCAACTTCATGATCTTGGCTAGCGCGGCGCGATCCACAGAGCCTCGGACAACCGTTGCCAATCCCTCCGAGGCGCAGAACAGATAGACATTCTCACCGATGAAACCTGCATCGGCGGCGGTGAAGAGTTCCGCCTCACTCCCCATTTGTCCCGTCTTGCTGAGATCGGCGACATAGACGAGGTTTACAGGCGCAGCGGCGACAAACGCTTGCAGTCCCGTGGCGGCGCGCACATCTTGCCCCAGGATCGGGTCAAGCCGGTTGGCTTTGGCGTTGTACAGAAACAGGCCATCGCCCATAGCAACGTAGATGTCGATTTCTTGCCAGTTCATCGCCGAAGGCGCGGTACGTCCGCCCTCCGGGCGGTTAATGCCGAACGCAGCCCATAGGAGGTTGGCTAACACCTGCATGGGCAGCTTTTCGGGGCTAAACTCCCGTCGAGTTTTTCGTTCCTTAAGCACCTGCATGAGCGGACGGCCACCTTCGGTCTGTGCCGTCGGCAATTGGATCGGTTTCAGATCCTGGGCTTGGATGGCGATGCTGACAACAAGAGTGAGTAGTAAAGCTGATTTGCGCATAAAGATCCTCAGTAAGAGATACTCTCGGGCCCGGCTGGAGATCGTCGGCGAGGATGGAACCGCTGGCGCCAAGCGTGCAGCCATGACAGGATTGTAAGACGCTTTAACCATGAAAGCGGCCCTTTATGTCCTCTTCCGGGCGGATTGTCGGCCAGGGACGGAGTTGAACCGCCGACGCCAGCCTTCTTCAGGGCCAAAATAAACAGTGATTACAACGGCGATCCGATCGCTCAGTTCACTCGGAGTGCGGCATTGAGCGCCTCAAGCAGAGCCGTGTCGCTGAATGGCTTGAACAGGCACTCCACCGCACCCAGTTGAGAAGGATAGTTGGTGAAAAATCCCGATTACACGCATTGACCCTCGATCACAACAGCCGCTTTCGGTCGGCTCCCATGCTGTGGACGTTCCCGAAGGCGGCCAGGGCGGTTGTTATGCGGTGCAGTTCATCCTCAAGTCGCGTGCGTTCCTTCTGGAGTAGGTTGACCACAGACTGCATCAGTGTTTTTGGAGAAAGGTTTTGCCGCGTGAAAAACCATTTAGGGGATTCAACCCCTCCTGCTTCTCTCCCATGCCTGGATTTCTCGCCTAGCCGCAGAGCCTCTACGACTGTAGAACTGCGGCTTGGTCTTGGCTTTTTCCTCTTCCATGATCTTGTTGGCGTTGAACATGGCCGCCGTCGGATCGGTCGGCCACTGGCTTTTAACCCGTTCTTCGACGCGTACTTCCAGCGGCTTCATGGCCTCGCGATGGTAAGAATAAATGCCATAGCGAAAGGCGTCGCGCGCGTCCGACCGAGGATCATTTGGGATATTTAAGATCGCTTCCGGCTGTGCTGGGTCATGCTCCGCCGACTCGATGGCAGGAGCCAGTAACTTGCAGTTATCTGCAACCAAGATCGTACCGTCGCGCAGCAGTTCATAGGTCAGCATAGCGCCGCCGGCGCGGTCGTTCTGGGCCTTTACGAACACCAGTCCGTGGGGGATAAGCACCTCATTCATTTGGCCAGCGAGCGTGTGCTGGTCGCCGCGGTCGTTCCAGGCGTCAGGGGAGAGGTACATCAGCCTGAGTTTTCGCGGTTGGTCCTGATCTTCATGCTTCTTGGCGAAACGCTCGTATACGCTGCGGGCAAAGTCCCTGACCGGTTCGTGCACCCCAACATGCTCATCGAGAACATAGATCTTTCTTGTGTCTGGATCGCGTGCAAACAAGTAAGCGACTGCCTTGGATCCAGAAAAACCGTAATCAGCACCGACCCAATGCTCCCAGTACCACTTATTCTGGATGGACGCACGCGAAACTACCATCGTGCTCGGCTGCCAGATGTCGTAGTATTGCCCCTCGAAGGCCCGCCAGCAGCCGGCCAGCAATGCCTCTGCCGTTGCCGCGTGCTGCATCCGGACATTGCGAATGTACTTCTCGCCGAGAAGATTGTGGTCGGTGACGCGGCTGAAGATAAACTGCGTCGTCATGCCTTTCAGGCTGCGGTCGTCGCTCGGCCACACGGCGTCATTGTAGATTTGTCCCGGTATGCGAACTGGCGGTTCGCAGTGAGGGCACACACCACCCAGGAAAAGCTTCATCTGCCAGTCCGCATAGGGGCCACCAGGGTTTGTACCTAAGCGGCAGCGGACGAAAAGTGAGTCGTCTGTGGTACGCAGCCGCGTGAGAAGATAGCGCACCATGAATTCGGACGCTGTGCGTGTGGACTCGTCCCAGAGCACACAGGTGTAACTCTGAGTCTGGTGCGCGTAGACATCATCGTCGGTGGCGCAGTAGGCAAACTGGAAAGTCGATCCCCAGGGCCAGCGCCAGATGTGGGAGTTCCCGTTGAAATTCGGAGTGCCGGTTCCGTTGTCGATGGGAACATTTTCAGCGAGCGTGGCGCCGGTCTCGGCGAACCATTCCCGAGAGATGCGAATGGCTTCGGAATGCTCCGCTAACGTCTTACGGAACATGATCGTGTGCATGTTCGAGTTGTCGTACTCGACGGAACCGTCAATGAGGGCGGTGGAAGTTTTTAGAGATCCGACAGAACCTCCCCCGAGCATCAGCTCCGCCTTCGAATTCAGCCATGCCTCTTGAGCTTTACTGGCCGGGCGGAAGCGCGGATCTGTTGGGAACTTCGACTTCACTCGTGTTTCGTTCATCATTTTGAAGTTTCTCGATCACTTCTCGGCGCCATTCGGGGAGGTAGAGGCGCTTCGCGTAAAGCTGCAAGGTAACGCCAGCGTTTGCTTCTGCGCTGATGCGTGCTGGTTGAATATCGCCGGTGCGCTTGTAACCGATTTCGAACATCTTTACGAGCGCCAGGTCTCCCACCTTCGGATGGGTCTCCATGGTGACCAGCCGCTGAATAAATATCTCATCCAAAAATTCTCGGCTCAGAACGACCTGTTCTTTTGCTGTCTCCCACGCCTCGTCCTTCTTTCTCTTTTCGAACTCTCGAAGGATAGGCTGGATTCTTGGCTTTTTGAGCAGTTCGTAGCCCCACCAGGCCGAGTAGCCCGCTTGCAGAGACGCTTGCTTGACTTTGCCGGTCAGGACGAAATAGGCGCAGAAGTTGACTTCCGCTGCGGTGACCGCTGTACGGGTCTTTCTCCCACGGCGGTTGAGATTCGATCGGCCCTGCGCCGTTGCCGGGGTCAAGGGCGATCGGGGTGATCCCGGGTTCGAGAGGCTCTTCGCCTTCGTCTCATGAGGGCGGTGGAGCTTGTCGGGGAATTGTGGAGTTTTCATGGGGATCTAAGTTCCTTTGCGTGGACGCCGGGCAGGGAACGTCGAAAGGAGCGCAAGCGTCTTCTTCATTGTGGTTCTCCTTCGATTTTTGGTGCTTTGGTGCTCAAAAACTCGGTTTTTCACTATGCGAAAATGGGCCGGTTTGGGCCGGTTTTGGCCCACCCTTAAGGCATCCTCGAGCGTCGCCAAAGAGTCGTTGCCGATGGTCCGTTTGGACCGATCTTCGGGCTAGGCTTCTTCGCGCCCTTCTTTTTCATGCCGTTTCTGATCCGTTCCGCAATCAGGCTGCGTTCGAGTTCGGCGACGGCGCCGAGGATGGGTGAACACCAGCTTGGCCGTAGGGGGTGGAAGTATCGACCGACTCGGTGAGGGAGATGAAGGCGAGGTTGAGCGACTGGAACGCCAACCGTCACAACTTCCTGATAGACCGCGATCGCTCGATCTCCTGTGACAGTGATCCCACCTGGCGCTTTGAGCCCGCGGGCCGCAACGGATGCAGGGCGCTCGACTTCTGATTAACAATCAGAGTGCAGGCTGAAAATCCCCAGAAAACGCGTGAACTATGACGGTTCTAAGGCTGAAAAAACGGGCGGAAACGATGCCCAGTTTGCCAGCCAGGAAAAGAGGTCCTAGACGGGGCGTGGGAAACTGTTTGGCTCAATGGCCTTCGACGCGTCGCTGTGAGCCCTGCTCTATGCGCGCCACGGCCTCTTTGAGATCAGCCTGGTCAATGATGTTGTAGCGCTCGAAGACGGACCGGGTCCGGTGTCCGGAGATGGTCATGGCGACCTTCTCTGCGATGCCCTGGCGCCGCATGTTACGGATCCCCGAGCGGCGAAGATCGTGGAAGAGAAGATCCGGTACGCCGGCCGCGCGGCATGCCCCGGCCCAGATCCGTCTGAAGTTGCGGACCGCGGATCCATCCGGCCGCGTGAAGACGAGCTCGTCGCTTCCTTTCCCGGCGACGCAACGCTGCAGGAGTTCCCAGGCCTTCGCTGTCATCACCACCACGCGCCCCTGGTCGTTTTTTGTTTCGCCCGGGTTGAGTTCCACAGTGCGCTCCACCAGGTCCACCTGTGCCACTCGCAGACCGGCGAGCTCGCCTTTACGCCATCCGTAGGTGTAGGCCAGTTCAAACATGGCACGAAGCCAGAGGCCGGCCTTTTCCGTCTCGCGCGCGAGGGCTTCGTATTGATCGTCGCGCACGAATCCCTTGCGGACGTTTCTCTCTTCGAGCATCGCGATGTAAGGAACAGTTTTCACCTTCCGCGCTTTGAGCGCGATCTTGTACATGCGCTTCAGCGCAGCGAGTTCGCGGTTGATCGATGCGTTGGCGGCGCCGGCGTCACGACGCCGACGAACATATTCCACGATCTGATCTGGAGTGAGCTCCGCGGCAACGATTACGGAGAAGTAAGCAGCGAGATGGTTCTTCCAGAGGCTCTTCAGGTGTGGAAGGCTTTTGCGGCCGTTGGTCGCGTACTCGTGCTTGATCGCGGAGAAAAGACCGGCGACGGTGTCGGTGGAATTGGCCTGCTGCTCGATGTCGACGAGCGTCTTGCGGAGAACGTCCTGGGCATCTTTGAAGCGATCGCATCCCGTCGATTGGCGAAAGCGGCAGCCGCGGTGAAAATACTGCATCCACCAGAAGCGGCTCGCGCGCTGTCGATAGAGAGTGCCGGATCCTCGCATTCATTCAATTCTTACCCCGATAAGATATGTTGGGGCAGCGAAAATTGGGCAGATGGTTACGATGGGCATTGGCTAACCAAAGGAAGGAACTTCTGCTTCGCCCAGCGGGCCTGCTGAGGAGCATAGCGACGCTGCCGATGCCTGCAGGATAGTCGAAGCGGTAGCAGCAGAAAAATCGGTTCAAGAAGAGGTAAACAAGGGAGCGATGTCGGAGAAATCGCTTCGAGCAACGGCAAAGTCTGGCGAACAAAAGGCGCAAAGTTGGTGAAGTCGAGGGGTGGCGC
>PLHP01000385.1 GCA_003138955.1 Acidobacteriaceae bacterium | reverse complement strand
AACTTCATAACCAGCGTGTCGGCTTGCTCTTCGAGGCCGGTATCGCGGAGAACTTCTTTGATCCTTTGTGTTCGCTCGCTGCGCGAGACCTCATCGAGGGCGGCGAAGAAATCGAGATTCTCGCGCGCGGAGAGACGCGGGAAGAACGAGCGCTCCGCGGCTACGGCGATGCCTACCTGCCGCCGCACGGCACCGGCGTCGCGCCGTGCATCGAAGCCGCCCACGCTTACCGACCCGGCATCGGGCAGGAGCATGGTTGAGATCAGCTTGAGGGCCGTGGTTTTTCCGCTGCCGTTCGGGCCGAGCAACACCAGGACCTGGGCGCGCGCTGCCGCAAAAGACACGTCTTTCAAGGCAATGGTTTCGCCGCCTCGCTCCCTGCCCAGCCAATTGAACAGAGCTGGACGATGGCGAAATACCTTGCGAACGGATTCGAAGACGACGCGGTCCATGAAAGGAAAACGACGAAAGTCCCGACGAAAGTCCGAACGAAGCTTCGGACACACGCCGAAGACTCTGTATTATAGTGGCGATTCGCGATCCTTTTGATTCTGGCTTGCGGCCTCTGGTCTATTTGTCGGGAATCCGCCTCCATGACCGAACTCTTGCTTTCGTCTCCCGCGTCGAGCAGTGCGCCGCAAAGAGCAGACGAATTTGAGTTCCTGTGCGCGTTGGCTGGCGCGGAGTTGGCTCCGGAGCGGATCGAGCGCATTGCGAATTGGAATCGCTGCGCCCTCGACTGGAGCGAAGTTCTGCGTCTGGCTGAGAACCATGGAGTGCTTCCGCTCGCGGCGCGCAACCTGATCGAACATGCTCGCGGTCTGCCAGCGGAAGTCGAGCGCACGCTGCGCTCTGCGTATGACGCGAACTTGCGGAGCAGCTTGTGGTTCACCGGCGAACTGGCTCGCATCATGCAGCACTTCGACCGCAGACAGTTGCGGGCGGTCCCGTACAAAGGGGCGGTGCTGGCGCAATTGCTTTACTGCGATCTTGGCCTGCGCAGCTTTTCGGATCTCGACTTTCTGATTTCCTCCGCCGACTTCGGGCGCGCCAAGCAAGCTCTTGCTGAAATCGGTTATCGTCCTGCTGCGGATCTTACGCCGGCCGTCGAGCGATTGTGGTTGCGGACCGGTTACGAGCGGGCGTTTGACGGCGCCGCGGGAAAGAACCTGGTCGAACTGCAGTGGGCGTTGCTCGCGCATTTCTATGGCGTTGGACTTCACTCGAACGATCTGGGCGTGGAAGATCTGATGGCGCGCGCCGGCCGCACTGTCGTCGGAGGGTGCGAAGTACCTTGCCTGGCTCCTGAGGACTCGCTGCTGGTGCTGTGCCTGCACGCCGCCAAGCATCTTTGGACGCGTCTGATTTGGCTTTCGGATATTGCCGAGAATTTGCGGACTCAGTCTCAAGCCCAGACCGTGGACTATTCGCTGGCGTTTGCCCGGGCGCGGGCGCTGGGAATCGTTCGCATTCTCGGCGTCGGTTTCTGGCTGGTGAAAAACGTGCTTCGGGCGGAGCTTCCCCAACCCGCAGAGGAAATGATAGCGGCCGATCCTCGTGTGCCCGCTCTGGGCGCCGAATTCGCCGCGCGTCTGGTTCGCGGTGCCTCCTATGATTTCGAATCTACGGAATACTTTCGGCTGATCCTGAAACTGCGTGAGCGGCGCGGCGACCGCTGGCGATATCTTTGGCGACTGGTTTGGACGCCGGGCGTGGGAGATGTTGCCGCTGTGCAATTGCCGGAGGCGCTGTTTCCTCTTTATCGAATCGTGCGAATTGGCCGATTGATGCGGAAGTTGTTGGTTTGACCGAAACTCAAATCCGCTGGTGGAGGGACGGGCGTCTCGCCCGTCCAGCCGGGCGGGGACGCCCGGCTCTCCATTAGTGCGTTTCGCCGTCGCCGGGCGCTACGTCTTGAGTGTCGACTTTCTTCTGCGCGACCGCCGTGTTTCCCTGGTCCGGCACCGGCTGAAATTCGCCGGGATCTTTTCCGGCCAGGGCGACGGTCATGAACTGCATCCAGATGGGCAGCGCGGCGCGGGATCCGGTTTCTTTTTCGCCGAGCGACTTTTTTTCGTCGTAGCCTATCCAGACGCCGCAGGTGAGCGCCGGAGAAAAGCCCACGAACCAGGCGTCGGTGAAATCGTTGGTCGTTCCCGTCTTGCCGGCCAGCGGATAGGGCATTTTGGCGGCGGCGACCGCTGTGCCATGCAGCACCACCTCCCGCAGCATCGAGGTCATGACGCGCGCGGTGCGCGAACTGACGACGTCTTTGATGTCGGAGAAATCTTCTTCCAGAATGCGGCCCTCGTAGTCGGTCACTTTGGTGATGTAGCGCGGAGCGACGCGCACTCCGTCGTTGGGAAACACGCTGAAGGCGGCGGTCTGCTCGAGCGGCGTGATTTCCGCCGAGCCTAGCGCCACCGGAAGATACGCGGGAATGTTTGAGGTAATGCCGAAGCGGTGCGCGTATTCGATTACCGTCTTAATGCCGACGCGGTCGGCAAGCTTGAGCGCGGGGATGTTTCTGGACTGGGCGAGAGCGCGGCGCAGGGTGATGGTGCCCTCAAATTTGGCGTCGTAGTTGTGCGGCGAATAGGGGCCGGAAGCAGTTTGAAAAGTAACCGGCGCGTCCAGAATGGTGTCGTCGGGGCTGCCGCCCTGGTCGATCACGGCGGTGTAGACGTACGGCTTGAACGATGACCCGACCTGGCGCAGAGCCTGCGTGGCGCGGTTGAATTTTGAGAGGTTGAAGTCACGGCCACCGACCATGGCCTTGATTTCTCCGGTTGTGTTATCTATGGCGACGAGCGCTCCTTCGGTTCCCGAATCCTGCTCCAGGATGACGCGCGATTTTCCGCCCGCATCGAGCGAAAGCACCTTGATGTAGACGATGTCGCCAGGATGGAGAATTTCGGGAAGCTTGAGCTTCGTCCACGCCACATCGGCCTGCGAGAGCGCGGCGGTGTGCTGGCCTATACGGATTTCCGCGGCGCTCGGCGAGGTTTGCGTTACCAGCGCGTGCATGTATCCGTCGATTTCGGGCTCCGCATCCCAATCCGGATCTTCGTACTTGTCGAGCTTTTGTCCCTGCGCTATTACGTTCAGAAGCTTGCCGTGCCAACCATGCCGTCGTTCGTAGGCAGCGAGGCCGTCGAGCAGCGCCTGACGCGCGGATTTTTGCAGATTCATATCGAGCGACGTGTAAACGCGCAGTCCGCCTTCGTGAACCTGGTCGCTGCCATACTTCGCTTCGAGGTAGCGCCGGATTTCTTCCACATAGTGCGGAGCCAGCGAATTCGGATCCTTCTGCAAGTCGAGAAGGATGGGCTTGCTCTTGGCGTCCGCCGCTTGGACTGCGGTGATCTTGCCATCCTCAAGCATGGCATTGAGCACGAGGTTGCGCCGTTTGAGGGCGCGTTCCGGGTGGTTGATCGGAGAGTAATATTGCGGCGCCTTGGGAAGTCCCGCGAGCAGCGCGGCTTCTTCCAGTTTGAGCTGCCGGGCTGGTTTGCTGAAATAGAATTCGGAAGCGGCCTCAAAGCCGTAGGCGCCGTGGCCGAGGAATATCTGGTTGGCGTAGAGCGTGAAGATCTGCGGCTTGGTGAACCGGCGCTCAATCTGGATGGCGAGCAGCGCCTCCTGCACCTTGCGGTAGAACGAGCGGTCGGGAGAGAGAAACAGATTGCGGGCGAGTTGCATGGTGAGGGTGGATGCTCCCTGCACTCTTCCGCCGGATTCGATATCGCGATACGCCGCGCCTACGATGCGCGAGATGTTGATGCCCGAGTGCCGGTAGAAATCTTTGTCTTCGATCGAGATCAGCGCGTTGCGCAGAACCTGCGGATAATCGTCATAGCTGGCGATGACGCGGCGCTGGAGCGCGAAGGTGCCGATGACTCTGCCCTGTCCGTCGTAGAGTTCAGTGACGGAACTGGGACGGTAACGTTCGAGTTCTTCGACTTGGGGCAGGTCGGTCGAATACACGAGCAGCAATCCAATTGCGGTGCCGACAGCGGCTGAGAGCAGGACGAGCAGCCCGAAGAGGACGTTTCCGACCAGCTTCCGCCCGGCGATTTCCACCGACGGAAGATGTTGATAGATGATTTTCAAGGGGCGAGTTTCAAGGTTTCAGAGTTCCAACGTTTCAATGGTATCGCAAAGGCCAGGTTTCAAGGTTTCAGATTAAGGGGAAGCATTTGCGCTCCGGCTCTTCTAGCGGCAAAAAAGAAATCGCCCGCCGAAGCGAGCGATTGGAAATTTTGAAAGTTTGAAACTCTTAACTCTTCGCTTCCCGGTTCTTCAATACTTCCAGCGCCTTGTTGAGTTGGTCGTCCTGCAGGCTCTTCGGTCGCTGGTCTTTTTTCTCGTCGGGAGTTGTCCGCTGATCTTCGTCGGGCAATCCACCGTCGTCTTCCGTACTGTCAGCGACCATGACGTTCGGGGTGACGGCCGCGTCCTGAATTGCCTTTCCGCTCGGCGTGTAGTACTTCGCGATGGAAATAATCAGGGCGGAGTTGTCCTGCATCTCGATCAGTTTTTGCACCGAGCCGTCGCCGAAGGTCTTGTCTCCGACCACGTCGCCACGAGCGTTCTCGAGGATCGCTGCGGCCACAATCTCGGCTGGGCCCGCTGTGCCGCGATTTACCAGCACGGCCACGGGAAGCTTGGTGATGTCCTTGGCGGGATCGGCGTTGAAAGCTTCGCGCGGGTATTTCTGCCCCTGGAGATACGTGATGGTGCCATGGTCAAGGAAAAGATTGGCGGTGGCTACGCCCTCAGACTCTGCGCCACTGGCGGAGTTGCGGAGGTCGAGTACGAGTTTCTTCGCTCCCTGCTTTTGCAGGTCGCGAATCTTAGCGGCGATCTCCTGCGACTTACCTTCGGGGAGCGCATCGACCTGGATGTAGCCGACGTTGTCGGCCAGCATTTTGTCGCTGACCGGCGGGATGGTAACCATATCGCGCGTGATCACGATCTTCTGCGGTTCGGCGCGGCGCGGCCTAACCACCGCGACGGTGATCGTAGAGCCGATCTCCCCGGACAACATGCCGTGAATCTCAGCCAGCGACATGTCGTGCGTGGTCTTGCCCTCGATGGACTCGATAATGTCGGAGTTCTCGACCCCGGCTTTGTCCGCCGGGCCTCCGGGAATGACTGCGACCACGGCAGCGTATCCGAAGCGCTTGGAGACGGTGGCGCCGATACCGGCCTTGCCGTCGCTCTTCATCGCCTTGTAGCGCTTGTACTCGGCGGGCGACAGGTAGCTGGAATTGGCGTCGAGCGACTCCAGCAGGCCGTGCAGCGCGCCCGCGGTGACGCCGGCGATATTGGGCTCTTCAACGTATTCCAGGCGGATGCGGGATAGCACTTCGCTGTAGACCGAGATCTGGCGATAGGCGCCATCATTCGAAGATGCGCGAACGTTGACAAAACCGCCCACAAGGGTGAACAGCAGAATGGCCAGCGAACTGGCAATGACGGTGACCTTCAACTTCGTCGACATAATTTAATCTTCGCTCTTTTGATTTAGCTGATTTGGCCCCAAGTGATCTTTAGCCCCAAGGAAATCGAGGAACCGCTAATTCATTATAGACGGTTTGATGCGTGGATCGGGAAGCAAGATACGAGGCGCAATGTCATGAGTAACATCAGCCAGGAAACCGCGAGATGCAGGGCCCCCAGTAAAGCCGTCCAAGGCGAGAAAGGAGCCAGCAAGGGTAATGTTAACTATGAGATGCGCTCCCGAAGGTGTCATCGAAGTGCCTCGTGTGGAGCGGACACTCCTGTCCGCTGCCTTTGACTTTGATTTTGATTTCGTCGGACTAACCCGTGCAGACGGGTGCCCCATCCTTGCGCGTTCTGTGCGCAAGGGTGGGATTCCAAAGCATCGTCCCCCCTTGGGATTCTGCTGGCGTGCGAAAATCCGCATGGCGCGTCCGCGACGCCCTAAAACGGCTCGTCAATCTCCGCCCCGCCCAGCGCCATCTGCTCTTCCGTCGCCCTCCGCGCCTTCGGAGCCTTCTTACACGTCACTTCCAGCAGCCGCGGATAATCCACGCCCTTTCCCGCCAGCAACTCCTCGATAGTAAGACTCTGAATCCGCGGATACCGATCCTCCAATCCAGGAGGCTTATAGAATCCGGCCTCGGCAGCCTCTTTCAGCATGGGCTTGGTAGGAGCTTCCATGCAGATGAGCAGGCCGATCTGCGCATCCTCCCGTTCGATGACGCCGCGCAGGTCGCGCACACACGCGGACTGCACATGATCAATCGGATAACGGGCTGCACAATCGCACCGGGCGCTATACTTTAGCGCGTAGGGTACGACGGCCGTTCCAATGGATCAACGCTCTCAATTCGAAATGCCGAATAGGTACCGCCGTGCCTTTGATTGGCGGATAAGCACTCCCCTCTTGCGCGGACCCCGCGAAGCAGCAACGGAAGGGATCGTCGGCCTCTCGAGGTCCGACCTCCCAGATATCCTTGAAGATTTCCTTGATCTAACTCGAAAACGAAGAGCAAACAGAACAGCCATCTCCAAGCTACAGATTTGGATGTTGCAGGAGATCGTGTTTCAGGAAGCTGTTGTTAAGCGGTGTAAAAAGCGACTTGAAGAACTGGGGATCGATGCCACCGCCCCTATGGAGGGCGCCAGCCCCGAAGTGAAAAGCATAGAACGCGAGATGTTTCTTTTTCGGACTTACGCAAATGCGATCAGGTTGATCGGCGACGGCATCGCCTGGCGCGCTCTTGGCTACGATAGGGCCGTTGTCAGGTTGATGGCCGAGCAACCGACAAAGCAGCAAGTTGCGTCGGAAGGATTGATGGGAGAACTGCTGGAGTGGAGTATCCACTTCGACCATGGCAACGGGGTCGCAATTCTCAACTCTCTGACCAATTGTCTAGCGATTGGGGACGTGACTGTTGTTAGGGACGACGGGTCGGTGGAAATCGTCGAGGTAAAGAGCAGCAATACGAAATCACGCCGCAAGATTCGTCAGAAGCACAAAATGCATGAGGTTGCCACGCTATTGTCGGCCGGCGAGGGCAGCACAGCGGATAAAGAAGTTACGATTGAGATTCTCCCGATCACGCCGGAAGCGGGTCTAAATCGGATAAGTGAGCTCCTATCTCAAGCGGAGAAGCAGGGTTGGTCGAGTGCCAGGATCAGCAACTGCCTTTACGTTGAATGCTTTGATTTCAAAAAATTCGAGAAGATCGAAACGGTCGAACTCGCTGTGAGGGAAGCTACTGCCGCGCGGGAAAGGATCATTGGCGATTGGAAACAGGGTGGCGATTTGGTCATACAGCAGAACAGCCTCAATCTCATAGCGTTTTCCCCCAATTGTGCACCCTTCTCGGTATTCCCGTTCCCCAGTCGGATTTGCGTCGATTTGATGATTGGCAAGAAGCAATACACAGGCTACCTAAATGTGAGCGCGGTGGCTCGCGAATTCGAATATCGCGGTTGGAAAATTACCAAGACCGCGGAAGATTTGGCTGAGGAAGGAAATGATCAGGCCATTCTTGCCGTCCAAAAGGGAGCCTTCCATGCACATATCCCCCCCGGGGACTTCATGAGGATGCACATGGAAGCGTTGCGGCCGCAGACGGTGATCTCAGCTTACGAAGCCTCGTTCAGGCAAGGTCCAACGGCCGAGTCCGGCTTCTCTCTCGCGCTCTACGAAGGCGAGCCCGATCTGTGGGATTGATGGCGCGCATGGCCTCAGAGACACGTCCGCCGCGCTCAACGATTTCCTCGTAGGCTCGCTCGGCGTCCACGTTCCACTCCCACGTGTCCTCAAAAGCCATGATCTGCGAACTGGAGCGCGTCCCGTCTTTTTCGGCGAAGAGAACGTTGTAGTCCTGTCGGCTGTTGAAAGGCGGGTCGAGGTAGATGAGG
Source organism: Acidobacteriaceae bacterium (assembly GCA_003138955.1). Lineage (GTDB taxonomy): Bacteria > Acidobacteriota > Terriglobia > Terriglobales > Acidobacteriaceae > Acidiflorens. The sequence continues at coordinate 5,084 of PLHP01000385.1, read as the reverse complement.
TCAACCGACTCATCCTTGACGTGCTGGCGCAGCACTTCTAGATTGTCGCCGTAATAGAGTTTGTCCTTTTCCACTGCGGCACGATTCTAACCCGGATAAGGCGATTGCGTAATTTACGAGTTTGGTGTGCCAAAGTGGCACTTCAATCATCACAACCAAGCTGTGTGCCCCATCACAGACTTCCAATCCGCGCCGCGCGACAATAGAGAGCCTCTGATCGCGGCCAGCGAAGAGGTGTGCCCGTATTCGCAACGTGACCTTCAAGGTCATTAGTTATAGTTTGGTAACTATATTTGAAGCAGAGAGCGGGAGTCATCAAGCCGCCAAAGTGCCGCCAAAACTATGAAGTCCAGTAGAAATAGGCGAAAAATCGAGCTAACTCCTTATTCCGGAATACTTTGACAATAAGTCACTTGCAATGAATACTTTGGCGGGGAGCCTCCATAAACATCTGATTCCAAAGACATTGGTGAGGGGGTGGGGGGTAGGGGGGGCAGTCGCAAACACCGTCTAATACCTTAACAGTAACAATCCCAGGACCCACCGTAAGCCGCTCGCCAAGGAATACAAGGAAGCCGAGCACTAGCAGGCAGCGCCAAGCTGTGCTCGGCTTGGACGGGCGAGGGCGCCCGTCCCCACACCAGCCAAGGCAACGCAACGCGCTACGGTTGGTCGGCTACGGGATTGCGCAACTGGCCTATGCCTTCGATTGACACTTCTATGACATCGCCGGCGAGTACCGGTCCTACGCCTTTGGGTGTGCCGGTCGCGATCAGGTCACCTGGTTCGAGCGTCATGATCTGCGAAATGTAGCGGATTAGGACGTCGAGCGGGTAGATGAAATCTTTCGTGTTGCCGGACTGGCGGAGATCGCCGTTGACTCGGGTTTCGACCTGGATGCCCGCCCAGGGATCGAGTCCGTCGGCGACCAGGGGTCCGGCGGGGCAGAAGGTGTCGAAGCCTTTGCCGCGCACCCATTGCGGTTCTTTGTCCTGGAGATCGCGGGCGGTGAAATCATTTACGCAGGTGTAGCCGAGGATGTAGGGGCGCACGTCATCGCTGGCGGCCAGGCGGTGGCAGCGGCGGGCGATCACGACTCCCAGTTCGCCCTCGTAGTCGGTGCGCGCGGAAGCTTGGGGGCGAAGAATAATTCCGCCCGGCGGCAGCAGGGAAGAGGGCGGCTTGAAAAATAAGAGCGGCTCCTGCGGAACTTCGTTGCCGAGTTCGGCGGCGTGCTCGCGATAGTTGCGGCCTACGCAAACGATCTTCGTGGGCTGCACTGGCGGCAGCAGAGAGGCCTGCGCCAGCGGGATGCGGTCTATGCGGCGACTGGGCAGGCCTTCGACGTCGCCATCGCTCTCCTGGGGAGCGTGGAGGAGCAGGCGCGTGATTTCTTCGTTATTGCCCGCGACAGACTCGACCAGGCCGTAGTGGGCGGAACCGTTGAGAACGAATCGGCAGTATTTCATTAGGACAATATCTAAACATAAAGAGAGGGCAGATCACGAAGAAAAAAAACTACGGGACGGGCTCGCTGGTTGGCTCGGAGCGCTGGCTTTCGTTTCCACGCACGTCCACTGCGGAAACTGAGTAGGTGTAGGTTTTGCCGGAGGCTACTGCGAAGTCGCGATAGGACGGCGATTTCACCAGCTCGGAATTCAGCTTGCTGGCGGCGCCATCCGTTTCACTGCGAAAGACGTTGTATCCGGCGAGATCGGCGTTTGTTACCGGCGCCCAGATGAGATCGATAAATGGCTTTTGTCCTTCGCCGGAGTAGGCCGCCTGCACGCCGGCGGGTACGGAGGGCGGGAAGACGTCATGGGCGATGACGCGCACGGGCGGTGTGTCGTCTCCCTCAATCTGTACTTCGCTGTTGCTGTCGGGGTGTTTGACGATGCTTACCGTGGTGACGCGGTAGAGATAGGTCTTTTCCCATTCGAAGGTTGAGTCGGTGAAATGAACGGGGCCGCTCTCGGAGGGGACTGGGACTTCGCCGGCAATTGCGTCTTTGCCGGAGCTTTCGTCGCGCCGATAGATTCGATAACGATGTTGCACGGCGGGCGCGCTCGCGGCGTTTTGTGGTTCGCCTGCACTTGTCCAGGTGAGCACTGCGCCATCGCCGGTTAGTTCGGCGGATAGATCGCTTGGCGGAGGCAGGGTCACTACGGCGGAGACGTGTACGCGATTCGACAATCCTCCGCTGCGGGCGTTGCGGTTCAAGACGTCCACGGCGTAGGTGAGTTCGGCGGAGGGATCCTGGTGTTGCATGCTGGCGGGGAGAGCGTCGGTGAAGGTCTGCGGGGCGGCGGCTGATTTCTGGGCTGCGCGGCCTGACTTCTTCGGGACGGCAGATGGCGGCGGCGCCGGTAACGTCGCGACGGGATTCCCGCATGTGGCGATTTCGGGATCGAGGCTGCGGCAGACGAGGGTGGGACCGATGTAACGCACGCTCTTGCGGTCGGTGGTGAGCGTGGGCTCGCTCCAGTTCAGCGTGACGCGGTTGCCTTTGCGGCTGGCGCGCAGATCGGTGGGCGGCTTGGGCAGTTCGAGCGACGGCGGCAGCGGCGGACCGGTCTGGGCGCAACCGGCTAAGAGCAGGCAGAGCGCGGTCGGCGCGATGAACTTTATGAGACGTAGTTTCATGCGGAAAAGGAAAGAGTATCAGAGAAGCAGTTGCCAGTTGCCGGTCAGCAGTTCACAACGGCGGTTCTTAGTCTCTTGGGGATTGCCCGTATCGAAGACAGGGGACCTGAGCGAGGTCCCTCGACACTTTGAATCTCTTGCTCTTACAGAATGTAGCGCGATAGATCCTGGTCTTTCACGATCTCACTCAGCATCTTTTGCACGTAGGTCGCGTCTACTACGAACTGTTGGCCTTTTTTTTCTGGGGCCTCGAAGCTGATTTCGTCTAGCACTCGCTCCATGATGGTGTGCAGGCGGCGAGCGCCTATGTTTTCCGTGCCTTCGTTTACTCGGAAGGCGAAGCGCGCTACTTCTTCCAGCGAGTCGGGGGTGAACTCGAGCTTTACGCCTTCGGTTTCCAGCAGCGCTATGTACTGCCTGGTTAGCGATGACTTGGGCTCGGTCAGGATGCGGACGAAGTCTGCCATGGTTAGCGACTGCAGTTCTACGCGGATGGGGAAGCGGCCTTGCAATTCGGGGATCAGGTCGCTGGGCTTGGAGACGTGGAACGCGCCCGCGGCTATGAACAGGATGTGGTCGGTGCGGACCATGCCGTAACGCGTGTTGACGGTGGTGCCTTCGACGATGGGGAGGATATCGCGCTGCACGCCTTCGCGCGAAACGTCCGGACCGTGGCCGCTTTCACGGCCGGCGATCTTGTCGATTTCGTCTAAGAAGATGATGCCGGAGTTTTCTACGCGGTCGATGGCTACGCGGGTGACCTGCTCCATGTCGATGAGGCGCTGCTCTTCTTCCTGGATGAGGTACTCGAAGGCCTCGTTGACCTTCATCTTCCGCTTCTTGGTGCGCTGGCCGAAGATGTTGGGCAACATGTCCTTGAGATTGACGTCCATTTCTTCGACGCCCTGGTTGGAGATGATTTCGAAGGAGGGGAAATTGCGTTCGCGAGTTTCGATTTCTACAGTGCGGTCGTCGAGCTTGCCTTCGCGCAACTGCTGGCGCAGTTTCTCGCGGGTGCGGCTGGAGGATTCGGTCAGGCTGGTGCTGGCGTCGATGACCACGCCTCCTGAACTGGAATCGGCCGGGCGCGGCGAGGTCGGGGGCAGAAGAATATCGAGCAGGCGCTCTTCGGCGTTGAGCTCGGCTTTATCCGCTACGTCTTCGAGCTTCTCTTCGCGGATCATTTCGATGGCGATCTCTACCAGGTCGCGGATCATGGATTCGACATCGCGGCCGACGTAGCCGACTTCGGTGAACTTGGAAGCTTCGACCTTGAGGAATGGCGAGTTGGCGAGCTTGGCGAGGCGGCGGGCGATTTCGGTCTTGCCGACGCCGGTGGGGCCGATCATGATTATGTTCTTGGGGATGACTTCTTCGGCCATCTCGGGCGCGAGCTTCTGGCGGCGCATGCGGTTGCGCAGGGCGATGGCGACGGCGCGCTTCGCGTCTTTTTGACCGACTACGTATTTGTCGAGCTCGGTTACGATTTCGCGCGGCGTCAGTTCGTCGAGCGTTACTTGTTCTTCTTCGGCGGTTCCGGGTAAGTAAATTGCCATAAATGCTTTTTCAGTCGTTGGTCGTTAATCGTTGGTCGTTAGGAAAAGCAGCGATCAGCCGTGTCCACCGAACGACTAACGACCAACGACTTGTTCTCACAATTCCTCGATCGTTACCTTGTCATTGGTATAGATGCACATGCGGCCGGCAATCTTCATTGCTTCTTCGGCTATTTCTCGCGGCGAGAGCTGGGTGTGATCGGCCAGGGCCTGCGCTGCCGCCTGGGCAAACGGGCCGCCGGAGCCGATTGCGGCTATGCCGGTGTCGGGCTCGATTACGTCTCCCTGGCCGCTTAACAGGAACGTTGCTTCCTTATCGCTAACCAGCAGCAGGGCTTCCAGATGGCGCAGAAATTTGTCGGTGCGCCAGTCTTTTGCCAGTTCTACGGCGGCGCGGCCGAGGTTGCCGTGATACTGCTCCAGCTTGGCCTCGAAACGGCTGAACAGAGTGAAGGCGTCGGCGGTGGAGCCGGCAAATCCGGCTAGAATCTTGTCCTGATAGAGGCGGCGAATTTTTTTGGCACCGTGCTTGATGATGGATTCCCCGAGCGTGACCTGGCCGTCGCCAGCCATGACGACTTTGTCTTGGCGGCGGACGCAGAGGACAGTGGTGGAACGGATTCTGCGGGTCGCGGGTGCTGCCGCGGAGCTTTCTGCGGGCGCGGCTACTGGTGGGTTCTTTCTCATGAGCGCAATTCTCGATTATACAGCCCATCGCGAGGCGGGGCGCCCGTCTCTCCCCCGACGCAATGTAGAATTCAAGTAGCGATTCTGTGGGAGCCATTCTCTTTTGTCGTTTCTGGACGAGTTGAATCCGCAACAACGCGAGGCGGTCGAGACTACCGACGGGCCGGTGCTGATTCTGGCTGGGGCGGGCAGCGGGAA
>PLHP01000371.1 GCA_003138955.1 Acidobacteriaceae bacterium | reverse complement strand
GGGACTTGGCGTTTCATGCGACCACCTCCTGCGTCGGGCGCGTGTAGCTATTGAGTTGGCAGAGCAGAGCGTTGCGGTCGTTCTCGGCCCAGTCGGCCAGTTGCTGGACGAAGTTCTCGACCTGTTCCCTGCTGGCATCCCGGAGAGTTTTCGTACCGCAGAAGTCGACGGCGTAGGCCTTTACGAGTTCGGGGTCGAGCTTGTGCTGACGGATGATCTGGCAGAGACGATCGCGAACCTTAGGGCCACTGCCGTTCCCATTTCCATTTGCGTTTTGGGGAGGAAGCTTTTCAATCGGATTCGGAAGCGTCCCGATCTCCTCGACCGAGCCGATGCCGTAGGCCTTACGCAGGGCGCGATTGACGGCACGGGTTTCGGCCACGCGCATCTCGGCGCCGCGGACGAGAGCGGAAACATTGGATGGATCGGCGTCGCCATAGCCGACGAATCCCGAAGAGTTCTTAGATGGATAGACGGTTGCCTTCAGGACAAACCGACTTGCCGCGGAATCACAAAGTGAATCGACAGCCTCGACGTGGATGCCACAGCACCTCCTCCTCTTCGCCATACGCAACAAGCCTGTGTGGGTCACATACCAGTGGTTGTTGAGCAGCGCGAGATCTCCTGACCCGACGTCGAAATGCATCGCAGATAAATGCTCTAGGGGTTTGAGAAGAATCTGTTGTTTTCCGACACCGAACGTTGATCTCGCCAGCCGTAAGTTTCGCGAATACAAACTAGTTTTTCTGTTCATGGTTTTCCGACCTTTCTGAATGTAACGTGTATGTGACGCTATTGTAACGCATATAGCGCTACAGCGCAAATCTATTCACGTCGCATCGCCTTTGGCCTTACAATTCCACGAGTGGTGAGTTCGGGATGCCCAAGACAGAAACGCTCAATTTGCGAGTGTCGGCGGAATTTAAGAGGCGGCTAATCGAAGAGGCTGCCAAAGAAAAGCGCTCTGTTACGAATTACTTGGAAGCAACCATCACAACGGTTTGGGAGCAACGACAGAACGCGGACACGAAGGTTAGGGGCAAGAGACATCCAGCAAAATAATGCTCGACCTCGCGGAAAGGGCTGAAATCCTGGGCGTTGATCACAAGGACGGAATCAATGCGTGCAAGTTGCTCGGTATTGCGTTCGGCTTCGATATATGAGGCGGTGTACCTCCAGTAACCTCTAGGGTCCTTCCCTGTGTTTTAACCTCTGAATAATGCATAAAATCGGGCAAACTAGCACTAGCGCCTGCCAGGAGAATCTCGTGAAAGTAGTGATGCTGTGCGGAGGGCTCGGTACCCGTTTGCGCGAGGAAACTGAATATCGGCCCAAGCCCATGGTGGAAATCGGCGGCCGTCCTATTCTGTGGCATATTATGAAGTTGTATGCCCACAATGGGTTCACTGATTTCGTGTTCTGCCTCGGATACCGCGGCAACATGATCAAAGAATACTTCCTGAACTACGAGGCCATGAACAACGATTTCACCCTCTGCCTCGGCCGGAACTCCAAGGTTGAGTACAAAAACGTCCATCGCGAACAAGACTTTCATGTCACCCTCGTCGATACCGGACAGACCACGATGACCGGCGGACGGGTAAAGAGGATTGAGAAGTACATTGGTCAAAACGAAGATCTCTTCATGCTGACCTACGGCGATGGCGTCAGCGATGTGAACATCCGCGAGCTCGTGGAGTTCCACAAGAGCCATGGCAAGCTGGCCACGGTCACGACCATCACGCCGAGTTCCCGCTTCGGAGTCATCGACACAAACGCGACCGGTCGCGTGACCAGCTTTAAGGAAAAGGCAAAGATCGCCGGTCGCGCCAGTGCGGGCTTTTTCGTACTCGATCGCCATGTGTTCGATTATCTGGGCGGTGACGATTGCATCTTCGAAAAGGAACCGCTGGAGCGCCTCGCCAACGACGGGCAATTGATGGCCTATCAACATGAGGGCTTTTTCTACGCAATGGATACGTATCGCGAGTACGAGTACTTGAACCAGTTATGGAGCGCGAAGCAGGCGCCATGGAAGGTTTGGCAGGACTAATGAAGAACGGCTTCTGGCGTGACCGTGCTGTCTTTATCACTGGCGCCACGGGACTGGTGGGCGGATGGCTGACGAAACACTTGCTGGAGGAGGGCGCGTCCGTGACGGCGCTGGTACGCGATTGGGTTCCCGCCAGCGAATTTGTGCACCAGGGCCTGGCCGATCGCGTCAACGTAGTGCGCGGCGGGCTGAGCAGTCCATATCTACTGGAACGTGTGCTGGGCGAATACGAGATCGAAGTCGTCTTTCATCTCGCCGCACAGACGATCGTAGGCATCGCCAACCGCAATCCACTCTCAACTTTCGAGAGCAACATACGCGGAACGTGGAATCTTCTGGAGGTTTGCCGCCGTTCGCCGTTGGTGAAGTCGGTCATCCTCGCTTCTTCAGACAAGGCCTACGGCGATCAGAAGGTACTTCCTTACAAAGAAGATATGCCATTGCAGGGGAAGCATCCCTACGACGTAAGCAAGTCGTGCGCTGACCTGATTGCGCAGTCTTACGCGCACACCTTTGGCGTCCCACTGGCGATCACGCGCTGCGGCAACTTTTACGGCGGCGGAGACCTGAACTGGAACCGCGTCGTGCCCGGTACGATCCGCTCCGTGATTCGTGGTGAGCGCCCCATTATTCGCTCCGATGGCAAATTCGTGCGCGACTACTTCTACGTGGAAGACGGCGCCGCGGCCTACATGCTGCTGGCAGAGCGCCTCAGGCAGAATTCGAAGCTGTGCGGCGCAGCCTATAACTTTTCGAATGAAGCGCAGATCAGCGTGCTCGAATTAGTGAATGCGATCCTCGGGAAAATGGGATCGAAGTTGAAGCCCGAGATTCAGAACCAAGCTTCGAACGAAATCCGCCATCAATTCCTGAGCGCCGAGCGCGCACGCACTGAATTGAACTGGAAGCCCATGTTCACGCTGGATGAAGGATTGGAAAAGACCATCGCATGGTACCGGGAGGCGCTGAAGTAATGTCACGAGCTGACGAGTTGCGCGACCGGATCCGCGGCATGGTGAGCGAATACTACCGTGAGGCCTTCCCTGCCCGCGCCTTCGTGCCGGGATCGTCCCCTGTGCCCATTTCCGGACGTGTCTTCGACGAACAAGAACTCGAACTGTTGGTCGAGTCCTCGCTCGATTTTTGGCTGACCACCGGGCGCTTCGCCGAGCAGTTCGAACGCGAGTTCGCCAAATTCGTCGGTGTGCGCGAGGCGGTGCTAGTGAACTCGGGCTCGTCGGCCAATCTGCTGGCGGTCGCAGCCCTGACTTCACAGAAATTGGGCGATCGCCGGCTGCGCCCCGGAGACGAGGTAATCACCCTGGCCGCGGGATTCCCCACGACGGTCAATCCGATCCTGCAAAACAGATTGGTTCCCGTTTTCGTAGATGTCCACATCCCCACCTTCAACGTGGATGTCAGTTATCTCGAAACGGCGCTATCCGACCGCACGCGGGCCATAATCTTTGCGCACACGTTGGGCAATCCATTCGATCTCGATGCCGTAACCGCGTTCGCCAAGAAGCACGGCTTGTGGCTGATCGAAGACTGCTGTGACGCGCTCGGCTCGACCTATCGCGGAAAGAAAGTCGGAACCTTCGGCGATCTAGCCACCGTCAGCTTTTATCCCGCACACCACATCACAATGGGCGAAGGCGGATGCGTCTTAACGGAGAAACCCCTGATGCGCACGCTCGTCGAATCCTTTCGCGATTGGGGCCGGGATTGCTGGTGTGCCCCGGGTAAGGAGAACACCTGTGGCAAGCGTTTCGACTGGCAGTTGGGTGAGTTGCCGCACGGCTACGATCACAAATACATCTATTCGCATGTAGGCTATAATCTCAAAGCCACTGATATGCAAGCTGCCGTGGGAGTCGCGCAGTTGAAGAAACTGCCGGCATTCATTGAGGCGCGAAAGCGAAATTTTGCGTATTTGAAGTCAGGACTCAAAGACAAAAACGTCGAGGAGCATTTCGTCCTGCCCGAAGCAACTCCGAATTCCGACCCGAGTTGGTTTGGGTTCCCGCTACTGGTAAGGGAGACAGCTCCATTCTCACGTAACGCGCTAATTGACTTCCTGTATGAGAAAAAGATCGGCACACGCCAGCTCTTCGGCGGCAACCTGGTCCGTCAACCTGCCTATGCGGATGTCAACTATCGTGCAGTGGGTGATCTCCAAGCGAGTGACCGCGTGATGAATCAGGTCTTCTGGATCGGCGTATATCCCGGACTCACGCCGTCGATGTTGGATTACGTTCTGGAAACGATAAATGAAATCGCGCTAAAGGGGGTACTTTCCGATGCCGCACGAAAATAATAACCATTCCTCCGACCAGCTTCCGGAGGTTCGATTGGGGTCCAAGGTGGTCGGACCCGGCAGACCTTGTTACGTGGTCGCTGAAGTCGGAATCAACCACAATGGGGATATCGATCTCGCGAAAAAACTTATCAACGTGGCCTTGGGCGCCGATTGTGACGCTGTCAAGTTCCAGAAGCGAACCATCGATGTCGTCTATTCGAAGGAGGAACTAGCGAAGCCTCGGGAAAGCCCTTTTGGAACGACCAACGGCGATCTGAAGCACGGCCTCGAATTCGAGCTCGAAGAGTACCAGGAGATTGACCGCTATTGCCGTGAGGTCAAGATTGACTGGTTCGCCTCTTGCTGGGATGAGGCATCCGTCGATTTCATAGCCCAGTTCCAAGTTCCATGCTTTAAAGTCGCTTCCGCATCCATCACCGATGACAACCTCCTGCGCCATACGCGCGCGGTTGGTAAGCCGATCATATTGTCGACCGGAATGAGTACGATCAAGGAAGTCGACCGCGCGGTGGAAGTTCTGGGCAAGCAGAATCTCATCCTTCTGCATGCCTGCAGTACGTACCCCGCATACTACGAGGAATTGAACCTACGGGTTATCGACGTGCTGAAAGGTCGCTATGGCGTGCCGGTTGGTTACTCCGGCCACGAAACCGGGTTACCCTCGAGCGTCGCGGCCGCGGTGCTCGGCGCCTGCATAATCGAGCGGCACATCACGCTCGATCGCTCCATGTGGGGTTCGGACCACGCCGCGTCGCTGGAACCGAATGGAATCACGCGCTTGGTTCGAGACATCCGCTTGATCGAAAAATCGATGGGTGACGGCGTCAAGCGAGTGCTGGAGCGCGAGCAACCGATCATCAAGAAGCTGCGGCGCGTGGGAGCAGCTTAGTGCCGGAGATTCTGCCGGAAATCGTGCCGATGATCAAGGCCATCGCCATGGATGTCGATGGAGTGCTCACCGATGGCGGGGTGTGGTGGGGGCCAAACGGCGAAGAATGGAAGCGCTTTCACTTTGCCGACATCATGGGCCTGTCGCTGGCGCGAAAATGCGGAATGGTGATTGCTCTGATGTCGGGCGAGAACAGTCCGCTGGTCGACCGGCTTGCCAGTAAGCTCGGCATCAGCGACGTTCACAAGGATTGCAAAGACAAGGCCACCGCACTGCGCACGTTCTCGGAGCGGCACGGGTTACGCCTGCAAGAGATTTGCTTCATTGGAGACGATGTGAACGATTTATCCGCGCTTAGCATCGTTGGTCTCAGCGCCTGTCCCGCGGACGCGCGCCCTTCGATTCGGGAACATTGCCAGGTGGTCACCAAACTTACCGGTGGTAACGGCGCCGTGCGCGAGGTCGTGGACATGTTGCTCGAGTCCGCCAGAATGGCGGCAAAATCGGTTCGCTAGGAAAGCATGAGACTCGCTGACTATGTCATGAGCTTCATTGCCCGGCAGGGCGTGAAGCATGTTTTCCTGGTCACTGGCGGCGGGGCCATGCACTTGAACGATGCTCTCGCCCGGTGCAGCGATTTGACCTTCGTCTGCAACCACCACGAACAGGCGAGCGCGATCGCTGCGGAAAACTATTCAAAGGCTACCAACAATTTGGGGGTTGCGCTGGTAACGACCGGTCCGGGCGGCACCAATGCGATCACAGGCGTGGTCGGCGCATGGCTTGATTCGACTCCTATGCTCGTTATTTCGGGGCAAGTGAAACGTGCCGACCGCATGTATCGTCCCGATGGCACTCCTCTCGGAGTGCGGCAGCGCGGCAGTCAAGAGGTTGACATTGTTTCTCTGGTCAAGCCGATTACGAAGTATGCGCTGACCATCGAGGATCCGCAAAGCATTCGCTACCATCTCGAAAAGGCGGCACACCTGGCTCGGTCTGGAAGGCCTGGTCCGGTTTGGATCGATATTCCGATCGACGTTCAGGCTGCGCCCGTTGAGCCGGGTTCCATGCGCGGGTTTGATCCTGACGAGTTGCCAAAGCGCGATCAGGACGACCTAGTCGCCCAGGTGCACGATGTGATCGACCGGCTGAACCAGTCCGAGCGGCCCTTCATCTTCGCGGGAAACGGGGTTCGAGTTTCCGGCGCAGCTGTGGCGTTCGAGAAACTTGTGCGTCTGTTGAATGTCCCCGTCGGCCTCACCTGGTTGGCCATGGATTTGTTGGACGACGACGATCCGCTGTTCGTCGGTCGGCCCGGCACGGTTGCATCTCGGGGTGCGAACTTCGCCCTGCAGAATGCCGACTTCGTCCTCGTGATCGGAACGCGTCTCGACCCTCCGCTGATGGGTTGGGATCCTCGCCACTTCGCGCGCGGAGCCTACAAAATTGTCGTCGATATCGATCCGGCGGAGTTGCGAAAGCTCGAAGGCGCTGTCGACAATCCGATCTGCGCCGACGCTCACACCTTCATCGACCACATGCTGCAGCAAGCCGCCTCTGTACTCGACAAGAATAAGAGCAAAGACCGCAGCCCATGGCTGCAACGCTGCCAGGATTGGAAGACCCGTTATCCCATCGTTTTGCCCGAGCATCGCGCTCCGGGACTTGTCAGTGTGTACCATCTGGCAGAGATCATCGGGCAGGAGGCCGGACCTAACGACCGCGTCGTCTCCGGAAATTCAGGAAGCGCCATTGAAGTGTTCCTTCTGGCCTACCGGGCGCGAAAAGGGCGCCGCGTATTTCACACCGCCGGACTGGGAGCGATGGGTTACGGTATCCCCGCAAGTATCGGCGTGTGTCTAGGCAGCGGCAAAAGGAAGACGATCTGTGTCGACGGAGACGGTGGCCTTCAGCTCAACATCCAGGAGTTAGCCACCATCGCCCACCTGCAACTGCCGATCAAAATTTTCGTTCTCAACAATCAGGGATACGCGTCGATTCGGGCCAGTCAAACCAATTATTTCGGCGGGCCCAACATAGGATGCAGTCCGGAAACTGGTGTGTCGATCCCCGATTATCGCAAGGTCGCCCGCGCCTATGGTTTGAAAACCGCGATCATCGAAGGTCAAGGCGAAGGTCAACTGGACTTGCGCGCCGCCGTCCGTAAAGTTCTGCGCAGCCGCGGACCGGTGCTTTGTGACGTACACATAATTCCCGACGAGATCAGGGCCCCGCGTGTAACCTCGATTCAGCGTCCCGATGGATCATTCCTTTCCAAGCCCCTGGAAGATCTGTGGCCTTTTCTGGATCGCAGCGAGTTCGCCGAGAACATGATCGTGGAGCCGGTGAGCGAATGACCTAAGGAGAGCTGAGGACGGATATGACAAAGTTGGGAATCATGGAGGGGAGACTTGTGCCACCGGAAGATGGCCGATTTCAATGCTTCCCCCGCAATCAATGGGAGAGCGAGTTTGCGCACGCGGCTAATGTTCCTTTCAATTACATCGAGTGGGTTTACGACCTTTACGGCCATGATGTGAATCCACTGGGCAATCCTGCCGGCATTGAACGGCTAAAGAACTTCATAGAATCCACTGAAGTTTGCATTCGTGCGGTGTGTGCCGACTATTTTATGGATAAACCTCTATTGCGATGCGGGGAACAAGAACTTGAAGAACGCCTGCAAGAACTGGCGCGTATCTTCCGCAACGCTAGTGCTGTCGGAGTGAACCGTGTCGTGATTCCCTTCGTGGATGCCTCGGCCATTCGTTCGAACGACGACCTTGCGGCAGTACGACACGCTCTCAAGGCTGCGATGCCATTTGCCGAAGAGACCGGAATCGAAATTCATCTGGAAACTTCGCTAAGGCCGGCGGAATTCGCTAAACTGCTAGACTCCATACCCCATCCAAAACTAAGAGTGAATTACGACTCGGGAAATAGCGCTTCGCTGGGATATCTTCCGGCCAACGAGTTCGCAGCTTACGGGGACCGAATCGGCAGCGTCCACATTAAGGACCGTGTGTTGAACGGTGGGACCGTTCCTCTGGGAACCGGCAATACCGACTTCACGGCACTGTTCTCCTGCCTTGAAAAGATTGATTACCGAGGGGATTTCACTCTACAGGTCGCGCGCGGAACTCCTGGGGATGAAGTTGCCTGGGCAAAACAAAACCTCGCATTTGTTCGCGGCTATTGGCACAATTGACCGTGAATCTCTCCCTGCAAAATCGCGTTGCGTTGGTTGCTGGCTCCTCACGTGGCATTGGCAAAGCAATTGCCGCGACCTTTTTGCGCGAAGGCTGGCGCGTCTGTATCACCGGTCGAAGCGAGGCGCCGTTGTCCAAGACTCTAGCAGAATTCGAAGCCGAGTTCGGAAAAGAATGCGTCATCTCTTTCGGTGGTGATCTTACTGACTCAAACATGATCGAGCAGGCTCTGCGCAGAGCACACGGACTGTGGCGTCGCCTCGATGTCGTGGTGGCTAACGTGGGCTCGGGAAGCTGCAAAACTGGTTGGCACCTGGAGAGCGAAGAGTGGGAGCGCCTCTTCCGGTTGAATTTCTGGGGAAGCGTAAATTTGGCCCAGGCCGCGATCCCGCTGCTGGCGGAAAACCAGCATGGGGTGCTGTTGTTCATCGCGTCCATCACAGGCGTGGAAGCAACTCCGGCGCCCCTTCCTTATAGCGCAGCCAAAGCCGCGCTCATCAATTATTCAAAGAATCTCGCGGGCCAGGTCGCCAAGCTAGGCGTTCGCGTGAACTGCATAGCGCCGGGGAATGTCTTGTTCCCAGGCGGAACCTGGGAACGCCACCTGGAGAAGGACAAGAACAAGATCATGCGAATGATTGACTCAAGTGTGCCGCTTGCGCGTTTTGGTACGCCCGAGGAAATCGCGGGCATTGCGGTGTTCCTCTGTTCGGATGCCGCAACATTTATCACGGGAGCGTGTTTCAAGGCCGATGGCGGACAAACTAGAAGTTACTGAAGCAACCAACCGGGCGCAGGCGCTGTTTGACCTCACTGGCCGCGTGGCAGTCATCACCGGAGGCGCGGGACTGCTGGGCACCAAGCATGCGGAGATTATAGCGGCAGCGGGAGGATCTCCCATGCTGCTTGATCTTCCCCAGGCGAAGCCGGAAGTGGCTGCAGCCGCAATCGCAGAAAAGTACAGCGTCGATGCCACCGGACTTGCCGCCGACATTACCCAACTGGCAGAGGTCGAGAAGGTTCGAGATGCGCTGCTGGCGCGCTTCGGACGCATCGACATTCTCATAAACAACGCTGCCAATAACCCCAAGGTAGAGTCCAGCGGTTCCAGTTCCAAGGCGTGGTCGCGCCTGGAGAACTTCCCCCTCGAAATCTGGAATGATGATCTGCGCGTGGGACTCACAGGAGCTTTCTTGTGCAGCCGCGTATTTGGCTCAGAGATGGCCAAGCGAGGCAAAGGGGTCATTCTCAACATTGCTTCTGACCTCGCTGTGATCGCTCCTGATCAGCGGTTGTATCGTCAGCAGGGCGTTCCCGAGGATCAGCAACCCGTCAAGCCTGTTACTTACTCAGTGGTAAAGACGGGACTAATTGGCCTAACTCGCTATCTGGCAACTTACTGGGCTACCTCGGGCGTCCGGGTAAATGCCGTTTCGCCGGGCGGCGTTTTCAATAACCAACCCGAGGCGTTTCTGGCAGAACTTCATCAACGGATTCCATTGGCTCGTATGGCCCATGCCGATGAATATCAGGGCTCGATTTTGTTTCTTTGCTCCGATGCGTCTTCCTACATGACTGGGGCAAATCTCGTCGTGGATGGAGGAAGAACGTGTTGGTAGCTTTGGACCGATCGTCGCTGTTTTCACTCCAGGGCAAGGTTGCGTTGTTGACGGGCGCTTCGGGATTCCTCGGACGAACCTTTGCCGAAACCCTGCTCGCGAATGGTGCTGACCTGGTTGCAATCGGTCGACCAGCAAAGCTCTCGAAACAGGAGCAAGTGTGGACGGAGAAATACGGACCGGGCCGTGTGCATTGCTATTATGTGGATATGTACAATCTGGAAGCATTGACGAAAACCTTGGATGAGATTGCGCAGCGCCATGCCGTCGATGTGCTCATCAACAACGCTCATGAAATGGCGCCGTCTTCGGGATTCAATACGCCCGCAGGCTCCTTGGAGCAAGGAACCATGGACGTGTGGATGCGAAACCTGACCGCCGGTGTCTGCTGGCCAGCTCTCACCGTGCAGAGAATTGGCACGGGCATGAAAGACCGTGGGCGTGGGAGCATTATAAACATTGCAACGATGTATGCAGTGGTGGCACCTCGCCCTACGCTGTACGAAGGAACAACCTTCTTGAATCCCCCTGCGTATTCAGCCTCAAAGGCTGCAATGATCGCCTTCACTCGCTACGTAGCCTCGTTCTGGGGAAGCTATGGGATACGCGCGAATGCAATTCTTCCAGGGCCGTTTTCCAACACTGAGGACGCGGGTCCGAATTCCGTTCAAGTCGGAGATCCATTCATCGAAAAACTGAAAGCAAATACGTGCCTTGGACGAATCGGTAGGGCTGGAGAGCTTGCGGGTGCTCTACTATTTCTTGCCTCGGAAGCGTCTTCTTACGTGACAGGACAAAGTATTGTAGTGGACGGGGGATGGACTACCGTCTAGTCTGCGATTCCCCACTACCGCAGCAATGGATGGGACTTGCTAGGGGGTTTTTCGCCAGGTCTTTGTTTCTAAAGGAGTTAACTTGCAAAGCATTTTTGTGGAACAGCGCTTTATGAATTCGCTGGATCGCTGGCTGAACGGCGATTCGGCCCTAGTGAGGAAGATGGTCAATAATCACCTGACCATGTGCCTTTTCTTCTTGGCGAGTTGGATCTGGCACAACAGCACGGTCAGCCGTGTACACGCCATCGAGATTGCAGAGCCTCACAAGAAGCTCGTGCCGTTCTACGGGCGCAATCCGCCCTACTGGCTCTGCGTCTATCCCCTGATCGTTTTGCCGAAAGCTCTGGCCAAGGCGTGGGCGCTACCCTGGATGGTGCGCCGCAAGCTGCTGCGGCTGTGGTACCAGAAGATCACGCCCTCGATCGCGGTGCCGGGCGTAAAAAGCTGAGGAGCTGATGCCGGATTGCAGGAACTGCGGATCACAAAACCTGAAGGAGCTGGGCTTCATCGGAGAGGTCGCTCCTTTTTTTCTCAAGCGAGTCCTGAATGTGGAAGTCAGAACCTCACAGGCTCGCCATCCGCTTCGGCTGTTAGCGCGCCGATTAGGCGCTTTGCCTCAGCGTCTCTTCGCGAGAGTCTATGGCTCGAGTGCTTATGTGGAGATGCAGATTTGCCTGGATTGCTCCTTTATCCAAACAAAACACCCGTTTCCTGACGACGACCTCGGGCGACTTTATTCTGACTACCGTTCTTCCACCTACAACGAAGAACGCATTCGCTACGAGCCCACATACGCGGCACTAGCCAAGGATGTCGGCGCCTGCGACCAAGAGGTTCATACTCGCGTAGGGGGCCTGACTGCATGGCTCGCGGACAAGGTCGACAGTAAGAACGACTTTTCGATGTTGGATTTTGGCGGCTCCGATGGCCGTTTTCTTCCGAAACTCCACGGGCGAAAATATGTATTCGAGATTTCCGATATTTCTCCCTTGGAAGGCATCGTCAGAATTCCCAATGAAGCTGAACTCGCCACCTATTCCTACGTTCAGATAGCTCACGTTCTCGAGCACGTGCCCGAGCCGCTAGCTTTGTTGAAGCGTGTTTCCTCTTTTGTGAAACCGTCCGGATATCTCTATATCGAAGTACCACAGGAACTCACCGACGCTGAGATTGCAGAATTGAGAAACAGCCCCGCTCGACGCGGATTGACAGTTCATGAGCACATCAATTGGTTTTGCCCCTTATCGGTCGCTCGCCTCGTCCAGGCTGCGCGCCTGAACCTCATCAGCATGCAACCCACGCAGGTTGATCTCGGATGGATTGCCGGCACGATCATCCGCGCACTCTGTCAACGTTCCAGTAGGTGAGTGCCGGTAGGCGTCTGCGAGAAAAAACGCTAAGTGAGCAGGGCCTCTTGCCGGGCAGAATGGTCAGCCCAGCGATAAATTCGCCAGATCCCGGCTGGAATGCCAATCAGCAGGACACTAACGCCAGTACCCCAGAGGATTCCTGCAACCCCCAGCCAAGGAGCGAGGGTGAGCTTTAACGTCCAAGCCACCAGCGTGCCGATTGCGGTCATAACAATTTGGAAGCGAACCAATGCCAAGGCGTTCAGTAGAAGGTTTGGAACACGTGCCAGCGCTTCAGCCAGTACCCATACCGAGATCGCCCAAAGCAAAGGCTGGCCGATCCCCAGATCGGCGTGTAACCATAGACGCAGCAATGGCTGACCGAAGAGTATCAAAACGGCGGATCCGGCCACGGTAGCGCTCGCCAGTAGTGCTGACCCGCGCAGCAAAGTTTGCCGGATCCATCGGCGGTCGGCGGTATGGGCAGCGTCAGTGAACGCCGGCCAGAGCGGCAGCGACAGAACCGCCAGCATTCCGATGGCAGTCATGCAGATTCTCATGGCAATGGTCATGCGCGCCGAGGCTTCCGGTCCGAGGAGTTGCAGGGCCAGGACATTGTCGAGCATGAAGGTAAGGCCGGCGGTAATGTTGAGGATGAAGAACAGAATCCCGCTCCCCGCCACTTCGCGTATGGATGCCAGCGAGTCGGGCAACCCTTGTGGACGAAGTTCCGGATGCAGCAAAAGCAGATGCATGAGACTACCGAGATTTGCCAGCACAAGGCCTGCGTAGACTACTGCCACGTATACTCGCACATCATGGGTGAATGCGGCGGCCCAGAAAAGACCGAGTGTCGTCAGCACTGTCTGGACCAGGTCCCAGAAGCCGGAAATATAGCCTTTTTGCAGGGCCATCCACACATTATTTGCGGAACTTAAGGGAACGTTAAGAGCCAGTCCGGCAAAGGCGATCAGGTAAGGGGTGGAATTGCCTCGCGAGCCTGCAAGGAGCGATGCGGTGAAGGTCAAAACCAGCAGCAGGCACGCCAGGCAGCTTCCAATGGTCAATGCACCCGTGAGGTGAGTGCGCGCTTCGTCCACCCGGTTGCGAGCAAGCGAGCGCGCTACCAGAGTCACCAGCGCAGAGCCCGTCCCAAGATCTAACAGTCCGCTCGTCCATGCCAGGGAAGCTACAGCTCCCCAGACGCCAAACCGGGCCGGGCCGAGAGCCCGGAGGGTAAGCGGCATGATCAAGAGAGTGCTGGCAACCTGCACCAGGCGCTGGAAGCCACCGAAGCTGGCGGAAGCGACAATTCTGCGATTGCGTTTATGAGCCAGCATTATTGTTAATATTCGCACTAGTCCGCCGAAATTGGCCGATGCGGATCACCTGGGGAATTTTCTGGTGGCTACCCATACAGACTCTCCCGCACCCTGTGATAGTCGCAGCGGTTGATCAGTCCATTCAGCCGCCAATAAAATCCGTAGATTGGGTGGCGAGGATGGCTTGGCGAACCTCATAAAAAATTCATGTAAAGTATACCCTTTGTACCTTTGGGGGCTGCGTTCTGCCGCCTTGTTATACTGTCTCTGCCATTCTGCCCGCAGTAGTGCCAAGGAGTCGTATAGCTGTGTCAACCGGAGGACTTATCAGCGTCGGTATTCCGACATGGAACAGGTCCCATTATGTCCTGGATGCCGTGCAGAGTTGCCTGAACCAGACATACGAGAATCTCCAGATCGTTGTTTGCGATAACGCATCGACAGATGACACATGGCAAAAACTCAACAGCATCCAGGATCCGCGGCTTTGCTTGATTCGCCAAAGCTCAAATGTCGGGGGAGCCGCTAACTCCAATACGTGCTTGCAAAACGCCAGGGGGAAACTGTTTTTGCTCCTTTGCGACGACGATCTTTTGGAGCCAACGGCGATTGAAAAGCTGAGCAAGCCGTTCTGGGAAGGGTTTGACGGAGTACCACCGGGTTCAATAGGTTTGACGTGGACTCCCCCAATGAACGTCGATCAAAATCGCAGACAGTTATGGGTGACCAGGAGTGGGCCGCCAATCGAATCGCCTGTCTCCTTGATGGAAGGGTTGTTTATCGGCACACGGGGCATACAATTCTCCGGCGTCTTGATACGAACTGCCGACGCTAAAAAGTATGGGGGCTATGACGCGGGGCGTCACAAGATGCTCTCCGATTCAGGTAATTGGGGCCGTGCCATGCTTGAATATGACCATGCCGTTTGTGTGCAGGAACCATTAATGCGCTATACCGTGCACTCGGAAACCGCCACCAGTCGGGAAGGGACCGCCGAGGACTGGCAAGCCTGGGGCGAAAAATTGCATGAGGACTTCCTTGCTGTGCTCCGCTCCCGCGGGGATTCCAAGGGCGAGGAGCGTCTGGCGAGAGTGAAAAATCATTTCATGGCCAATTTGACGGTCACCGTTCTGATGCGTTACAAGGGAAAGCCGGGATGGGTCAGGGTATTTATGAAGGAGATGTGGCGTTCGCGCCGCTTCATGCTGACGCCTTTCGTGGCTAAGCGTATGGTAAAGGACGGTTGGAAGTTATTCCGTCTGAAATGATTCCCAGTGGTCGTCCTACTGAGCGCCGGCTCATGGACAGTTGATTTCTGCCCCTGAAAGGGGAGTTTGCCGATGCTTGGATGAGCGCCTTCCGGAGCGACACCTCACAATTCGCCTTGATTTCGGCGATAATCAACAGCACTAGGTACGATGTTGTCTATCAAATGTAGTTGAGCTTAGCGAACAACCGCTTCGACCCTACGCCCAAGACGTCGAGGCTTTGGTTTGCGCGTTTTCCGGCAGTTCAGGTACTCTGCATGGTCATGCCAACGAATTCGTACTTCGAGACGCCTGCATAATGCGCGTACTCATTACTGGCGGGTCGGGGTTCATTGGGCGAAATCTGGCGGAGCAGCTTGCTTCCACGTATGAGGTGTTGGCGCCCTCCTCGGCCGAACTGGATCTGCTGCAGGAGGAGGCGGTGCGCGAATACCTTAGCGCGCACCATTTCGACGTGATCGTCCATGCCGCTACCACGCGCTCGAATCGGCGGCTGGCTGCTCCTCCGGACCTGCTCGACCGCAATTGCCGCATGTTTTTTAACCTCGTGCGCAACCAGGGACGATTCGGAAAAATGATTCACTTCGGTTCCGGCGCAGAGTATGACCGTTTTCAAGTGCCGGCGCGAGTGCGGGAAGACTATTTCGATACCCGTGTGCCCAGGGATGCATACGGATTTTCGAAGTACATTTGTGCCAAGTATATTGAACGCTCCGACCGGGTCGTTGACTTGCGCTTGTTAGGAATTTTCGGCGCCTACGAGGACTACACCGTGCGTTTCATTTCGAACGCCTGTTGCCGGGCGCTGAAAGGATTGCCGATTCTGCTGCGGCAGGATGTCGTGTTTGACTACCTGTATATCAAAGATCTGGTCAAGATCACGATGTGGTTCATCGAAAATAACGCACGCCACAAGGCGTACAACGTTTGCAGCGGGCAGCCCGTGGCGCTAACTGAATTGGCACGAGTGATTGCCCGGGTCTCGGGGCGCAATCCCAATGTGTCGGTCATGGCCGAACGGATGGGGCCCGAGTACTCGGCGGACAACTCGCGTATGCTGGCGGAAATGGGGGAGTATCGGTTTTGGGATTTGGAGGACTCGATCAGGGACCTTTATGCCTGGTATGAGCGACAGGAAGGGCTCGATTTGGAAGCGCTAAGATTCGACGAGAAAGCTGCGACCCATGCCTAAGACCCTTACCGTCCTCACCCCCTGCTATAACGAAGAAGCCAACGTGCGCGACGTGTACCTCCAGGTGCGCGCTGCCATCGCCGCCGCGGGCAACTACCAGTACGAACACATCTTTATTGACAATGCCTCAACCGACAATACTCTGGGCGAACTGAAGGCGATAGCTGCTAAAGACAGGAACGTAAAGGTAATCAGGAATACGCGCAACTTCGGCCACATAAGGTCACCTCAGCACGCCTTGTATCAGGCCAGCGGCGATGCTGTCATAGGGATTGTGGCCGACCTGCAGGACCCTCCCGAGATGATTGTTGACATGATCCACAAGTGGGAGGAGGGTTACCCCGTTGTGATCTGCGTCAAGAAGGCAAGCGAGGAAAGCGGTCTGATGTTCTGGATCCGCAAGCAATACTACCGGCTGGTGAACCGTCTTTCCGGAGTGGAAACTTACGAGAACTACACCGGCTTTGGCCTATATGACCGAAAGGTAGTGGAAGTCATAAAGAGCTTCGATGATCCCTATCCCTACTTCCGAGGCATGATCGCGGAGGCTGGGTTTCGGCATTTCGATATTGCGTACCATCAGCCAGCGCGCAAACGCGGAATCACCAAAAACGATTTCTATTCGCTCTACGACATGGCGATGCTCGGGATCACAAACCTGTCCAAGGTGCCACTGCGGCTGGTGACCTTTTCCGGTTTTGTGGGCGCGCTGGTTTCGGTTCTGGTGTCGCTGGCATACCTGATCTACAAACTAGTCTTTTGGAGCCACTTCTCCCTTGGCATCGCCCCCTTGGTCATCGGCGTATTTTTCTTCATGTCGATGCAAATGCTGTTTATGGGCATCCTTGGGGAATACATCGGCACCATCCATACCCTTGTGCAGAAGCGGCCGCTGGTGGTCGAGCAGGAGAGGATCAATTTCGAATATGGCCCGGGTGAGCCACTGCGGGACAATGAGGCCCAACCCACTGCGACCTCGTGAACGTCCGCTCTCGACCATTGGCGCGTGAACGTCCCTTGATGAACTTTCAACGAGTCATGAAGACTTTTCAATTATGCTGGGCGGGAGATTTTCTATGAAAGCGGATACTGCACAGTCTCTGGCGGTCGCCAGAATTCGCGACTGCGCGTCGGTGATGCAGAGTCTGCTGGAGTCTTCAGCGTACTTGAGCGCAGTGGTCAAGGTAGCGGACGCAATGACGAAGTGCCTCCGCTCCGGAAACAAGATCCTGTTCTTCGGGAACGGCGGAAGCGCCGCGGACGCGCAGCACCTGGCCGCGGAACTGAGCGGACGGTTCTTGAAGGAACGGGCAAGCCTCTCGGGCTGGGCGCTGACCACCAATTCTTCCGTCCTCACCG
Source organism: Acidobacteriaceae bacterium (assembly GCA_003138955.1). GTDB lineage: Bacteria > Acidobacteriota > Terriglobia > Terriglobales > Acidobacteriaceae > Acidiflorens. The sequence goes on along the minus strand of PLHP01000371.1, from coordinate 17,995 downwards.
CCATCGGCAACGATTATTCCTTTGACGACGTGTTCGCGCGCCAAGTCCAGGGGATGGGCAGTCCCGATGACATCGCTTTCGCCATCAGCACCAGCGGAAACTCACCCAACGTGCTGCGAGCCGTGAACGTGGCCCGCGAGAGGAGACTAGTCACAGTGGGTCTGACCGGAAGAACCGGTGGGAATTTGCCGAGCACTGTCGATTGCTGCATCTGCATTCCCAGCGATCAAACACCTCGTATCCAAGAAGCTCACATCTTGACTGGACACATTCTTTGCGAACTGGTCGAGGAGGCATTGTTTGAGAAGAATTAACTTCAGATACTAGCGGGGAGGGCGGTGAACGATCCGGCGAAAGTAACGCGCACGACTGTTCGTTGGTAGGGGCATGCGTGTGCCGCCATCCGTCCCATGCCGGACTACATCCGGGGCAAAAAAAAGAACAGATGCGGCGAAACTGGTTCCTCCAGATTCTGTGCCGTGTACTGCGCCCTTGCGCTGGCGCTGTGTCGGCCGCTATTCAGTTGTGTCTTACCGGCGATGCACGCTGGCGTGGCATACCGTGCACAGCGTAATCAAGTTCTCCTCGGAGTCTTCCCCCGAATGGCTGCGGAACTCCCTGTGGTGCACCTCAAGATTCGACATCGTGCCACAGGATTGACACCGCCAGCCGTCGCGACGCAGGATCTGCTGGCGCAGGCTTTCGTACGACAAGGGGGCGAGCCGCGAGGGAGCGGCTTTGGGGCCAATCATTCTCAGGATGCCTTCTCGCGCAGGTTTTCGAGGAAAGCCTGCTGCTGTTCGCCGGGCAAGAACTTGTAGTAGCGTGAGATCGAGTTGAGCAGGATCTCCGGGTTGCCATTTCCAGGTGCGCTCCTGCAAGGAAGTCGGCACAAATCATCTCCAGACAGTAGCCTCGCGATTTGCCTGATCCCAGCATCAGGGCTGCTGTCTCGATCCCGACCCGTCGCCCTTGCCGTGACGCCAACCGACCTCAGCAGTGACCTTGCAATTATGCGGTGACGTGGCATACTTACAATGATGATTCCAAGAGTAGCCAAACCCAGATTGCTGGACTTGCTGCAGCGCTTTCCGGCGGTAGCGCTGCTCGGTCCGCGCCAAGCTGGCAAAACGACTCTGGCTCTCTCTTTGGAAGAGCAGCTTAGACCTCAGGCTTTGTACCTTGACTTGGAGCTTCCCTCAGATCGGGCCAAACTCGCTGATCCTGAGCTGTACCTTTCGCAACATCGCGACCGGCTCGTAATCCTTGATGAGATACATCGTCTTCCCGACATATTCCAGACGCTGCGTAGTCTGATTGATCACAGGCGTCGAACGGGCAAAAAAGACAGTCAGTTTCTGTTGCTCGGTTCGGCGTCCATGGATCTCATGCACCAATCGGCGGAGACACTCGCTGGCCGAATTGCTTACCTGGAACTGACTCCGTTCACCGCTGCAGAAGTTGGCGGGACCAGCCCTTCTGCTCCAGATGCTCTGTGGCTGAGAGGAGGCTTCCCCGAGAGCTTTCTTGCTGACGATGACGAAGGCAGCTTTGAGTGGCGCACGGCATTCATTCAAACCTACCTGGAGCGGGATGTGCCCGCTCTCGGGCCCAGGGTGCCAGCAGAGACACTTCGTCGTTTCTGGCAGATGTTGGCCCACAATCAGGGACAGATGTTCAACGGTGCCCAACTAGCTGCAGGCCTTGGAGTGAGCGGACATACCATCGCTCGCTACCTGGATATTCTGGTCGATTTGTTGCTAGTGCGGCGACTACAGCCCTGGGCATCGAATGTAAGAAAGCGGTTGGTGCGGTCTCCGAAAGTCTATGTGCGAGATAGCGGCCTCGTTCATGCCCTCCTCGGCATTCGCACGCAGGAGGAACTTTTCGGGCATCCCATCGTTGGCCCAAGCTGGGAGGGTATGCTCATTGAGAATATTCTCAGCAGCTTACCTGCTACAGTTCGTTCATGGTTTTATCGAACATCCGCTGGTGCGGAAATTGACCTCGTCCTCGAATTCGGCCCCAAAAACATTTGGGCGATAGAAATCAAACGCTCGATCAGCAACCCCGTGCCCAGTAAAGGCTTTTACATCGGCTGCGCGGACCTCCAAGCTGCTCGCCAAATCATTCTTTACCCCGGAAAAGAATCCTACCGGACCGATCCGAGGTCAGAAGTGATGTCCTTGGATCAGTTCATAAAAGAACTTCCAGGCCTCGCACGCTCTAAGAAGTTGTAACGTGCGTTGTCCTGCCTCAGTAGTTGTCGCGAGTGCTCAGCGGGAAGCTAAGAGAGGAGCTGTGCCGCCCGTTGGGATGGACGCGCATTAGCGCATCGCCGACATTCTGGCTGAGCAACAGTCACGCGCTTGCGCGTGGTGACGGCCACGAGTCAGAATGAGTTTGCTGCCAACTGAAGTTAGGAGGGCTGTCGGGATGGCCGATCGCGACATCAGGAGTGAAGGACCCAGGGCGGACCCAGCCCCGCTTCTCGATTGTGGTATTTGGCAGATGTCTCTTGGGCGGCATAGCCATGAAGCCTTACGGCTTATCACGTGCCTACAATCTCAATGAATGATGGCTTTGGATGCCTTAAGCCATCATGTATCAGAAAGCCATACCAACCCGTCCGGATCCCCGGTGCGAGACTTTTGCGTTTGAATTGACAAGAGCGCCATTTGTCGCTACTATATGCGACATAATGGTAAACGAGCTGCGAGCTGTGGTGCAGGAATTAGGGGGCGAGCGAACCCTTGGTCGCGCTCTTTCTAGCGATCGCGACATGCGCGAGGCGATCCGGGAGGGCTTTCCTCCTGCGGTCGTGGAGGAGCTGATGCGAGCCTCTGGTTTGACTCTGAAGGAACTCGCCAGCGCACTTGACCTTTCGACTCGAAGCTTGCAGCGCCGCCGTCGCAGTGGAAGGCTCGCACGTTATGAATCCGACCGGCTCTACCGATTGGCTCGCATTGTAGCGATCGCTAATGAGTATCTTGGTGACCACGAGCGTGCCATGCGCTGGCTCAAGCGTCCCAACCGTGCCCTCGGCGGCGTCGCACCCGTCGCTGCTATTGACACAGAGCTGGGAGCGCGCCAAGTGGAGAACGTCTTGGGCCGCATCGCTTACGGCGGAATTAGTTGATCCGACTTTATCGAGTCTTGCGCAGGACCTATGCCCGTACTCCCTTTGACGGCGAGGGAGCATACTGCTACGGTGGACGTTGGTCGAGCCCCGGAACCCGCCTCAGTTATGCTTCGGAACATCAATCTCTCGCCATGCTGGAGTATTTCGTCCATCTTGATGTGGATGATCCTCCCGGGGATCTGGTTTTAGCTGTTGCGGAAGTCCCGGACGATCTAGCCCAAGAGCGGGTTGAAACCGGCAATCTGCCGGCAAACTGGCGTGAATCGGCGGCTCCTCCCGCACTCGCTCGGCTGGGGGATGAATTCGCGCAACGGGGAGAAAATTGTTTTCTGCTGGTGCCCTCCGTACTCGCGCCTGACGAAAATAATTGGCTGATCAATCCCGCGCATACCGACTGCAAGAGGATCGTCGTGCTAGAAGTGGAGCCGCTCAGCTATGATCCGCGTATGTTCCGGAAACAGCACAGCCACCGCCGGCGCTAATTATCCAGAACGTGGCTGACCTTAACCACAAGCATAATTCGGTTTTTCATTGACCGGTCGCCGCGCTCTGGAAGCCAGTACAGTACGAGTGTTCAGGTCTGGTACTTGACTAGGAGGGTGCCCCCCAGTTTCTTGCCTGGCTATTGTCTTTGTCGCGACGACGACAAAATTGTCGATTACCACTAGGAGTCGGTTGCCAGTAGGAAAGGAACAACGAAAGGAACGAACATGCCATTGCTCGCGATCCATCCTGGAGAACATTTGGCCGAAGAATTGAGGGAACTCAACATGAGCGCCGCCTCGCTGGCACGCCAGCTGCAGGTTCCAACCAATCGCATCACCCAGATTCTGAACGGACGCCGGGACATCACCGCTGACACGGCGTTGCGCTTGGCGCATTTTTTCGGCACTAGTGCCGAATTCTGGATCAATCTGCAAGGCCTCTACGATCTGCGCATCGCCCAGCAGGAAGCTGGAAAAATTATCAAGGCCCTTCCCACCCTCAAGCGCATGACCGCCGTCCACGCATAGACCACCTACCTATCTGCCGGATGATGCTCGAACTGGCTCGATCCCGTGTCGCCCAAGATCAGCTCTCAAGAGTCGAGAGTGGAAAAGTTGCTCCGACACTTGAAATCCTTCTGCGCGTGGCGACCAAGTTCGGCATCATCAAAGGACTGGGCGGCAAGGTTGCGGAACTCCCTGTGGCGCACCTCAAGATTCGATATCGTGCCACAGGATTAAACGCTGCGCGTTTCCCCACATCACACACGCCCCCGGCAGCGACGGACGGGGTGTTCGTTCTCTGATGGGTTGGCGCTAACGGGTGTAAATAGGTGACATTTCAGCTTGACTAATTGGATGTAAATGGGCGTATTCTTGGGTGTCATGATCCAGACTGACAGCCTCGAGATCACCCCCGAAATCCTTCGTCTCATCGCCGAAATCGATGAATTCAAAGGGGCATGGCGCGCTTTGGGCACACTGGCACCCGAACGCCTATCCGCCCTTCGACGCGTGGCCACCATCGAAAGCATCGGGTCATCCACACGCATTGAAGGCAGCGAGCTCTCCGACCGGGAGGTCGAAAAGCTACTTTCTAAACTTGACGTCAAATCCTTCGATACACGGGACGCACAGGAAGTGGCTGGCTACGCGGAAACCATGGAGCTCATTTTTCAATCGTGGAAAGAGATCGCTCTGACGGAAAACCACGTAAAGCAGCTGCACCGCGACCTGCTCAAATACAGCGAAAAGGATGCGTATCATCGCGGCGAATACAAGACCCAATCCAACAGCGTCGCAGCCTTTGACGAGGCCGGAAAAGAGATCGGTACGGTGTTTGAAACGGCCACCCCGTTTGACACACCGCGCCTGATGACGGAAGGCCTCGACTGGGTGAGGGAGGAAATGGAGACCCAGCAACTGCATCCTCTGCTGGTCACGGCCATCTTCATCGTTGTATTCCTGGAAATCCATCCCTTCCAGGATGGCAACGGCCGGTTGAGTCGCATCTTGACTACGCTGCTGTTGCTGCGCGCCGGCTATGCCTATGTGCCCTACAGCTCACTGGAGAGTGTGATCGAACACAGCAAGGAAGGCTATTACCTCGCGCTGCGCCAGACGCAAGAAACAATCAGGACCGACGCGCCGAACTGGCAGCCCTGGGCATTGTTCTTCCTGCGGGCGCTCCAGCAGCAGATGAAACAGTTGGCCAGGAAAGTCGAAAGAGAAAAGATCGTTCTGTCGGCCATGCCGGAACTGTCCGTGCAAATCGTGGAGTATGCACGCGAACACGGACGCGTCACCATCGGCGAGATGGTTACGCTGACCGGCACGAGCCGGAACACGCTCAAGCCGCACTTCCGCCAATTGCAGGAAAAGGGTCATCTGGTCATGCACGGCAGCGGTCGCGGCGCCTGGTATGCATTGGCATAGGGCCGGAAGAGCCCAACGGTCCTGAATGACCTGATCGTTGCTCGGTATTGCGTTCACCACAGCTATCGGCATCTTAGTTCGAAGCCGCGAAAAGGGTTTGCTTACGGGTAGCGAGGCCCTGGCCAAACTTACGACACTGGCAAAACATGGGCGTTATAAAGAATCAATTCTGGAAGATGCCAGACGGAAATTGGAGACAAGACAATGAGCAAGACCATGAGCATCCGGATGGATCGTGAGAACTTCGAATTTCTGAGCGAACTCACGAGGGAACAGAGGAGCGATCTGTCCAAAGCCGTGCGCGACATGGTTACCCGCGGGAGAATCTTGCTCGCGGTGGAACGGTACAAAAAGGGGGAGGCATCTCTCGGCCGAGCCGCTGAGCTTGCCGGAGTCCCGGTGGGAAAGATGATGACGATCCTAACGGAATACGGAGTGGAAAGCAGGGTCGAACAGGAGGATTATCTCCAGGGGCTCCAGGGTCTTAGTAAGGTATGGTGACCACAGATTCGTGTGTCCTTCATTTTGCAATTAGCGAAAGGGTCACTCGGCCATACGTTAGGGCTTCGATTTGTTGTTGGTTACGGGGGTAGACGCCGAAGCGCACCGTTGCATTCGGCGGGAAAATTTTGCGATTCGATCTGCGACTTCCTGTGGATAGTCAGCCATTGCGCGCCAGAATTCTAGCGTCTCCTGGTCGGGCACAACCATCTGCAGCACCGGCGCGCGAAAATCCAGCTCCAGCTGACGGGCGGAGTTTCTAGTTTGGACGGGCGCGCTCACGGCGTGGGCATCACCGCTTGCGTTTGGTTGGAGTACACGCCTCGTCGCTTCCGTCTTATCCATGGCGGTCGCCATATAGTAGCAGGTCGTGCTCAGAGCGCCACAGTGCTGTCACTGTTGCATCGTACTGGCCATGCAATGCGGACCGAAACGTGGCATGATCGGCCATTCATCGAACAAATCACCCTCTTCCAAGGGCGAGGCAAGATCACGTCGGTCGCGTGTCAACTTTGAACAACTTCTCCTCGTTCGTTCACCACGACGGAAGTCACGGAGCGTAACGGAATGCTGAATTGATAGCGTGCCTGCTTGCGCTCACCCGTCCGAATCAGTGCGCCTTTCGTGACCAGTTCGACGAGATCGCGCGTCGCGGTCGCCGGGGACGCGCCCGTGATGGTGGCGTACTTGCCAGCACTTAAGCCGCCCGCAAAGCCTTCGGGACCTTCGCGCAACATGCGGCGCAGCGCTTTCTCTTGACGCTGATTCAGCTGACCGCGTAACCGATCGAGCAGCCTCGCCTTGTCGATCAAGAACTCGACGAGCGCTGTGGTGCGCCGTTGCGCTTCTAGCGCCACTCCGGCAAACCAGGCTAGCCAGGCGGTGATTTCGTTTTGTTTGTTCGCCGCTTCGAGCGCCTCGTAGTAACTCTTGCGCTTGGCAAGGATCGTGGCCGCCAACGCTGTCAAAGTTGGCTGGCCGACGCTTTGTGCCATGGTTTTTTCGGCAAGCGCGCGGCCAATTCGCCCGTTGCCGTCTTCGAATGGATGGATGCACTCGAAATAGAGATGCGCCATCCCCGCCCTTGTCAGTGCAGGCAAAGGCTCGCGATTGCCTGGTCCCGTCCGGTTGAACCAGGCGATGAAGCGCCCCATCTCTGACTTCACATGCGATGACGGCGGCGCTTCGAAGTGCACCTTGGGCTCGTGAATTGGCCCCGAGACCACCTGCATCGGCTCACCGCTGGTTCGATAGCGTCCGACATCTTTGAGATCGCGCCTGCCGCGGAAGAGCAGCCGATGCCATGCGAACAACATCTCGCCCGAAAGCGGCACGGAAAACGAGCGGTAGAGATCGACCATCATCTCGGCCATGCCCTGCTCCGCGGGTCGGACGCGCCGGTTGTCTGCCGCCAGTCCGAATTGTTGGCGGATCGAGGACTGCACGCTGGCGCGATCCAGAATCTCGCCTTCGATCTCCGCCGTGGTCACGGCCTCGGTACTAATGGCTTCGATGGTGATATGGCTGCGCTCTTCTCCGTCGAGATGCTTGAATGTGCCTATGAGGGTACCGGCCCCGACCAGAAACTGTTGCTCGGCCTGGGCCAGACGGGACCCGTTCCAAGTGACATTGGGCCAATCGGGTTGTTGCCAGTTCCAGCGCATGAGCGATAGGAGCACCTTGTATCGCTCATAATAGATCATTATGTGAGTGATACCAAGCGGCGACTATCGCTCATTTCCAGGGCCCGGGGCTAGCCGATCAACTCCCAACGTCCCGCCATCGTGCATGTGGAGTCCCACAGGCCACCTTCAGAATGCACCATTTCCAGCCCTCTAGAATGTTTATGAGACTGGTTCTAGCCTTCGGGGGCTGTGAGTTTATATGAGGAAGGTCTTCGAAACTTCAAACAAAACAAAGGTTTAACCGAGCGCACGGGGGTCGCGCGGGTACAGCTATTGGTCCTCCGTTTCGTCCAGCCATCCGCGAAAAACCAATAAGCTGGCGTCATGGAACGTCGCTGGCCACGCCCCAAAATAGATGTCCCTGTCCGGGCCGTCATCCACAGTAAGGCGCACCAAAAGAGACAACCTCATTACTGTGCTGAATCGGCCTATCATTCCTAAGAACAATCAGCAGGAGGTACGCACATGGCAGCGAATCAGGTAGTGCTTTACTTCGACAAGCAGGAGGATGCCCTGCTTTTCACCTTGGCTGCCAGTTCGGTTATGTCGGCGGAAGGACCGGTTCCGAGCGGCGACGCAGCGGTCAAGGTTGCGGAGGAGATTTCGAAAGCCAGTCGAATCACGACTGAGAGTGTTCTAAACATAACGTGAAGGACGGCATAATCAAGATGATTCGAAAAGCTGCGCTCCAAATAGGAGCCCCCGCACTACTCGCTTTCATGGCATGGAATGCGTATCTTGCTGTGAACCACTTGAAACAGATGCAGAAGCTTGCGGGGCTGGCACTCGAAAGCTCCCTGATCCAGGCGCACATCTCCGGTGTTCTGAAGGACCTGACCGATATGGAAACAGGTCAGCGCGGATACCTGCTAACCGGGGACCCTTCCTACTTGCAGCCCTACACCGACGCGAAGAACAGGATCGGAACCGATTTTGCCGGCCTTCGTGTAGGGCTAGCCAATCGGGCGGAGCACGAACGATCCCTGGAATCGCAACTGGAGTCTTTGGCTAACTCAAAGCAAGCTGAAATGGACCGCTCTATTAGTTTGCGCCAACAGGGGTATCGCCACCGCGCATTCATGCTGGTGAAATCAAACGAAGGTATGGAGTACATGGATAGAGCTCGCGGGCTTTTGTCTTCGCTTTCCACGGCGGAGGCCAGCAGTTTCGCGAGATTCGACAGCGAGAGGAATGCTAGCCTAAGCCAGGCGTTGAAAGAAACCATTGTGGCCAATTCATGCCTGCTCGCGCTGACAGCCTGTCTTTTTGGACTCATCCGCTATCAGGGGCAAGTGCTTGAACAGGAAGCTGCCGCGAGCAGACGAGAGCTAGAAGTGCGCGATTTGCAGCTGGAAAAACTGACGTCCGCCCTTTCCAACCAAGCCCGCTCCAACACCTCTTCCATCGAGACAAACGCCAGCCTCCTGCTTCAGAACTACGGGGGCTTTCTACCACGACAAGGCCACGAATATGCTGAGCAGATAAGAGAAGCATCGGCACAAATGGAGCGCCTCCGCCAAGATTTAGTTGGCAGCTCAGCCTGCAACAGTGATGAGAAGGCAGCGTAGCAACTTGTTGGCAAAGCAGCCGGGACAACAACTCTGGAGCGGCGCTCGCAACGCTGGAAAAACTCTCGGCGGGAGCGGAGGACCCTCCTGAACCCGACGGCCTAGCCTTCGGGGAAGCGTGAGTCTATATGAGGAGCGTTCGGCGGTGCCGTCGGGTAGCCATGCAGGATCGGGAGGGGGCGCGGGCCTCAGCCGCCCCCGCCCGGTTTCTGAGCGCGGGCTAAGTGGTAACGAGGACAGGCAGCATTTCGATTGTGCAACCTGGGTGCACAAGGCCGACCAAATGCCGGAGGATGCCCACCCTTTGAAGCTGTACTACAATAATGCTGAGATTGTGCTACAGAGAAATGCTCCTATTTTCCGGGAGGGTAATTCATGAAGCGCGGCGCCCCATCCAGATCCTCACGAAGAAGGAAACTTGCAGGCTTGGGGGAGGAGAGTCCCATGCGCTCCAGCAAGTTGCGCGACGTGATGGTCATTGCCGAGAAAGAAGGACTGCTGCGCGGCGAACGCACCCAGGTGGTTCGGGGAAGAATGCCGGAAGCCCTCGTGACCAGGGCAAAAAACGCACAGGCATTGATTCTGATACGGACTTGATCGAGGTGGCGCTGGCCAACATTGCGGTTGCCGACGACTACGCGGACTGGCTGCTTTCGCGACGCGGCACCGTTGGTAGCGAGGCTGAGCTTGAGTTCTGAATTTCAAGGCACTCTCAGGCGGCTCAAACCCGACAAACATCGAGCGCAGCTCACACCGCGGGCCGAATCAGAGCTTGAGTTCATTGGAACGACCAGCCATTGACCCGCCAAGCTGCTCTACGATACCACGGTCTACATTGATGTTCTTCAAGGCCGTTTTCCCCAACGGGGCGAAGCGATGCCACAGGCGACCGAGGCATGGCATTCCCCAGTCAAAGAAGCGGAACTGGCGGCGACCTGCGGCCTGCTCGATCCCGCTCACTCCCAAACGCCCGAGATCATCGAGCAAGTTGCCGCGGTCATCGACCACCGGCCCAGCTATCGGACGATCACACCCGATCGCGAGATCTGGCGGGAAGCCGGAGTGCTGTCCGGCACGCTGGCCCGGACCCAGGGATACGGAAGAGAACAGCGGCGGCGTGTCTTGAACGACGCACTGCTATTCGCTTCCGCTCGAAAATATGGATGTGCGGTATTGTCTCGCAACGTTCGCGACTTTGACTTGTTGCAGCAACTTGATCCCTCGGGAAGAGTTATGTTCTATAAACTAGGCGCTGAGGAAACGGTTCGTCAAAACCTCACGCGGTTGTAAGGGCCTTCTTTCGCGTGGTGCGTAGCCCACTGATTGGGATTCATTACTCCGGCCAATGTCTCGCAAACGATATGCCTCGTCTCCATTTATGCAATGGCTCAACCGCTCGACCGACGTACCCCGGGAATGGTGACGCTCTCGCGGGAAAAACACGTATACGGACCTTCACTCGCGGGCCTTTCTAGAATCTTCTGCAACACACTGTAAATCCACAACTCTTGGTCCGCGGAGTCCAGTTGCCGGGTTTCCCGTCAAAGAACACGACGTTGTCCTTAACGCAGGTAACCTGGGTAACATGCGCCGCGTGGGACGGAACGTTACTATGAGCTGATCTGGAGCGGAGCGATCGACTCTGGACACTATCCCCATGGACGAGACACAAGGGCATCCGGAACCTGGCGCATCGGAATTGCTGGCCAAGTATCTGCGGTGGCCGAGCGTCCTGCTGCCTTTGCTTGGGCTGGTCACTTTTGTGGTTTACAGCGGCTCGCTGTCCTTCGATTTTGTCTGGGATGACTGGCCGCAGATTGTGAACAGTCCGATCATCCGGACATGGAGCAATCTGCCGCGGGCGTTCGGAAGTGACCTGTGGTACCACGTGGCGCGACACCAGGTGTATTACCGGCCGATGTTCGTGGCGTGGTCGATGCTGAATTACACATTGTTCGGATTGCGGCCGTGGGGATGGCACCTGGGAGCGGTTCTATTGCACGTGGGCGCGGTGGCAGCAGTGTTTTGGCTGGCGCGACGGCTGGGATTGGAATACTGGACGGCGGCGCTGGCGGCGCTGATTTTTGCGCTGCATCCGATTCACATTGAGCCAGTCACATGGATTTCCGCAGCTTCGGACACGATGGTAACAATGTTTGCCGCGCTGGCGTTTGCGGCGTTTCTAAACGGGCGTGATACGGAGCGCAATCCCGGGCAAAGGAAGAGAACGGCGTGGTGGATTGCGTCGCTGGCGCTGCTCGCGTGCGCGCTCCTGACGAAGGAAATGGCGGTAGTGTTTTCGGCGCTGGTGGGGATCTACGCGTGGCTCCATCCAGCGGAAACCAGGGCATCGCCGGGGCGGAGAGTTCTTGGGGCGGCGATGGCGGCGGCTCCGTACGTGGTGGTGACGCTGGCTTACGCGCTGCTGCGAAAGCACGCACTGCTGCACGCCACTGGGCAGTTTGATCCGAGTCACGGGATGCTGGACGTGGCGCGGACTTTGCCACTGGTGCTGTCGATTTATCTGCGGCAGTTGCTGGTTCCGGTGGGCATCACGGGGCTCTATTACACACCCTATGTAACGAGCGCAATCCTCAGCCAAGTGGTGGCGCCGGTGTTGGTGCTGGGAGCGGCGCTGGTTGGGTTGTGGTATTGGAATCGGCGCGAAGGGAATTCTATTGTCGCGTTTGCGGGCTTGTGGCTGCTGGTTGGGCTGGCGCCCGCGCTGTACTTGCGAAACTTTGGCAACGGCGACTTTGTGCGCGATCGTTATATGTATTTACCGTCGATCGGATTTGCGATTCTGGCGGCAATCGGGCTGCGGCGACTGCCCTCCATCAAGCGATGGAATGCTCAGGCCGTGCAGGGGTGCGCGATAGTCGTGCTGTGCGGTGGTTATGTGTGCGCATCGCTTGCGCAACAGGTGTACTGGGGAAGCGATCTGTTACTGCTGGTGCGCGGGCAATCTTTGTATCCGGGGAATCCGTATGCGGTGGCGGGACTGGCGAAAGAGTACAGCCAGCGGGGCGCGCACGATCGCGCGATTGAACTGGCGCAGTCGGTGGTGAAGGACCATCCGGAGTATGGCTATGGACCGCTGGCGCTGGCGGAAGCATACATCCATGCGGGCCGATTCGAGGAAGGTCGGGTTTGGCTCGAGCGGGTGAATCCGGATTACGCCAAGTCGGAAGTGGGGATGGCCGGAGTCGCCGGGCTGTATGGACAAATGGGCGACTACGATCGGGCGCTTGCGCTCTGCTCGGAGATTCTGGAGAAGGAACCAAATCTTTATTCGGCGCTCTACAACTGCGGCAATATCCACTTGATGGACGGCCAGTACACGGACGCAGAGCGTTTGCTGTCGCACGCGGTACAGTTGGTGCCGGAACAAGCGGCTCCGAAACATTTTCTGGGACGCGCACTTCTGCAGGGTGGACGGAACGCAAAGGCACAACCTTACCTGCTGCAGGCGGCAGCCATGGATCCGAAGGTTTGGGACTACCACTATTGGCTGGCAGTGTCGTTCGAAGAGAGCGGGAATGTGTCCGCGGCGCGGGCGGAGTATCGGCAGGCGTTGCAACTGAACCAGGACAGCAAGGAAGCGCAGCTACGGCTGACGGCGCTGGAGGCGAAGTGAAAAAGGAAATGGAGACTCCAGTGAAGTCAGGGACGCTAATCGATTCGGCGTTGAGCGTCGAGGTGATAAGGATTTGGGAACAGGGTCCGGAGTCAGTGGAGGCGGCCAGCAAGAGCGAACTGGCGCTAGTGACCGCTGCCCAGGGTTGGGTAGTTCGTTTGATGGTACTGGGCGCCGTTCTTGCGGTCGCGGGACTTTATGTTGGCGTCCACATCGGCAGGGGTTGGGTCCCGGCCGACGACGGGACATTGAGTCAAAGTGCCCTGCGAGTGCTGCACGGACAACTTCCGCATCGCGATTTTGGGGAGATCTACACCGGCGGTCTGAGTTTTATTCATGCGCTGGCGTTTCGCGCGTTCGGCGTGAATCTGATGTCGCTGCGCATCTGTGTGTTTCTGTTTTTCCTGGCGTGGCTTCCGGCGGTTTACTATGTTGCGCTGCGCTTTACTTCTGCGATTGGGGCGGGAGCCATCACGCTGCTGGCGGTGGCGTGGAGTTATCCGAATTATCCGGCGGCAATGCCTTCCTGGTACAACCTGTTCTTTGCGACGTTTGGGGCGGCAGCGCTGCTGCGCTACCTGGAAGTACGGACGCGGCGATGGCTGTTCGTGGCGGGAATGTGCGGCGGAGTGTCGATCCTGATCAAGGTCATCGGGGCGTACTACATTGCCGGAGTGCTGCTGTTTCTTGCCTTTCTGGAACAGAGCGAGAGTCAGGACGACAGTCCGGAGGCGGAGAGTCCGAAGAATAGCTGGCCATACCGCGTATTCAGTGTGGGTACGCTGCTGCTGTTCCTGGCAACCCTGGTCAACCTGCTGCGCACGCGGTTGGGAATGGCAGAGTTGTACCAGTTCGTGCTGCCATCAGCGGTCGTGGTAGGACTGATCCTGCTGGGAGAACGGAGTGTGCGGGCGGGAACCGGGGAGCGATTCAGGACGATGTTTCGGGCGGTGATTCCGTTTCTCTGCGGGTTGGTGAGCCCGGTGATTGTTTTCCTGATACCGTATGCGACGTCGGGAGAGGTGTGGAAGTTCCTGTTTGGTGTGACTTCGAGTGCGGTCTCGCGATCGGTCGACTTGGGAGTGATCCGTCCGGTCGGAATCGAGAAAATTGTGTTTGTACTGCCGCTGGTGGGAGTTCTGGCGGCGGCAATGTATTGGGATAAGTTTCAGGGGAAAGCTGTCGGGGCAACCCTCGGCTTGGGAGCGGTGGTACTTGCGGTGAGGGCTACGCAGTCGTTCGCGACTGTTTCGGGGATCTGGTGGTCGGTGGCGACGCTGACGCCGATTGCGGCGCTGCTGGGGGCGGTGGTGGTGTGGGTCAAGAGGAAGCCGGGCGAGCGGATGAAAGTCGAACGGCAGCGAGTGGTGCTACTGATCTCGCTGGCGGCGACGTGCAGCCTGGTGCAGTTTCCGTTTGCAGCTCCGATCTACTTGAGTTATGCGGCGCCGCTGACGCTGCTGGCGCTGCTGGCGATTGTGTCCACGGGCAAGACGCAAAGCGGGACATACGCGCAGGCGTCGGCGGTGGGGTTTTATCTGGTATTTGGGGTAGTCAGCCTTGTTCCGCGCTACATCTATGAAATCACGTACGTAGTCGGCCACATGGACACGATGCAGGGGCCACGGGCAGGCGGGCTGAAGATCGACGGAGCCGCGTTCTTCGATGACTTGTCTCGTTTTTTGCGGGAGCACAGTCCGAACGGATTGATGTTTGCAGGAAATGATTGTCCGGAGTTGTACTTTCTTTCCGGGCTGACGAATGTTGCGCACGACGATGGGGGTGAGCCGCCGGAAGAGATTCTGAAGGCGATACAGTCTGACGATTTGAACCTCGTGGTCCTCAATGACGCGCCGTATTTTCCGGGGGCGGTGATGATGCCGGAGGTGAGGGCCGAAGTGGCTCGCAGGTTTCCACACACGATGCGGTTCGGGATCTTCCAGGTATTTTGGAAGCAGTAAGAGGACATCAAAAGCGCGTTACGCTTAAAGCCCAATCGGCGTAAAACGGGAGCCCACTGCGGTGCAGGCCGTCATGCCCTAGGCCGACATACGCTCAATCAGCCTCGGTCAGACTTTCGCGTTTGCTTTACCAGTTGACAACCGGAACGGTCTTGCCGCTCGTCGCGATCCGAAACAATAAGTTGTTTGTCGGTTTTCGCGTGAACAGGTGATAAGAACCCCGCGACAAGAGATACACGTGAAAGTGGCAAGCGATTTTCTGCAGCGAATCTGGTGACAACTTGGATTGCTAGTGATCAAGTTTCCCTCTGAATCGGGTCCCGAATGGCTGAGGAACTCCCGGTCGGGCAGCTCTTGGGCGAATCATTCTCAGGACGCCTTCTCAAGCAGGTTTTCGAGCAACGCTTGCTGCTGTTCGCCCGGCAAGAACCTGTAGTAGCGTGAGATCGAGTTGAGCGGGACCTCCGGGTCGTCTCTTACTCGCCTAACAAGAGAATCTCCGGGTGCTTATGTGCGATCGTTAGTAGCTTCAAGGTCGCTTCCCGCGGGCGGCGTACTCCCTGTTCCCAGCTTTCTACCGCATTCGGGCTCACATTGATGATCCGAGCGAAAACCGCTTGGCTAGCAGTGATAGCATTGACAGCATGGCGACTTTAACGATTCGACAACTCGACGAGAAAACCAAGACCCGGTTGAGGGTCCGTGCTGCCCATCACGGACGTTCGATGGAGGAGGAGGCCAGGGAGATCTTGCGCTCAGCTCTAACCGCTTCCTCACCGGCAAAAGGAAACTTGGCGGAGGCCATTCAAAAACGATTCTTGGCGTTTGGCGGGCTCGAATTGGAGTTGCCGCGACGCGATGCTATGCGCCAGGCCCCGGGATTTGACGAATGATCATCCTCGACACAAACGTGCTGTCCGAGCTCATGAGGCCCAAGCCCTCTCCTCGGGTTGTGACATGGGTTGCGAAGCACCCAGCAGCAGAACTCTTTACGACGTCAATCACCGAGGCAGAAATCTTTTATGGCATTGAAGTGCTCACCAAGGGCAAACGTCGCGAGGGACTGCTGGCCGCGGCGGAAGCGATGTTTGCCGAGGATCTGGCGGGCCGCATCTTCGGGTTCGAGAGTGACGCAGCGCGAGTTTTTTCTAAGATTGCCGCTCACCGCCGTGCCCTCGGCAGACCTATCAGCCACGCGGATGCGCAGATAGCGGCCATTGCCCAAGTGCGGGGGGCCAAGCTCGCGACGCGCAAGGTTGCAGACTTCGAGGACTGTGGTCTTAATGTCGTTGACCCCTGGAATGGTCCTTGAACCTGTGGATCGAGGATTCGTTTTGCAACTAGCGAAAGGGTCACTCAGCCCTAGGTTAGGGCTTCGATTTGTTTTTGGTTCCGCGGGCAGGTGTCGAAGCGCACGGTTGCATTCGGCGGGAAAACCTTGCGATTCGACCCGCTACTTCTTGTTGATTGTCAGTCGTTACGCGCCAGAATTGTAGCGTCTCCTCGTCGAAGGCTTCGCGATGGGGCACTTAGCTCTGATTTCCCTCTTGTTGAGGACATCTCTTCTCGTCAGCATTTGTTGAACGCGGGGCTTCGGCGTCCATTGATTGCCGCACTGTTGACATCGCTTTTGAATCACCGAACACCGTCTCGATCAGTCTGGCGCTGCAATCCTGCTATCTGGAGCGACCAAGCTCCTGGATGAATCGTTCAACATCAAGAGCTTCGACCCCGCCAGCGATCGCGGCTGTCGGCAATTGCAAGCGGGACTTTCGGTGGACCACGATCAACCGCCCGGACCGTTTGGGCGAAGCTCGACGCAATGAGAGTAGCGGAGCGGCCATGGAGGGCCGGACGGTCTTCCCAGCTTTGGCTTCAACCAACCACAGGTTTGAGTTGGGTCGTGGCACGAGGAAGTCTACCTCCAGGCTCTGCTGATCGCGGAAGTAGTACAGCTCCTTCTGCAGTCCTCGATTGGCCTGGTTCTTGAGTATCTCCGCCGCGACGAAGCCCTCGAACAGGGCCCCCAGAAAGGGGGAACGCTCAAGCTCAGCCGCGGACGTCACGCCCAACAGATAACAGGCGAGCCCGGAGTCCCCCCAGTAGATTTTCGGCGACTTGATGAGCCTTTTTCCGAAGTTCTCGAAGTATGGGGGAACGAGAATGACCTGACCGGTCACTTCCAGAATGGAAAGCCACTCGCCAATCGTTGGAACCGAGACCCCGAGGGGTGCCGCAAGGTCGGTCTTGTTGAGAACTTGGCCATGGCGACTGGCCAGCAGAGAAAGAAACCGACGGAAGGTCACGAGATCACGCACATTTGTAATCGCTCGCACATCCCGCTCGAGATACGTTTGCAGGTAGGAGGCGAACCAAAGGCTCCGAGCCTGAGGACGCGCCAGCACTTCGGGGAAGCCCCCGTGTAGCAGATCCACTTTGGCGGTTTCTGTGAGGCTAAGAGGCAGGAGCTGGAGAATGGCGGCGCGCCCGGCCATCGATTCCGTGATGCCGCGCATGAGCGGAGCTTCCTGGGACCCAGTGAACAGCCACTGACCCATGCGGCGCGGCTTGGTGTCGATAAGCGTACGAACGTAGGCAAGCAATTCCGGGGCATTTTGAATCTCGTCGAATACAACCGGAGGCAGCAGTTCCTCAAGAAAAGTGCGCGGATCACTACGCACTCGCGCTTGAATATCAGGGTCTTCGAGCAGCACGTAGCGCGCCTTCGGAAATAACTTGCGCAAAAGGGTTGTCTTCCCCGCACGACGCGGCCCCGTCACGACAACTGCCGGGAAGTGCCGAGATGCAGCCAGAAGCACGGGGGCCAATTGTCTAGCAACATAGCGCATATGAGAAATATAAACCAATACTATATATTACTCAATGTCCACGCATAGACCCCCTACCTACCGGCCGGATGATGGTCGACCTGGCCCGATCCGTGTCGCCCAAGGTCAGCTCTCAAAGGTGTCGCGAGAGAGGTTTTGCCGCCGGGATTTTACGCCGCCTGATGCGTAGGATATTTCGCTGAGTCCCATATGCTCATCCTATGAAAGAGGATGTCAAGGAAAAAAGCATCTC
>PLHP01000222.1 GCA_003138955.1 Acidobacteriaceae bacterium | reverse complement strand
CAGCACTAACGTTTCTGGATAGTCGGGTCGGAGGAGGCGCGCTTGCGCGCTAGCCTCTGTCCGCCGCCCAAACTGCCCGTACACATTTCGTGTAGGCAGCTTTCACGAAGATTCAGCGACGCCAGGATGCAAGAGAAGGAATTAAATAGATCAGCCGAACAAGCTCGTACTCGCCGTAGAGCTGGGTCGCTGGCAGCTGTTTCCAACCCGCATTACGCCAGCGCCGGTATGGGAAACGCATTGGTGCGATGTTGCAAACGCAATATCGAATGGCTCCTGCGATCGGAGACTTAGTCTCCGAATGTTTCTATTCCGCCCCTTTGTTGCCGGGACGCGGTAATCCCAAGCCATTTTTCAAATTCCTCCCGAAGCAATTCGGCTCCATCGTGACATGGGTGGACACCTCTGGTCTCGGAGATCGGGCATTCGACCATCGACTCAAGAATCTTAGTTTCAACAATAAACTCGAGGCGGAAGTGGTCCTGAATTTGCTCCGCTCCCTTAGCTCATCAGAAGAGTTCTTGCGTGCATTAATGGATGATACGCACGAGGATGAAAAACCGATCGGAGTGATAGCGACCTACGCTGAGCAAAAACGCCTCATCCAGCGAAGGCTGAGCGAGGAGGATTGGGCCGTTGGGTTCGGTAATCTGGTGAAAGTCGACACGGTCGACAGTTACCAAGGCAAAGAGAATCGAATCATCATACTGTCCCTCACCAGGAACAACCGGCTCTTCGAACAAGGATATCTTCACAGCCCAGAAAGGACAAATGTTTCGATATCGCGCGCGATGGACCGGTTAGTAATTGTCGGTGCGAAGCGAATGTGGTCAGAGGCTAGAACCCCGTTCAGCAGGAATCCTGCCGAGCAACCAGATGTCGACCATCAGGTCTTTACTCGCCCGCGTACAATCTCTTCCCTATGAGCCACTTTCAGCTTTGGGCGCAGCCCCCTTGGGTCAATCTGCTGATCATGATTCCATTGGCAGCCGCCTACAGCTTTCGGCGGGCAGGACACCTGCTTGTCGGGCGGCAGCTGATTGTGATTACTCTCTTCGCCGCCGCATTCGGTTTTGTGGAAGCTTCTGTCGTAGTGTACCTGCGGGCCGCGACAGGTTTGCTGCCCGGCTATGCCGAAAGCTTGGCAGACGTTAGGCGATCCCAAGAGATCTATCAGCCGGCCATATCCATATCCCAAATTCCCCACAGCCTGGTGACGATTGAGGTCTGCCGCGAGGCTGCGACAATGATCATGCTCACGATGGTCGCGCTGCTTGCTGCTCCCACGAGACGAGAGCGATGGGCGGCCTTCCTCTGGGCGTTTGCATTCTGGGACCTCTCGTACTATGCGGGGCTATGGGCAACAATCCGGTGGCCGACATCGTTCCTAGATCTCGATGTGCTTTTTCTCATTCCGGTTCCATGGATCGCACAAGTCTGGTTTCCCCTGCTGGTGAGCCTTCTGACTATGCTGGTTATTGTGTTGTGTCGTGGGAAACAATCTCGCTAACCTGGCGACTGGGCCGGGCGGGTCGGCGTACTACATAAACGAAACAGCGTGGTCAGCGCTTGAGCATGGATTCTGTCGCCGGTTCGAATCGAAGCATCCGTCGCTTCTGAGTTGACCAGCTAACCGGATCGCTATTTCCGGTTGCGATGTCACAAAGACGGCCGCATCGTACAATCGAACAAGAATAGACGATCAACATGGAGACCGCCGGCAACACAATCTTAATCATCCTAATCTCAGGGGGAGGTTCGGGCATTGGTCGTGGCCTTGCAGAAGTCCTCCACGCCTTTGGCTTGCCCGAGACGCCGTATTTTGTGTGGGGAGATATCCGTTAGCATGGAAATTCCCCGCCCGAACGCCTTGGCTGTCCGCACCGAAAACCTCCGCCGCCATTACCAGATGGGTGAGGCGTTGGTGCGTGCGGTGGACGGGATTTCCATCGACATTGGTGCCGGGGAATTTGTGGCTCTGCTGGGTGCCTCGGGGTCCGGCAAGTCGTCACTGCTTAACCTGGTTGCAGGCCTTGACCGGCCCACCTCGGGTGCGGTGATCGTCCAGGGAAACAACNNCTCCCCATGCGCTTTGCCGAAGTCGATCGCCGCGAGCGTTCTGCACTTGCGCGCCAGTCGCTCGAACGCGTGGGTTTGAGCGGACGGCTTGCGCATCGGCCCGCGGAACTCTCGGGTGGCGAGCAGCAGCGCGCCTCGTTGGCGCGTGCTCTCATTAATCGCCCCAAACTTCTTCTGGCGGACGAACCGACGGGCAATCTGGACAGCCACACCGGCACAGAAATTATGGAGCTCCTTCATAGCTTCAATCAGTCGCTGGGCATGACCGTGCTGATGGTTACGCACGAGCAGGCCCTCGCCGAGAAGTATGCCGGGCGGATGTTGCATCTTGCGGATGGAAGGCTCGTCGATGACGTACCCAACATCTCGTCCGTCGAGGCGCCCGCGCCGCGGGGAGAAACACCATGAAGTTTTACGACGTCACCGACCTCGCTGTCCGCAACCTGCGCGAGTCCGTCTTCCGTAATTCGCTGACGACAATTGGCATCTCCGTCGGTGTGGCCTCGCTGGTCGCGATGCTCTCGCTCGGCATCGGCCTGCAGCAGCTCGCTTCACGCCGACTGCAGAAGTCTGGCTTGTTTGACACTGTCGTGGCCACGTCCAGGCGGGATCTCCGCAACTTCCGCGAACAGCGAGAGGACGGCCCTCCACCGGCCGAGAGCCCTGCGCTCGATGAACCGGCACGAAAAAAGATCGAGCAAATCCCAGGCGTGGTCGAGGCCTATCCTGATATTCGGTTCGTTACAGAGGTGCGCTTCGACGGAAAACCCCATTTGACCATGGTGGCTGGCGTTCCGTTCTCCGCCAAGAACAACAACGATGCTTTCGACGGACTGCAGGGCAGTTTCTTCTCGTCGGAAGCGGGTCCGGAGGTCATTCTGCAGAAGTCGTTTGCCGAAGAGTTGCTGGGCATAAAACCAAAGCCGGGAGCGGACGAGACAAATATTGCCGGTTTGGCCAAACCTCTACTCGGGAAAGAGTTGACGATGCGCTATGCCGAGCGCACCGCGTCTCCCTCGGCATCTACCACAACGACAGGGCCTGGTGACGCTGTGGCTTACTCGGTCGTTTCGCGCCAGCAGGCACTGAAAATTGTGGGAGTGACTGACCTCGATCCAGATAGCATGCGCGGAACCGCCCGGGCACGTGTCTTCCTCCCGCTCAAGCTTGCGCTAGACTTGCACGTCATGCAGTCCAACCTGCGCGACACTGCGGCCAGCGACTCGCCCAGCTATACCTCACTCAGTGTGCGGGTAGGGAACCCCAATCAGGTCCCGGCCGTTGAAGATGCCATCAAGAAGATGGGATTCAGTGCTTTTTCCATCGTTGATGCGACCCGCAGTATGCGCCAGTTCTTTGCCGTGCTCGACGGGTTCCTCGCGATCTTCGGCAGTCTGGCCCTGGCCGTCGCTTCCATCGGAATCGTGAATACGCTGGTAATGGCCATCCTCGAGCGCCGGCGCGAGATCGGAATCATGAAGGCCCTCGGTGCCAGTGATGCTGACGTGCGCGGTCTTTTCTTCGCCGAAGCGGGCGCCATGGGTCTCGTCGGCGGTGCAGTCGGAGTCACGCTCGGTTGGGCGATCGGACGCCTGATCAATTTCGGAACGAACATTTATCTCGAACGCCAGCATTTTCCTCCGGCAGAGATCTGGTCCGTGCCGCTATGGCTCGTTCTCAGCGCGATCGCTTTTTCCATCGTTGTCAGTCTGCTATCGGGACTCTACCCGGCGGCCCGAGCCGCGCATCTCGATCCAGTGCAGGCACTGCGCTACGAGTAAACTCGTCTTATGCGCTGCTGTTTGCGATGGCTCACCCTGTTTTTGGTTTCACTCCTGCTGGGCCAAGCCCACGCCCAGGGCCGCATCGATTGCAACGCGCTGGAAAGTCGTGTCCTCAGTCAAATCGTTCACTACTGCGTTATGTTGCCACCCGGCTACGACCCGGCGACTGCCGGCCCTTCTCCGAGGCGTTACCCAGTGCTTTATTTTTTGCATGGACTCGGCGATAACGAACAGGCTTTGTTTAGAGGCGGTGGATGGGACCTGATCGAAGACCTCCGCCAGCAAGGACAGATCTCCGATTTTCTGGTAATCGCGCCCGAAGGAAAGCGCAGCTTCTACATCGACTCCGCCGATGGCCGCGTGCGTTACAGCAATTTCTTCATTCGCGAGTTCATTCCTTACATCGAGTCGCGTTACTCGATTCGCCGCGAGCGCTCCGCCCGAGCCATCAGCGGTGTATCGATGGGGGGATATGGTGCGCTTCGGTTTGCTTTTGCCTATCCGGAGCTATTCTCGTCGGTCAGTGCACAGAGTGCCGCGCTCATCGCAGAATCGCCGCGACAGACTGAGACTATCCCCACGGGGACACCGCTGAGCGGGCTGCTCGGAGCGGTCTTCGGCAATCCCGTTGACCTCCAGCACTGGAACCAGAACAGTCCCTTTGTCCTTGCCAAGCGGAACCGTGCATTGATACGGACTACGGGGTTGTCTATCTATTTCAATTGCGGTCGTGAGGATGAATTTGGATTTGATAAAGGAGCCGCACAACTCCATCGGCAACTTCAGGCAGAAGACATCCAACACGAATTTCACCTGTATCCCGGCAACCACGGCGCCGCGTATTTTCTGGCATATCTCGGGGAAACGTTGAAGTTTCATTCGCGTGTGTTTGCCGCGGGGAAGTAGTTCTCTCGAGTTCTGCGAAGCAACGTGGGGATCGAGCGTTGCGAGCTTAGAGCAGCCACCAGTCACAAATTGAACCTCTCTCCGACAGGCCGTGTCTAATCAAGAATGGTGACTGCTCGTTCGAAGGCCCCCGGGGCCTCCGGCCCTCAGCTGCGTGCGGTCCTGCCCTTGGTGTGGGAACTGGTCCGTCCGCGTCGCGGGTTGCTGGCGGTAGGTTTCGTTTTGATGGCGATTAACCGGGTGGCCTCTCTGGTGCTGCCGTATTCCACCAGATACCTGATCGACAGCGTCATCATCAAGCGCAACATTCAACTGCTCAAACCACTGGTGCTTGGGGTATTGCT
>PLHP01000032.1 GCA_003138955.1 Acidobacteriaceae bacterium | reverse complement strand
GGCAGCAGGCCCTGATTGACACGTGGGGAGAACACTCCCGCCGCGCCCGTGTATCCGAGATATTCCGGACCATCCCCACGCACGTGGGGAGAACGGGCCGCCAAGATTCCCCGCGCGGCCCGTTTTCGGACCATCCCCACGCACGTGGGGAGAACGCGTCCGAGAAGGGTGTCGATTTCGTGCTCGACGGACCATCCCCACGCACGTGGGGAGAACTCCAGGAAGCGGTTCCAGCGGCAGCCCGGTAACGGACCATCCCCACGCACGTGGGGAGAACCATGACGGCTCCAAGAGGAACGCCTCCGCATCCGGACCATCCCCACGCACGTGGGGAGAACGCACTCCTGGCCGCACAGGTGAAGTATGCCATCGGACCATCCCCACGCACGTGGGGAGAACCCTGCCCGATGTGTTCGAGAACATGGGTGCGGCGGACCATCCCCACGCACGTGGGGAGAACCGCACGCCTTTCACGTCTTCGATGACCAAGCGCGGACCATCCCCACGCACGTGGGGAGAACTAACGCAGCACGGGCTTTATCACCCACTAAGACGGACCATCCCCACGCACGTGGGGAGAACAACGCCGCCATGAAGGTCGTGAGTTGGAAGTCCGGACCATCCCCACGCACGTGGGGAGAACAAAATCGACGGTAACGCCATCGAGTCGGGAACCGGACCATCCCCACGCACGTGGGGAGAACAAACGCGGCAATCGCCGGCACGCATCCGCCTGCGGACCATCCCCACGCACGTGGGGAGAACGCGTGCCTGCAGCGGTTTTAGGCGACCCGCTTCGGACCATCCCCACGCACGTGGGGAGAACATCGTGACCGGGCAGGTGGAGTAGCTGGCAGCCGGACCATCCCCACGCACGTGGGGAGAACTCTGAATTCCAAACGAGTTAGCTAAATTTCCGGAGAAAAATCGCTGGCCTGAGTTGGTGGATCCGGTGTCTCCTCCCATTTTTCGGCGACCATCCACAGGCCGGCAACTTCGATGCCTCTGCGGTCCGTGGGGCCGGTAGTTTCGATTTTGAAGCCTTGGCAGTTCGGGTAACTGCTGACAATGAGCAGGCCGATGCTGGCGGCATTCCGTTTAATGTACTCGATGGTTTTCTCATGAGTGCGACGGTTGAGCGTGCCTACGAACACATTTGGGCGAGGCTCGATAAACCAGCGTTTGAGCATTCCGCGAATGGCATCGGGCGTGTCGTTGGCGACGATGACCGTCATGCAATCAGTTCCTCCAAGTTTTTGGGAATTCTCTGCAGCAGTTTTTCTTGTTCGACGCGCTCCTTGAGCAGGGTGCGTACCAGGTCGCCCCTGTCGTCGGGGTCTTGGCGCACGGCCTGAAACGCCGCCGGGAAGGTAGTAATGTCCTTATAGAGGTCAGCCACATCGTAGATGAAGGGCAGCGTGCCGCCGTCGTGGACGAATCCCAGCGACGGCAGGTAACCGAGCGAGCAAACGACGGCAGCGCACAACGCGTAGAGACTGGCGTTGGCAGTGGACAGCGCGCGATTGATGTTGTCGGCGAGATTCCAGTTCGATTTGTCGTAGTTGCGTCCTTTCCAAGTGACGCCGTACCGCTGGCCGAGCTCGGCGTACCTGGCGCGCACGCGCAAGCCCTCCATGCCGCGCAATTCGGCGATGGAATGCGCCTGCACATCCACGCCGGGGAACCGCTGGACGAACATGCGGCGGGCGATCTCGGTGTGTTTTTTCTTATCGGCCCAAGCGGCGGCGTGTTTGCGGGACATCAAGTTGTCGTGATTGGGTGTGATGCCAAACGCGTAGAACCGCATCCCGTCCTCGCCGATCCAGCAGACGGGCGTATTGGAATCNNGTGGCGACGGGCAGCCGGTACACCATCCGATCCGCCCCGATCCACTTGATGCTAGAGTCATCCACTTCCAGCCGACCGTGTTCGAGGTAAATCGGCGTCCACCGATCCTTGGCCGGCGTCAGCGTCTCCAACGGTGGTTTTTCGAAGATGGGCACAATGCCAATACCCGAGTGCTAAATCATGACTGCCGAATGCCAGGTTTCACCGCAATGCGGCGGACGGCGAATTGGCGTTTGTCTGGGCCGCTACTGCTGGCGTCGCCGAAGCTGACCGGCTGGTCGCTGATCGAGTCGGTGCCTTCAGCGAAGTCTTTCACTTCGGTGACCGTAGTGAAAGATTCGATTGATCTGTCGCACAATAGCTCGCGTTGGGCTTGAAGTTCGGTGTCGAACAAACCGCGATAGACTGGCTCGGCCGGGATACAACTTTTGCGTCCGAACCACACGCCCCATACCGGGTTCTGCAGAGCGGCTGCGGCGCGCTCCAACACGGACCGGTCGCCTGCCAGGATCACGCCGAAGCGGGCGTCGAGCAGGTATTGGCGGCTTGTAACAACGGCGTCTTTGTTCAAGGCGCCGCTCGCACGGCGAGTGGCAAGCACGGTGTGGTAGTCCTCAAGACGAAGGACAGGTCGCGGCCCGCCCGACCCTTGCATATTGCGTGGGATGGCGATGCTGCTCATCTGCAGCTTCGCCAGTTCTGGAAGCATGGTGTGCTCTGCAGCCGAGCCTTTGGCCAAGCCCATCGCGGCGGAGATTAAGCCGATTACGCCGCTCTTGGTTGGGTGCAATGCAGTAGTGCGGCGCTGAAACCGGCTGGCAAACCCCCACGATTGTAGTGGGCCGTCCAAGAGTAGTGCGAGATAGGCCGCGTCAGACATGGTTGAGGATCTCCCTGCAGAATTGGTCGAGCGACTTGTCCGGTATGGCGACTTCCAGCGGAGGCTTAATGCCCCAGGTTTCCTTCAACTGCTTGTGGTGCTCCTTGAGCGCGGCGATAGAGGCTTCCATAAGTCCGTTCTTAGGGCGAACAGGGTTTTCAAACGCATTGACCAATTGCAGCGGCTGGCCTTGGTCTTTCACAAGACCGAGCACGTAGCCCGGTAAGGTGTGGGCATTCATGGAATTTTTCCGCGCGCCCGAAACCGCCAAGACTACCGCGTGCAGGAATGTGTCTACGACCGTCTTGCGTTCGTCGGACGACAGCGCGCCTAGATGAGCCGCATCGGACAGCAGGTCGAGATTAAGGCCGGCGTAGCGGTAGTAAGTAGCGGACGTGAACTCCAGCGTGCCGGTCATGCCTGCGCCGGCTTCTTCCTGTGGTTGCAGCTCATCCACTGCCGAGAAGAAATCAATATCGTTATCTGCTTTATGGGTGGACAACGCATGGCTAAACAGCCCCGCCCCCTCCACGGTCAGGGAGTGGTCGCTGGCGACCATCCGCCCAAAGATGGCGATGTCGGCGGCGTCCTTGAGGGCGGCGGACTTGCAGGCTTTGGCCACGCCTTTCTGCAATTCTTTCGCTTTGGGATCTTTCTTTACAATCGCGGCCAGTTCCCTGGCGATAGCATCCACCTCGGCCGGTGAGAGGAACATAAGGGTCTTAACTTTAAGTACGCCTTTTTTCTCGGCCTCCTTGTCCGCCGTGGCTAGGTAGTCGCCAACGGTCTTGGCAATCTCTGTGGCCTTCGCCTCTGCCACACCGTGCTTCTTCAGCGCATCGGCTAGTGGTTCGATGATCAGGCGGCTGCGCTTGCCGGCATACAGATTAGGTGACATCTTTTGCGCTTGTTCGCGAATCGCCCGCTTCAGGCACTGGCTTGAGACGCGAGCGCGGGTGACGCCGCCAAACGTGGCGGTCTTGGGCGCGCCCACATCATCGCGGTTCAGGCATGAGACGGGGAATGATTGCAAGATGTGCAACTCGATAAGTTTCATGTGTATTCCTTTCGTTTGATTTTATGAGACTGGCGCAATCACTAACAGGCCGAAGCCAAACGCCTTGGCCGAGCCTATTCCGAGCGTGAAAGTTCTGTGAAAATCAGCCGGGTTGGTTACCGTCAGCACGCCCTCAAACTCCACAGCGCTGTGCAGGCCAGGTTGGCCGTTCTTCTCAAAATACTCACGGCCACGGGAGAATGTGCGGAGCGTGGTTTCGTCTACGGTGAAGCCGCCCTGATCTCCCTTGCGCTTGATCCATTCCACAAGTTCTTCGCGCTTCCGCAACGGGACGCGCCGGCCGTTTTTCGTCAAAGAACCATCGGAGCGTTCCTTGCTGACTTTCTTGGTTGGGTTCGCGCAGAGCTGGAACGCATACCGACTGCGCGTGAAGTACGTTGCTGGAATCGGTTTTGTTTTCCAACTTTCTGGGTCAGCCGCACACCAATCGGGCCGCACCGGTTGCTGGGGGGAGACGATGAGCAATCGAAAGCTGTCCCGACGCTTGTCGAGCCGCGTCAGAAACTCCCGTGACTCCCCGTCGCGGCCGGGAAATGCCTTCCAAACCGCCTGATGCCAATCGTAGCAATCGAGCAATCGCTGCCGAGCAACGGTGGCGAAATCGACGGTGACCTGGGTGAGATGGGTCATGGAGTAGCCTCCGATAAAGCGAGAGCCGCCGTCTCCTCGCCTTCGGGCGCGCCCCAATATTCACGCGCCCAACGGGCTTTCACGTTATTGCCCCAGTAGCAAAGGTCAGCGTATAGCTCCTCGTAGTTGATCGGAATCCCTTTGGCCTTGGCAGCCAGGACGACGGGACGCAATCGCTCGCAAATCTCCTCGCGGTCGCAGGAGAGCAACCGGCGGAACCGGCCATCAAAGCTTTTGTTCTCGGCGGCGAGGTGGCGACAGGTCGTGCCGAGATTGCCAGTCTGGGTTTCGTCTGGATGGTAAGCGAACAGGCCGGCGATGGTTCCGATGCGGGGATTGTCAATACCGCCTACCCGCGCCAGCAACGGCCAGGCGCGGAAAAGCTTGGTGGGATTCAGCGCACAGCGCAGATCAGCCATCGCGCCCCTGTCATTCTTAAGCTGGCGCAGATACGCCAACAAGTGCGCGGCGGCTTCCTTGGGATCATTGACACTCATGCTTCAGCCTCCTTTTCGGTTTCAACCTCGGCTTGCTCAGCGGGTGCCCCAAACAACGCTTTCAGGCCCAGCGCATATGCGCGAATCTGGCGTGGTGTCTCGTGCGGGCAGGCGCGTTCGTAGGAGTTATCTGCGCACCGACAGACATGTTTTCCCCACTCCGTTTCGCGATACTGAACCTTGCCGTTGCGTCTGGGGATGGGTTCGAGTGCGAAACGATTCAAGAGTTCCAGTCGGTGCTCGATGACAGTCCAGTAGTTGGAATATGCCCTGTTGCTGATGCCCGCGAGGCGCTGCCTCTCCGATCTCTTCAATCTCTGAAACCGGCCCTCTAGTCGTTCCTCGCTGGCTTCGTTCGTCTCCATTGCCAGACGGTAAATTGCAATGGCATGACGCAATCTTCTTTCCCAAGTTTCAGCGTGACGAACTCCAACTTCATAGGCACGTTGGGTGGATTCGAACAACATGCCTTTGGGCACGGGATACGTTGACTCGACTGTGTCCTCAACCTTGGCCTGTCGAGTCACAACAGCCCCAACCCATAGATCGAACGCCGCATCATCGTCGAGATTCCGAAGGGCGAGTGGACCGCCTACACCGTTGTCATGGATACGCTTCACGGTCAAGGCGTGTAGCTCGCGCCAAGGCTTCTTGATGTTGTCCCCGTCAATCGCACTCAATAAGACACGTTGTTCCTGTCCATCTCTGTTTTTCACGACACGTACTGATGTCGTTGGTTCGCGAATCCCCTCGTCCGCATAACTTGGATACAGCAACCCATTCGCGTTCAGGGCGGTGGCCCCGTCGCCATTGAGCCAAACAGCGCGGGACAACGGAGCGAGCCGCCCTAAGTAACTTCTCGTGAGATGGTCGGTAGACTGCAACTGCCTGAGTTTGGTTGCTTTCGCTTCCCACATCGGTGTTCCCCAAACGAGACTCTTGAGGTTGGAGATGGCTTCCTTCGTCAGCATGTTAGTGTGGAGAGTGGAAGCAAGGTTTTCCCGCCTGATAAACGCATGAAAGGCCGAACTGTCCCGGCAAGGGCCGTTTTTTCCCTTCTGCGGTTGTAGCCGACCGTCCTTCTGGATTGATCCCCCTACCATACCGCCAGCCGCGAAGGATTGGTAGGCCACCAAACGAAGCGCCACCCATTCGAGGTTGCGCTGGCGACCGAGCTCTACATCTTGATCAAACAGAGTGGTCATGTCGGCATCGACGAAGCCCAACTTGTCCAACTCCATTGTCCCGAGTTGCCCTTCGCCCTTGACCTGCAAGAAGCGCGGTCCATCGCCTAGCAACTCAAAAGCCGCGCGCCACCGCTTGAGGTAGTCGAGAGCGGCGGGGGCGATTTTAAGCCTGCAGTCTTTCCAGTCGTCATAGTCAGTTGGCCCGTCGAGCGCCGCCTGCGCGATGCAAATGAGCAGCCGCATCAGGGCGATACGTTCATGAGGGCGGACGGCAAGGTCCAGAATCTCCGGGCCCCTCTCGAACGCTTCGCACAGGCTGACAATTCCTGATTTGCCTTCAGTCCAAACAATCGGAATCCAAGCGTCAGTCGAAAGATTCATCGAACTCCTCATAGGGCGCTCGCGGCACGGGTTCGCGGTTGATTATGACACCCTGATCGGCATGATAGGAAAGTCCGGTTCGTTGTTCGTTACCCCACCAGCGGATGTTGCCATCCGGTTGCAGCAGTCCAGCTGCGGTGGGTTGCGCCACGTGATTGGCCAGCCAGCCCGGCGGCTTTGTGAGACCGGCTGCAATTGCCCAGCGCGGCACACGGACAATATTGCGATAGATCGCTTTGGCAGCCTGGAAGCTCCAGTCGCGGTCGCTGGCGGTCACGGTGTCGCCGTCGAGCAAGTCGAGACGTACGGAGTGGACACCGAGCGGGCTGACCTCAGTCGCCAAGAGCAATTGGGCCGTCTCGTACGTACTGAAGCGGGTCTGGACACCTTCCTCGTCTGCTAGGGCTGGGTTGTTCCAAATGGTGGTAGCGTTGAGGGCCAGCCTAGACATATTTTCTTTTTGTTTTTCCAATTGATCTCGGAGTTCCTGCCATGCGGGCGGTTCGGCGGTGGCGCTGGCGTAGGTGGCTTCGAGAATCGAGCGGATGTCGTCCGGCAAGGTAACCGTTGCCTTTCCGCGCCACTGCTGGAGCGAGCGCAATAGGACGTAAGGCGCATAGATGCGGGCGCTCTTGCCGAGTGCATGGCGGAGTTCCTTCTCACTTGCCGCCTGTAGTTGGTCATCACTTAAAGTCGGCACTTGGATCCAAACTTCCGGTTGCGGACAGGGTCGATTCAGTCGATCATGCCTCCATAGACGGCCGAGCCGTTGCAGCAGCATATCGGTGGGCGCGAGGTCGGTGATCAGCATGTCGGCATCAATATCCACACTTTGCTCGACCACCTGGGTTGAAACCAGGACGCAGCCGATGGGCCGATTAGTGGAGTCTTTGCCGAGTCGGATCAACCATTCTTCTTCCAGTTGTTCGCGGCGGAAAAAGGGGAAGCGAGAATGTAGCAACGCGATACTTGGGCCGCTTTGGAAATTGGCGCTCTGAAGCGCCTTATAGGTCTGTTGGGCCTCATCCACCGTGTTGCGAATCCACAGCACACATTCACCCCGGCGGGCATGATCTATCGCTTCTTCCACCAGCAAGGCGCCGGAGACGCTCCGTATCTGAATTGTCTTCGATGGCGGTGCTTCGCACATCTGCTCCTCGAAGGATGGACCGACCACACCGGAAACCAGGGGATACTCTGTGCTGACCGGCTGGTGGTCAGTCAGTCCAAGCAACTCGCGGCGGCGGCTTTCCGTGAGTGTGGCCGACAAAATGATGACGGTGCATTCCAACTCGCGCAGTCGGTTGACGAGTGCCCCAATGAGCGTGCCGGTATAGAGGTCATAGCTGTGGACCTCGTCCAAGATCACCACCTTGCCGGCGAGACCGAACTGACGAACGAAGAAATGTTTGGCTGCCACGATGCCCAGCAACGCTTGGTCAACCGTGCCGACGCCAAACGGAGCAAGCAGAGCCCGCTTGGCTGACGCAAACCACGAACGACCTGCGCGCACATGCTCGCTTGCTTCGGCATCGGGGCTGGCTGGGTATAGCTTCGGGGGCAACTCGGGCTCAACCAGCCATGAGGCGCTGTGGGCCAGTCGCACTTCGGCCGGGTCAGTGACGATCCGTTCAACGAATGGCTGCACTCGTAGATGAATCCGGTTGCTGGTCACTTGTGTCGGCAACGCAAAATACAGCCCGGTCGATTTTCCCGCTTCGATGAGTTGATACGCTGCCGCCAGCGCCGCCTCCGTCTTGCCGCAGCCCATCGGTCCTTCGATGATGTAGGTGCCGGGCTCACGTACCACCTGCAAGGATGTGGTCTGTAGGCTGTTTGCCTGCGGGATTTCCGGGAACAAGTCACCGAATCCGTTTAGTTGTCTTGCCCTGACCGATCTCCAATTGATACTCGCCAGTGCCGTTTGTGCCCGCTTGCGCCGCTCCAGCATGTCCCAGCGGGCATGCTGTGAGAAATGTGTCTCGTCTGAACCTATCCAATCGGCAACCGTAATCAACCCCGCCACGAACCAGGTTTGTGCGTCGCCTGGAGGTCGATCCGGCAACGGTCCAAATTCCTCGATGAGTTCCGCTGCCAATCGGACGCGTTCCTGTTCCCACGTTTCGCGGACTTGCACTCGTTCCCCTTTGATCCGTCCGTGGTGGGCACCGACGACCGCCGCCCAGCAATAAAGTTGGGAAGTGCGTAGCAACTCCTGTACGGTGGATTGGCTGATCTTTGCGTGGTCAGACTCCCGCTCACGCCAACCTTGCTTCAGTGCCTGATCCCTCAAGGCATGCTGCACCAACCACGCTTCGCTTTTTGATTGAAACCCTGGCGAGACCTTGCCGATGTCATGTAGGGCGGCGAGGGTGGCGGCACCAGGCGGGATTAGCCTTCGGAGTTGATGCGGCACCAAGGCTAGCAGCCCGTGGTGCAAGT
>PLHP01000138.1 GCA_003138955.1 Acidobacteriaceae bacterium | reverse complement strand
GATCGCGAGTCCAGGCGCTGACTTCGAGATCGGCGGGCAGGCCGTCTTCGGCGACGATGAGCGAGTGATAGCGGGTCGCGGTCATCGGCGAAGGC
Source organism: Acidobacteriaceae bacterium (assembly GCA_003138955.1). Classification (GTDB taxonomy): domain Bacteria; phylum Acidobacteriota; class Terriglobia; order Terriglobales; family Acidobacteriaceae; genus Acidiflorens. The sequence goes on along the minus strand of PLHP01000138.1, from coordinate 13,192 downwards.
AAGCCGCGAAAGATGGTCTTGCCGTCGTGCTCAACCTGACTGGTTTTGCCGTGCATCAGGTTCTTCGCGCGAACCACCTGGCCGCCGAAGGCGGCGCCGATCGCCTGGTGCCCGAGGCAGACGCCCAGCACCGGCACTTTATATGGAACTCGGCCCGCGAAATGGCGGATCAGTTCGATGCTGATGCCGGCTTCCTGCGGAGTGCAGGGTCCGGGAGAAACCACTATGCGCTCAGGGTGCATCGCCTCGATCTCGCTGACGGTCACTTCGTCGTTGCGGCGAACCTCGACTTCAGCGCCCAGTTCGCCCAGGTACTGGACGAGGTTGTAAGTGAATGAATCGTAGTTATCGAGGACGAAGACCACGCGTTCATTGTAGCTGCTGAAAGCTAAGTCTCGAAAGCCTTGACAGGCTGGCCGCTAATTGCCATGCTTACAGGCGGCTTCCGGAGGTTCGATGGCCCAGACGCAGCACGAGCAGGACGAAAATAACAAGCGGGCCACGCGGCGATTCGCGCTTCGTCTGCCAGTCTCCGTACGTTATGGCGAAAATGAGGAGGAGCACGCGGCCCAGACCCGCGACGTCAGCGCCCGCGGAATTTGCTTCTATGTCGATTCCGCTATCCAGGCCGGCTCCGCGATTGATTTCACGCTGACCCTGCCGCCCGAGATCACGCTCACGGAAAGCATACGGGTGCGCTGCAAAGGCCGCGTGGTCCGAGTCGAAGGGGGCCCTCCCGCCGGCAAGATGGCGGTGGCCGCCGTCATCGATGAATACGAGTTCCTGGCCGACTCGGAATAGCTCGCGAGATAAGCGCGCGTTTTTTTCGTTTTCCCCCACGCCCCGTTTTTCGCGCTGTTCCGCTGACTCGAGCAAGTCTGCTGCGCGGAGAGGCAAATTTTTCTGCCGCTCTTGCATCTATATCGCTAAGTAGTTTCCTCGCACGGCAAACATATTTCAAACCGTATGCTTCAACGCGCATCAAAAGGAGAAAAAATGCGAAAAGTGTGGAATCTTGTTTTGCTATTGACGATGCTGTCGAGCGCCGCCTGGGCGCAGATTCCAACGAGAGGGAACGTATTCTTTGGCTATTCCTATGACCGCACTTCTGTCGTCACGAACGACACCACAAATATGAATGGATGGGAGGCAACCCTGGAGGGGAAGTTCCTGCCGTGGATTGGCCTGGTGGCCGATGTCGATAGCCATTATGGCAGCCACAATTACGGCGGCACCAATGCCGACATCGCCGCACACAACGTTCTGTTCGGCCCGAGAGTATCGGTGCAGCTCAAGCGCTTCCGCCCCTTCGGCGAGTTCCTGGTTGGCGCGGGGCATATCAGCCGGAGCAACGGAATCTCCGACTCGAATACTTCGTTCGTCAATGGGGTCGGCGGTGGCCTGGATTATCGAATCGCCGGCCCGGTGACGTTCCGGGGGCAGCTTGACTGGATCAACACGCGCTTTTATGGCGAGGGCCAGAACGGCGTGCGGTTCTCAACCGGCGTCGCGTTTCATTTCTAGCGGCAGGATATTCCAGGAACAGGGACGATGAGCATGGAGAGCTACTTGAATTAAACGACGGCCTGAGATTGCATTGCCGCCGCCGTGTGCTCCGCGCATCGTTCCAGGATGAGAGGGACTTCAAACAGCGCTCGATTGGAGTATTGGCTGGCCTTCATACGGAATTCATCGAAAGTCGCGCTCTGGAGTAAGCGTTGAACGGCGGCCGCAATTCTTCTGAAGCTGGGGACGACGATCCCGTAACCGTTCTCCGTCACCCATTCCGCGTTGTAGCGCTCTTGCGGGAGCGTCTTGGAATTGCATTCAACAATCACGGGCAGGTGGAATTGCAGTGCCTCGCTGATCGAGCCCGGACCTGGTTTCCCAATGAAAAAGTCGGCCAGGGCCATGTAGTACTCGACATTCTGAGCAAATCCGACGACGGCGATGGGCTTCCTGGTCGGCAACTTCCTAAGGTTCGCAGCGAGTTTCTGGTTGTGCCCGCACATCAGGATTAACTGGACGCCGCTGCCGGCTTGGTTGAGTTTCCTGGTGATGTCGACCATCACCTGGGAGCCATGGCCTCCGAACAAGACAATGCCAGTCGGACAATCGGGTTCCAGGCCGAGCCGCTTCCTTTCCGCGACGCGGTCGACGGCGGTCTTTTCGTAGAACCTTGGCTTCAGGATCATTCCCGAAGTCTGGAAGATATGATCGACGGCATGGCCCATGGTCGAGGCTTGTTGCCGAGCGCGCTCCGTGCCGACGATGATGTACTCCGACTCCCGCTCGATCCAGAAGTTTGGCGGGCAATCTGCCAAATCGGTTATTAGAGTGACAAAAGGCCGGGTGCCCCACACATTCGCGTTCTGTGCGAATGTGTGGGTGTCCACTGTTCTTGGGTCTTCCGGGCGCAAGCTGTCGGCGATGGCGCGATTGAAGTGAGGAATCACCGAGAGCACTAAGTCCGCCGAATGTTGCGCCCAATAAGCTCGGAGCGCTTTCACGATCGGCGAGTGGTAGGCGCGGATCGTCCCCTGCAGCAGGACCAGGAGTTGCGGCGTAAAGCGCGTCCAGCCTTTGCGCAGGATCAGGTTGTAGGTGTCCTGAATGCGCAGGCCGGTGGCGCGACGAAGCAGGTCGAGGGGATCGAGCAATTCCTGAATGTCGAGGAGACTGACTTCCCAAGGATGTTCCTGCGCAGCGAGAGTGGCTTTGAGAGCGTCAGCCGCGCTGCGATGTCCTCCGCCGGCGTGGTGGAAAACAATGGTCAGTTTGCGCAAGATTTACAGTGCCTCGTTTGTGGCAAACGACTTTTTCCAAATTTCAACAGACCATTCGGTTGCTGGGATCCGCGTCAGGTACCTACACCCTCGTATTCGCCATCTTCGACGAATCCAGCTTCGTCGCCGAAATCGGCAGGTTCGGTAACAGCCGGGCTTCGTTCCTCGCTTTGTTCTTGGCCGGGATGGAGATCGTCGGTTCGCTCAACGTATTCGTGGATCTGAACTCCCTCTTCACCAACGGTAATATAGGCAGGATGCGCGTCAATCCAGGCTCCGCAATTGAAATAGTCGGTGCCGTGCTCATGCTGGTGCATGGCGGCATGGGTGTGGCCGCAGAAAATGCGCGCCGCGTGACGGTGGCGGGCATGGGCCAGGGCGCCTTCAGCGACCTTTGGCGATAAGCGCAGCCAGCGCGTGTTGAGCCGGTCGAGGAAACGGGTCAGGGTTTTGTTTTTCGAATCCCACTTCTGCAGTTGCAGGTAGAGCAGCGTCCCGATGTAATAGCTGACGCGGACGTTGCTCACCACGAAGCCGTCGAACTGGTGGCCGTGGACAGCGATGTGCCGCAGGCCCCGATATTCCCATTGATATTCCTGGTACACGCGGACCCCCACCAAATGGGACATGATTTCGGCCAGGCCGAGGTCGTGATTGCCTTCGACCCAGACCACTTCGACGTTGCGCTTGGGATTGGAGAGCTTGCGAATGAAGCCGAGAAATTTCCAGTGCTCCTTTTTCAGGCGTCCGAAATTGAGGTCGGCAAAAATATCGCCCAGAAGAATGAGGCGGCGATATTGATTTTCCCGGAGCACGCGCAAGGCCTCGCGGGCGCGGCTCATGTCCGCGCCGAGGTGCAGATCCGAGAGAATCAGCGTGTCATATATCTGCGGCGCCACGACTCGATTGTCGCCGGGGAGTGTTACGGGGCGATGAATTGGGCATTGGCTGAGTGGTTAGAGGTAACCTGTCAGTTACCAGCCTGCAGCATGTTTGCAGAACCGTCGGACGGCGGCAGATGGCTTGCCCCGCGCCGGTCTTCGTTTCGGTTGGCGCGGTGCGCTCAGTGCGTTGGAGGCACGTATTCGGCTGGACGTGCGGCTCCCTCACCGAAGAAAAACTGCTCCATCTGCTGCACGATGACTTCCTGATCCTGCTTGCGCGCCGGGTTCAGGCGATATTCGTTCAGCAACATTTTGCAGTGCTCCACCCACTGGCCCCACGCCTGTTGCGAGATTTGCTCGTAGATCTTTTTCCCCAAATCGCTGTCGAAGGGAGGCTCGGCGAGCCCAGGCAATTCCTGTTTCAGTTTTGCGCAGAAGACTTTGTGATCTGACATAAATTTGTTCTGAAATTATCGCACAGGCAGCGCGCCTTCGCGGATGGCAGACGGGAAGGTTCTGCCGGATGGTTAGATTTTCGTGAGTGCCTCCAACCAAACCAGGCACGTGTTTCCCCAAAATCGCTCAGGGAAGTGAAATTTATGTTGACAAATTACATATGAATGGCAATATCTTGTGGTAGGACAGCTGCTCATACCACAAGTTGAGCAGCCCGGGCATCAAGGTGCCCTGTCGACCTTGGGAGAACAAATCGTTCAAACGGAGGAAAAAACTTCATGGCAACCAAGAAGAAAGCCGCCAAGAAAAAGAAACACTAAGCGGACGGATGCTCGTTCAGAAATTCCGCCAGCCTCTCAAGAGAAGCACCTCTTGAGGGGCTTTTCCATTGGCCGCTGCGAGATTCCTGTGTGGTAGCGGGGCTCCGCCCCGCTAGGACGGGGCGCAGCCCGTCCCCACACGGGCTCGTCCGAACTTTTGGGGGTTGTCCTGCGGCGCGGCTCATGCTAGAAACGCGTATACGGGAGTACGGAAACGGGTTCCATGAGCCTCCGCAAAAAAGTGTCGAAGAAAGCGGGCCGCAGCGCCGAAGTCATTATTCCGGACAAGCTCTATTTCCGGATCGGCGAAGTCGCCGGCTTGTGCCGTCTGCCCGCCTACGTACTTCGGTTCTGGGAAACCGAATTCGCGCAGCTCAAGCCCGTAAAAAGCAGCACCGGACAGCGCATGTACCGCAAGCGCGATGTGGAATCAGTGGTGCGGATCAAGAGACTGCTTTACGAAGACGGCTTCACGATCGCGGGTGCGCGGGTGCAATTGCGCGAGGAGAGCAAGCCCGACAAGACTCAGACCGCGCTTCCGTTTCCGGGGGCTCCTGCCGTGAATGTGGCGCACTTGCGGCATGAACTGCAACAGATCCTGCACATTCTTTCTGCACGGCACTAGCTCGCCGTGGTGCCGGAGCAATGCCACGAGCCTAACCTTTCATAAATTGTCATCCCGAGCGAAGCGAGGGATCTGCATACTACGGCGAACTGCAGATCCCTCGCTTCGCTCGGGATGACAAAAGTCTGGTGAATTCTTATCTTACGCCGATTCCCGCAGCGGCTCGGCTTCGACCAGCGGCGAATTGACCAGGTGTTCGCTGAGGAACCAAACCTGCAACTCGCTTGTGCGCAGCACATCGCTCACTACCATGTCGTTGGTGCCGGGGTCGCCCAGTTTGGTGGACAGTTCCGCCAATTCACGGCAATGGGTGATGATGACCTCGTGCGCGTCCAGCAGGCGCGACAGTTGCACGGGAACCTCTTCGCGGCCCTTGGGCGGGCGTGGAATACGCGTGGTTTCCGCTACGTCCGGCGCCATGGCGATACTGATTCCGCCGAGAAGCTGGATTCGTTCCGCGATCGTATCGACGATCTCGTTCTGTTCTCCGTAGTGCTTATCGAACAAAAGATGAAGTTGATAGAACGTTGCTCCGGAGACCTGCCAATGGGACTTCTTGTAGAGATCCCGAAGAGTCATAGTGTCGGCCAACAGTAGATTGAGTTGCTCGGTCATTTCCAGCCGGACGGGTTCTTCCAATTGCAACGGCATGACGCTGGTCACGGTGCCAAAGGGCTGGAGTTCGCGGGCCGACTGGTGGTAGCGGGGTTGGGCTGAAGCTTTTTGCGAATTGCTGGAGATTGGTTTCTTAGGCATGAGATTCTCCTTGAACTACGAATTGGGGGCAAGCAGAAGAGGAGGAAATTGCCAGAACGGAGGTATCTGCTTCCGGTCCTGGTTGCCGGCTCAACCCCTTTTTGGATGCGAATGGCCGGAAATGGATTCCGGGCCTCTCTGCCGATCCTCTCTGAATGTGTGCTGCGCGCTCAGTCGGCAGCGCTGCGCCGGATGCTCTGCACCTCAGTGAGGAAGTCGACTCGAGGCGCACCTTTGACACCTGCACCCGCCATTCTGGCTTTGAGTTCCTCGGAAGCCATGAATGTGCGCGCCTTTTCCAGACTCTCCCATTCAAAGAAAAGAGTGAGGTCGTTGACGTTTCCAGCGCTGCGGAAAATACGGCAGTTGCGCTCGCCGTTTTTGCGCCGCCAGTCGTAGGCGGAATCGAACAGCGCTTTCCAGGCCGCATAGTCGGCGACTTCGTGGTGGATGAGAACGTTGATCATGATTTCGGATGCACTCCTTCCCAACGTGAAACGTTGCCCCAAACGCCGGAAAAATGCAAGGGCTGGGATCACAGAGCACTGGACTTGCGGGCCGGTTGTGATTAACTCTCAGCAATTGGAAGCGGGGCGGGGCCACCGGATGGCCGGGGAGATGTAAATGGGCCGCAGGAGACGATTTTCGAACTTTCCTGCGAGGCGAAAGGTCGGTAAGCCACCTCTGGACGGCTTGGTTGTTGGTGTAATGGGGATTTTTCGCCAACAACCGATCTGAACCCTATTCAACTCGTTAGTTCTCGTTGACTTGCCCTGGTGTCCCGCATAACATAGCGTCGCGCCAATGAGCGGCCCAACCCATCTCGCACTACCGCATTGTCGAGAAGCTCGGTGTCGGTGGGATGGGCGTGGTATAGAAGGACGAGGATGTGAAGCTCGGCCGGTTTGTCGCTCCGCTCATTGTTCGCACGAGCTGACAAAGACAGTTCAAAAGTTGAAACGAGTAGAAACGAGATTTCTTTCTCCCAGGAGGGCGTACAATCTCGTCGTTTTCGAGGCAAGAAGGAAATTCCAATCAGGAGGTCCGTATGGCTGCCAATCCGCTTCCCACACCAACCCTGACGCTCGCTACTGAGAAAACGCCTACCGAAGCGACCGTTCGTTGCTCAGGCAGAATCACCATGGAAAACGCCGATCAGTTGCGCGATACCGTGCGCCAGTTGATCGCCGAGAACAAGCGCCTCGTGATCGACCTCAGCGATGTCAGCTACCTCGACAGTTCCGGGCTGGGCATGATCGTCGGCGTGTACATCTCGGCCAAGAAGGCCAAATGCGAGTTGAAGCTCATCAATCTCAGCCCGCGCGTGAAGGAGATCTTCACTCTCACACGACTGGATGAGGCGCTGGCAGGCCTAATGCACCATGCGGGCGAAGGCATGGATCATTTCCGCGGGTGATCAACTCCTGAACAGAAGAAAACGTCCGTCTTCCCCCGGTGCTAGAAACGGTTGCCTCTCGTGCGCTTCCAAACGATTCCTTACACGAGGGATCTCGATTGTTGGCGAAACCAGCGTTTACACCAGCTACCTGACAGGTCAGTTCAAAAGGGTCGGATGGGTATGGCGGCGAGTGCCTGAAATGACGGGATTAATTTGTATGGTCGGCCCTAGCAGACGATTTTCGAACTTTCCTGCTAGGCGAAAGGCTGGCCACGTAGGGAAGGGATGGCTCGACCGCTGCGGTCTTAATCGTGATCGTGCTCGCCGCTTGGTGGAGCGGCAGAGGCGAAGTAGCCTTTGCGGGCGTAGACATGCAGTTTGTGACCGTCTTTCTGGGCGGTGATGTTGATGGCGCGGTACTGGCCGTCGCGCCTGAAGGATGCAGGTTTGTAGGAGATCAAGTAACGGCCGCGGACGACTTGTTGCAGGTCGACGAGACTTCCTTTCAGGCCGCCAACGGAGCCTGGGGCAAAGGCGGCTCCGCCGGTAAGTTCCGCCAAAGTGGTCAAAGCACGTTCGCCCACCAGAAAGGCCACATCGGGGTGGCCGGTAAGCTCGCGAGTGCTAACGGTATAGACCGTGACTTCTCCGCGTTGGGCCCGATTGATTGCGCGCTTAAGGGTAACACTGCTGGAGTTATCCTCGCCGTCGCTGATGACCACGAGAATTCTAGCGACGGGTTTGGGTTCGGAGAGGCTAGCCAGTTTGTCGGCAGCGAAGGTAACGGCGTCCCAAAGGGCGGTGCCGCCGGAGGGCGCCAGTTCGCCGACGGCGTGGGAGAGGAGCTTCTGGTCGGCCGTGAAATCCTGAGCAAGCAGGACCGAGTTGGCAACTCCGATGACGAAAGCGATATCACCCTGGCCGATTACGACCTTCTGCAAAAAGTTGCTGGCAGCGTCCTGCTCGAATTTGAAGCGGTCAGCGATGGAGGAACTGGTGTCGATGACGATGCCAAGGCGCAGCGGTAGCTCGGACTCGGTGCGGAATCCGGTAATGGCCGCGGGAGCCTTGTGATCGTCGAGGATTTCGACATCTTTGGCGGTGAGGGTGGTTACGGATTTTCCATGATCGGTGGCCGCGAAAAATACCGGGACCTCGTCGATAGAGGCGTGCAAAGTGAACCCGTCGTTATAAGTCCCCGAAAGTTTTGGAGAAGGGGCAGTGCCGAAGTTAGGGTTGGGCTGGGCAGAAAGGGAAGATTCTGTTGTCCCGCAGGCGAGGCACGCGGCGTCTGCTTCGGCATCGGCGATCTGCTTATTTTCGTTGGACGCCTGCATAAGCTTGCGGACGTTCTGGGGTATTTGCTCCGAGCCGGAGCGGGGTTCATTCTGAGAGAAGCTGAAGGAAACGGTTGCTGGAGAGATTTGCGCTGAAGGACGCTTCGCCTCCTCGTCAAGTTCCTGCATCACATGGAGAGCCACGCCTGCGGCTGGCGACTTGGGATCTTCCTTTAAAAAAGTTCCTAACTCTTGTCGGGCTTGCGCGAGATTTCCTTGCTCTTCGAGGGCCGCAGCGGCATAGAAATGAACCATGGCAGCGCCTTCGTGTTGGCGGTCATGGACGTGATGAGCCGTGGTGATCGCGGCGTTATAGTCACGGTTCAGGAGCTGTCCGTAGGCCAACGCCGTAAGCACGGTAAGATCGAGGGGAGCGAGAGCGGAAGCTTTTTGAATGGATTCTTGCGCGGCGGAAAAGTGCCGGAGGGCGAGCTCGGCGCAACCCAGGTTCAGAAAGGAATTAGGCAGGTGGTCATCGAGCGAAACGGCTTGGAAGAATTCGGCCCGCGCTTGATCGTTCTGCCCTAAACCCAAATAGGCTGTGCCGAGAGCATTGTGCGCCGAGACGAAGCTGGGATAGATCGCAGTGGCAATCGTCAGGTGCCCCACGGCACCCTGATGATCCTTGCGCATCAGGAGCTGATAGCCCTTCTCGAACTCTCGACGGGCCTTGCCGGGAGCTTTGAGGTCGAGCGCAGAGAGAGAACCGCTGGGGCTCTCCAGTGGGCTCTGGTGGCCGGATATAGCCCACAAATCATTCGTGAATTGTTCAGGAGAGATCAGGCCGAGCGACCCGGGCATACCTGTAACCCCCCCCATGTTGGAATTCGGGATGCTCATTATCTGAGCAGCTGCGGCGCAGGAAAGAAATAGGAGGAGAAATGCCTGTAGGAACTTTCGATTGATCATAGTCCTATGCTTCCCAGCGAAACACTCGGAACGGTGCACGTTTGCGCGCCCGTATAAGGGGTTATAACAGTCTAGTCCGATCGAGTTGGTTGGACAAGGAAAAAGCTTACGAGTTAGGAAGTGTTAACCCGCGGCTAGCCTTACGAGGAATTCAGCAAAACGCGGTGAATTGCTCAAATCAGTGCTTTGAACAACGGGACGGACGGCGTAAGTCTTTGGCTCGCTTACCGAAAACCGTTCGATCTGATCTTGCAGCGGGCAGGAAATGAAGAATGGTCGGGACGGCGAGATTTGAACTCGCGACCCCTTGCACCCCAAGCAAGTGCGCTACCAGGCTGCGCTACGTCCCGATGGAATCCGCTGTCGAGGATGACAGCGTGGGGGTTGACTTTCAAATTCTACACCAGGCGGCAGCTACAGGCGGAGAACACCTACCCTGAATTGTCATTCCGAGCGCGGCAAGGGATCTGCAACTTGCGGCGAACTACAGATCCCTCGCTGCGTTCGGGATGACAAAATCGGGCGAACTGCGATTGATAACGAGCTTTCAGCTTCGCCACGGACTGCTACCCCTAACCCTTTGTCACAAACGGAGGGTGATGAGTATCACTTCGCCCCGGCTGCTTATCACGGCAACATGATCGGTAGAGCGAATCCAGAATGGCTGTGACCACAGGCGGATGCCGAGCCGCGGTTGGCTTGTACGGGTGAGACGCCCGTCCCCACACGAGCTTGGTACGGCGACGGTAAATCCGCTCTACTCAGACAGGCGAGGCTTTTCTTGGCGATCTTAGTGGTGGGGGGAGCGGGGTACATCGGCAGTCACGCGGCTAGGGCGCTGCGGGGGGCGGGCTATGAGGTCGTGATTTACGACAACCTCTCGACCGGGTTTCGGCGCCTGGCGGAGGGGTTCGAGTTGGTGGAGGGCGACATCGCCGACGAAGCCCGGCTCCGGCCGGTGCTCGCGGATATGGACGCGGTGGTACACTTTGCCGCCCACGCTTATGTGGGCGAGTCGGTGGAGAACCCGCAAAAGTATTTCCGCAACAACGTGGCGGGGGGGGCTGAGCCTGCTGAACTGCGTGCTGGAGGCAGGTATCCGGCGCTTCGTGTTTTCCTCGACCTGCGCCGTGTACGGCCGATCGCGGCGGCACCCGATCCCGGAGGCGACGGCGCGCAAGCCGTTGAATCCCTATGGCGCGTCGAAGCTTTTTTTCGAACACGCGCTGGAAGCTTACGGCCGGGCTCACGGATTGCGCTCGGTGATCCTGCGCTATTTCAACGCGGCGGGAGCCGATGAAAGCGGCGAGATTGGCGAGATGCACCACCCGGAAACTCACCTGATTCCGCTGGCGCTGGCCGCCACCACCTCGAACGGACCGGAGTTGCAAGTTCCCGTTTTGCAAATCTATGGGTCCGACTACCCGACGCCGGACGGTACCTGCGTCCGCGACTACATTCATGTGAACGATCTTGCCGATGCGCACGTGCGGGCGTTGCAGCACCTTGAAGGGGACGGCGACGAAAACGGCGGCGACTCGCTGGTCGTCAATCTTGGGACAGGCCGTGGATATTCCGTGCTCGAAGTCATTCAGGCGGTGGAAAATGCCACTGGACGCCCGGTTCGGCGAACGATCGGACCGCGGCGGCCGGGCGATCCTCCAGCTCTGGTGGCCGATCCGGCCAAGGCTCAAAGCGTGTTGGGATGGAGGGCTAAGCGCAATCTCTCCGACATCGTCGCGAGTGCGTGGAGATGGATGGGGAAAACTTCGCACTCTGCGGGATGGCAGGAATCGGCATGAAGTTACTTATAATGGGTCATGGAAACAACGCGCGCATCGACCTTCGAGATCTGGACTACGGCGACTCCGCCGTCGCACTGAGTGGTCATACCGCCTCTGCCGTCTGGACAGCGTAGGGTGCCAGAAACAGTCCACACATCATCTTTCAGTTTGGCAGTGAAGGGTTGTTCGGAATCGATCTGTTTCTTGCCATAAACAGGCACCAGCACTGCCTCAGCGATCTTTACAGCAGTGGTCGAGTCAGGAACATAACCTTCCTTTGGCCGGTAGCCTTGGCCGCGTGCCAGAGTGACTATCAAGAGCGAAAAGCCGAGCACCGTGCAAATTCTCATGTTGAGTCTCCATCTCACTATTCTTGGCCGGATCCTCCCTGCGGCGGGCTTTTCAAATTACCAATTACAAATCACCAATTGCAAATTCTTTCCTTATCCGCTCCCACGTCACGTCCAGCGGTTCGGGCAGTACCCTGGTTTCGCCGATCACGCTGATAAAATTCGCGTCCGCTACCCAGCGCGGCAGAATGTGCATGTGGATGTGTCCAGCCACGCCGGCGCCCGCAGCTTTTCCCATATTCATGCCGAGATTGATGCCGTCGGGCCGATAGAGGGAGCGCAGAAGCACCTCCATCCGTTGGGTGAGAGCCATCATCTCGTGGGCGGCATCAGCGGGGAGTTTGTGGAGTTCGTCGAGGTGGGCATAGGGCACGACCATGACATGCCCATTCGTGTACGGATAGGTATTGAGAATGACGTAGCAATGCGCGCCGCGGTGGACGATGCGGGCCTGCTGGTCGTCTTCTTTAGGAGCATCGCAGAAGATGCAGCCCGGCTTCTGGTCGGCGCCAGTGACATAGGCGTAACGCCACGGAGTCCAGAGAAGATCCATGGGGGGAGGGTAGCAGAAATATGCTGCGCGCCGCGAGCTACGAACTGCGAGCTAGAAAGCCGTGGGCGGACGACGGTTTGCTCCTAGCTCGCGGCCCGAAGCTCACGGCTCACCGCCAGTGTGACAAGTCTGTAAATTCTCAGGTCTTTGGCCGGAATCCCGTTTGACACTTTTCCAAAGCGGTTGCTATAGTCAAAGTGTCCCTATTTGGACGCGGTTTCGAACCGGCTGGAATTGTCCTAAGGTCGTCCGCCAGGTCGGCCTCAACACAACCTAATGACCACGCCAGCAGTCCGCTACACCACGTCCCATATGAGTTGCGCACGAACGCGTGCGACACAGAGGCTATGAACTTGCTCGACGACACCACCGCTCGCAATCTTGAAACCAGTCTTGAAACCATGACAACTGCACACGACACCCACGCCGGCGCCTCGGCCGTACTAGATGCTCCCGAGGCCGCACAACCTTCACCCGCGGAAGCGCTGGCTTCCGCCCCTGACGCGCAAGAAATCGACACTCGTGAAAACGACGCTTGTGGAGACGAACCTCCTGAAAATTCAGGCCCCGAGAATGCCACGGCTGCCAGCGATGATTTCGCGGCCGCCCTCCACCACTTCGAGACTGAAACCGAGGAAGCGGTTGGCGAGGACCACGTAATCAAAGGCCGCGTAGTGAAACTGACCGCGACCCACGTCGTCGTCGATATAGGGGCGAAATCCGAAGGCATGGTGCCGATTGCGGAAGCTCTCGATCACGAGGGCAAGCCGAAGTTCCAGCCCGGCGATGAGATCGACGTAATGCGGGACAAGGGTGAAACCGAAGAGGGCTACGTCAACCTTTCGCATCTGAAGGCACATCGGCTGCGGTCGTGGGACGAGATCGAGCGCGCTTACAACGAAAAGAAGCCGATCCAGGGCATCGTCGTGGAGCGCATCAAAGGCGGCCTGACCCTGGACATTCACGGAGCGCGCGCCTTCCTGCCGGGCTCGCAGGTGGACCTGCGTCCCATCCGGAATCTGGATGGCATGAA
>PLHP01000345.1:9566-12879 GCA_003138955.1 Acidobacteriaceae bacterium | reverse complement strand
GGAGGTGCAGGCGGCGTCTTGCGGCGGAAGATCCACTGCAAGCGCCACAGCACGCCGGAAGCCATGTATAGAATCGCGATGGCGAAAAGCGCCGGGCGCGAAAAGAACCAGATCGACGCGCCCACCACGCCAAACAGCACAATCAGGCGGAAGGGATGCCGCGAGCGGAAATCAATATCCTTGAAACTATAAAAACGCCAAGTGCTGACCATCAGATAACCGACCACGACCACCATCATCAACCAGCTCATCGCCGTCCACCAGGAAATCACCGGCTCTCCGGCGGAGTAGTGGACAACCGCCGCAATCACTCCCGCCCCCGCCGGAATCGGCATGCCCACAAAATATTTCTTTCCCGGACGTCCCGGATTCGAAGGCTGCGGATTTTTCACAATATTGAAGCGGGCCAGGCGGCTCGCGCCTGCGATAAGAAAAGCGAAGCAGGCGATCGAACCCCCTTGCGTGATCTTCAAGTGCAGGTCAGGGGCAATCGCGCCCGCCGGCAACAGATGAAAGCCCCACATCCAGGCGAGCAGCGCCGGGGCAACCCCGAAGGTAATCACGTCGGCCAGCGAATCGAGTTCCCTGCCGAAATCGCTGGAGGTGTGGGTCATGCGCGCGATGCGGCCGTCCAGACCGTCGAACAATACGGCAAAGCCGATGGCCATCGCGGCGAAGTCCATGTGCCAGGGTTCACTCGGGTTGCCATGCACGGTTTGCAAAATCGCGTAGAACCCAGCCGCGATATTCCCCGTGGTGAAGAGCGAAGGCAGTATATACATGCCCTTGCGCAATTTTCCCCGCGGACGATCCGATTCACGACGATGCGGCTCTAGCTCTTCCATGTTCCCCGCTCTTTCATTTCAACGCGCTTCCCGCTCCCCGGCCACGCCGGCATGAATCGCCTGCGCGACCGGCTGCCCAACTGGCAACCAGGCAAGCACTGTGGCTCCTCCCTTGACCCGGTCGCCGGGCTTCACCTGGATCGCGGCATCGCGATCGAACAGAACATCCACGCGAGAGCCAAACTTGATGAGCCCGACCCGCTCGCCGCAGGCCACATGGTCTCCCACTTTGAAATTGAAAACGATACGGCGCGCGATCAAGCCCGCGATCTGCTTGAAGATTACGGTACGGCCTTCGCCTTCCACGGTGACGATGTTCTGCTCGTTCTCCTCCGCCGAATGCGCTCCCATGGCGTTGAGGAACTTGCCGCGCTGATAGCGCACCTCGCGGATCACGCCTGCAATGGGCGAACGGTTCACGTGCACATCGAAAACGCTCAGAAAAATGCTGATCCGGTTGCGCATGCTTCCGAGGGAAGTTCCGCCAGAAGCCACCACCGAAACATCGGTCACCTTGCCGTCCCCCGGAGAAACCAGAGGAACGACGCTGCCGGAAGCTTCCGGAATCCGGCGCGCCGGATCGCGGAAAAACCACAGAAAGAAAGCTGCCAGCAGCAACACCGGGACGGCGTAAGGCCAAGCCGCCAGCCACGCGATCACGCCGGCAACAAGAACCGAGCCCAAACCGTAGAAGTATCCGTCACGCACCATGGAATTCAGAATGATTATAGAGCGAGGCCGCGATATTCTACATAACTGCAATAAAAAAAGGCGCTTAGACGCGCCCGGTAAAATCGCATGGATCGGGTGAGACCCTGCCTCTTACTGCATTCGGACCCGCTTACTCGGTCCTTTTAATCTACGCAGACTGCCGAACCCGCTGCTCCATCGTCTGCATCTGGTCTTTGAGGCGCAACTTTAGTTTCTTCAGTCGCACTTCTTCCAGTTTTTCGTCGTCTGTGAGGTATCGCTTTTGTGTGAGGGATTCCAGCCTTTGGGAATATTGCGAGTGCTCCTGAACCAGTCGCTGGAACTCATCCTGACCGGTCAGGAGTTGCTCTCTTGGAGTCAGCATCCTTGCTAGACCTCCTGCTATTTATTACTGCACAGTTAAAAAGTAGCACAGGGGTCGGTAGGGTTCAATGAGGATTTCATGGAGAAATTTCGACCGTCGGCAGGGGGCGTGGGACGCAAAGTTGCACAGAAAATAGTGCAAGAAACCGCGGCCTTTCGGCCAAGATCACCGGATCGCGCTACTGTCCTGGCAGGCTGCTGAAAAACTCCGGTTTCATGTCAGGGCATCGCTTTAGCGATGCCGCAAATCCTTCGAAATCAACCGCCCCTTTAGGGGCTGAGGGCCGAATACTGACTTTTTCCGCAGCCTCCTGATGATGGCCAGGCGACGCTTCCGGTGCATGTTTCCTCAATAACCATCGCATGCCAGGATTCAAAGTAGCCTTTCCTTCAAACTCAGCCACTACTTGCGCGTTACTTTCGTTGACAAGCGCGTCGGCGCTGGGCTATCCTTAACTTCTTTGGAAGTCCTGCGGCTGCCCCGCCTGGAACACCTAGCGCGCGTTCTGCGTGGATAGATGATATTGATCAGGGCACTCAGCGGTCTTCATAAGTTCTTTAATTTCTGGGAGATTTCCGATGTCAACCTATTTCCCCAAAGAGGGAGATATTGCGCGCAAGTGGTTTGTGGTGGACGCCACCGGGCTTCCGCTCGGCCGCCTCGCCTCGCGCGTAGCCCGCATCTTGATGGGCAAAGAGAACCCCAAGTACACGCCGTTCATAGACACCGGCGATCACGTGGTCATCATCAACGCCGAGAAGATCAAGATCACCGGCATGAAGGCCGATCAGAAGGTCTATCATCGCTATACGGGTTATCCCGGTGGACTGCGCTCGGAAGAGATGAAGAAGCGCATGGTCCGCAAGCCGGAACTGGTGATTGAAGACGCCGTGTCGCGCATGCTTCCCAAGAACAAACTGGGCAAGCAGATGTTTACGAAGCTGAAGGTTTACCGGGGCGACAAGCATCCGCACGAGGCGCAGAAGCCGGAAATGAAGGTGTTTGCGTAGGAAGCTACTGGCTTCTAGCGATCAAGTCGCAGTGAGACAGATTTTAGATATTTTGGAAAGGTTGATCGGCGGACAGCGCTGTCTTCGCCCTTAGGTGGCTAGAGGCCAGAAGCTAGAAGCCAGAAACTAACAATGGCAGAATTAGTTCAATACTACGGAACCGGACGCCGCAAGGCGGCGATCGCGCGCGTTTTTCTTCGCCCTGGCAGCGGCGAGTTCAAGGTTAACGGCCGAGCGTTCGACGAATACTTTGTGACGCCTTCGCAGCGCATCAGCGCGAAGTCGCCGCTGGTCTCGACCGAGACCACGGCCAACTTCAACGTGCTGGCCAACGTGTGCGGCGGCGGAATCGCTGGACAAGCCGATGCCGTGCGCCTGGGCAT
>PLHP01000345.1:9277-9526 GCA_003138955.1 Acidobacteriaceae bacterium | reverse complement strand
CGCAAGAAGTACGGACAAAAAGGCGCAAGAAAGCGCTTCCAGTTCTCGAAGAGATAGTCGATGGTCGTTAGTCGATGGTCGCTCGCAAGCGACTAGCGACTAGCGACCAACGACCAACGACTGGTTGTAGGGTTTTACTGACGGCTGACAACTGATAGCTGACAGCTGGTTTTAGGTGTTCAATTCATCCCCCCACCTCACCGAGGCGGGGTGGTCGGGAATGGCAATCCGGAAAATGCAGTTGCCGGT
>PLHP01000345.1:0-9239 GCA_003138955.1 Acidobacteriaceae bacterium | reverse complement strand
CAGACGAAGCGGTGGAACCCCAAGATGAAGGAATTCATCTTTGGTGAGCGCAATGGTATCTACATCATCGATCTGCAGAAGACACTGAAGATGTTCAAAGAGGCGTCGAAATTCGTGCAGGACCTGGCCGCCGATGGCAGAATCATCCTCTTCGTGGGCACCAAGCGCCAGGCCCAGGACGCAATTGCCGAAGAAGCGCAGCGCTGCTCGATGTTCTACGTGAACCAGCGCTGGCTGGGTGGCCTGTTAACCAACTGGGTCACCGTGCAGAAATCCGTCAAGCGGCTCAAGGAGCTCGACGAAATGGCCACCGATGGCCGCTACGATCTGCTTCCGAAGAAGGAAGTGATCAAGCTCGAGCGCGAGCGCAAGCACCTGCAGGCCAATCTGGCGGGCATCAAGAACATGACCCGGTTGCCGGATGCGATCTTCGTCATCGATTCCAACAAAGAGCAGATCGCGGTGCGAGAATCGCGCAAGCTGGGCATCCCCGTGGTCGCCGTAGTCGACACGAATTGCGACCCGAGCGAAGTGGATTACGTGATCCCAGGCAACGACGACGCGCTGCGTGCGATCCGGTTGTTCACCTCGAAGATTTCCGAATCGATTGCCGAGGGCGTCCACGCCCGGGACGATAAGCAAACGGCGGACATTCAGGCGGCAGCAGAGTCCGAACCGGCGGTCGCAGCCCCCGGCGCTGAAGACCTGCTTGCCGAAGTCGCAACTGAGGGCGCAACGAGCGGTGCCGCTGCCGGACCCGAAGCCACGGGCGTCGAAGGTGAAGAGATCCGCATGGAAGACGTGCTGGGCAAGGGCACGCGCAAGCGTCCCTCGGCCGCCACGGAAGACGTCGACGAACTGCAGGCCGAGACGCGCCGGTTCTAGCTTGAGTTCTGTACCGAGTTTCGTATCAGGGTATCGCTTTAGCGATACCGCAAGCCCTGTGAAATTAGACACCCCTTTAGGGGCGGCCTTGGAATCCGCGACCACGATATCTGGCCCGCGCAGTTCGACTGTGCGCGGGTCGAGTTTTATAACAGCAAGTTTCAATTGAAGGAAAAATTCCGAATGAGCGCCACTATGGCAAATATTTCTGCTGCCCAAGTAAAAGAGCTCCGCGAAAAAACCGGAGCGCCGATGATGGATTGCAAACAGGCCTTGACCGAAGCGAAAGGCGACCTGGAACAGGCGATCGTCCTGTTGCGCAAAAAGGGCGTTTCGGTCGCGGCCAAGAAAGCGGCGCGCGTCACCAGCGAAGGTTCGGTGGGCTACTACATTCACGCCGGCGGCAAAATTGGCGTGCTGCTCGAGGTCAACTGCGAAAGCGATTTCGTCGCGCGCACCGAAGACTTCAAAGAACTGGTCCACGACGTCGCCATGCACATTGCGGCGAGCGATCCGAAGTTTGTCCGGAAAGAAGACGTCACGCCGGAAGCCTTCGAGCGCGAGAAAGATATCTATCGCGCCCAGGCCGCTGCCACCGGCAAGCCCGCTCCCGTGGTCGAAAAAATCGTGGCCGGCAAGATGGAAAAGTTCTATGAAGAGGTCTGCCTGCTCGAGCAACCCTTCATCAAGGACCAGACCATCAGCATCTCGCAGTTGATCGCCGCCAAAGTGGGCAAGCTCGGCGAGAACATCGCCGTGCGACGCTTCGCCCGCTTCAAAGTCGGCGATGTGACCGCTACCGTCGCCTTCGTCAGCAGCAAGCCGGACGCGGGTGGCGAGGCGTCTGCGCCGGTTGCCAAGTAGCAGAAGAATTATTCAGGGGCGCTGCGGCGCCCCTTTCGTTTATGCTTCTTCCCAGGTAACTAGTCACCTTTTGCCAAGTGAAGGACTCGCCCTGCCATGTCTGAACCGATCTTCAAGCGCATCTTGCTGAAAATCTCCGGCGAAGCCCTGGCCGCCGATCAAGGCTTCGGCGTCGACACCACCCGCATTCATGAAGTCGCGGCTGAACTTGCCGAAGTGCGCAACCTCGGCATCCAGTTGGCCATTGTCGTGGGCGGCGGCAATTTCTTTCGCGGGGTTGCGGACCAGGCAAAGAACATGGATCGTGTCTCCGCCGATCACATGGGCATGCTGGCCACCGTCATCAATTCGCTGGCCCTGCAGGACGCTCTCGAAAAGCAAAACGTCTTCACCCGCGTGCAGACGGCCATCGAGATGAACCAGGTAGCAGAGCCCTTCATCCGCCGCCGAGCCATCCGCCATCTCGAAAAAGGACGCGTCGTCATCTTCGCCGGCGGCACCGGCAATCCCTATTTCTCCACAGATACGGCCGCCTCGCTGCGAGCCATGGAAATCAAAGCCGATGCCATCCTCAAAGCCACCAAAGTGGACGGCATCTACGACGCCGACCCGATGAAAGTGAAGGATGCCAAGAAGTTTTCCACCCTTACCTACATGGATGTTCTGAAGCTCGGCCTCAAGGTGATGGACTCGACCGCCATTTCGTTGTGCAAGGACAACAATCTCCCCATCATAGTTTTCAACCTGAACCAGCGCGGCAATATCCGCCGCGTAGTGCTCGGAGAGAAGATAGGCTCGCTGGTAAGCGCGTAAGTGAGGTCAGAGGTTAGAGGTCAGATTGCAGAGGTAAAACCAAGACATGTCCCTAAGGGTTCTCACCTCTGCAATCTGACCTCTAACCTCTGACCTTAGTCACGGTTTATAATTTACGGTTTTAATTTCAATGCATACTAGGAGCCCCGAACTATGGCTCATCCTGCCCTGAAAGAAGTCTACGCAACCCTCAAGACGCGCATGGATAAAGCGGTGGAAGACTTCCGCCGCGAAATGACCGCCACCCGCACCGGACGCGCGAACGTTCATATGCTCGACACCGTTTCCGTCGACTATTACGGGTCGCAGATGCCACTCAACCAGATCGCCCAGATTCACGCGCCCGAGCCGCAAATGATCACGGTGCAGCCCTTCGATCCGTCTCAGCTCGGGGCGATAGAAAAAGCCATCCGCAGCGCCGATCTCGGCCTCAACCCAATGAATGACGGCAAGATGGTGCGCGTGCCCGTACCCGCGCTCACCGAAGAGCGGCGCAAGGACATGGTCAAGCACCTGCACCGGATTCTCGAAGAGCACCGCACCGCGGTGCGCAACATCCGTCGCGATGGCAACGACGCCATCAAGAAGACGCTGAAAGACAAGAAAATTACCGAGGACGACGAGAAGCGCGCCCTCGACGAAATCCAGAAGCTCACCGACGACGAAATCAAGAAGATGGAAGAGATGAGCAAAGCCAAAGAAAAAGAAGTCCTGGAATTCAAGTAGAATAGTTGCCGGCTGCCAGTTGCCAGCTACCAGAAAAACCGGCGCTGGTGTACTGGCAACCGGCGGTGACTTTA
Organism: Acidobacteriaceae bacterium; assembly: GCA_003138955.1. GTDB lineage: Bacteria > Acidobacteriota > Terriglobia > Terriglobales > Acidobacteriaceae > Acidiflorens. The sequence goes on along the minus strand of PLHP01000345.1, from coordinate 5,877 downwards.
TGAAGCGCGTCGTCCACGCCGCCTGCCCGCACGACTGCCCTGATGCCTGCGGCGTCCTGATCACCATTGAAGACGGCCGCGCCACCAGGATTCAGGGCGATCCCGAGCACCCCGTCACCCGCGGATTTCTTTGCGCCAAAGTCGCCAAGTATCTCGACCGCGTCTACTCGCCCGGTCGTGTGCTATATCCGATGCGGCGCGTGGCTCCCAAAGGCCCGTGTGGCGCGGGCGCCCCCGCCCGCGAGGTTTTCCAGCGCATCTCCTGGGACGAGGCTCTCGACGAAATTACGCATCGCTTGCGCCGTATCGTCGCCGAATACGGCTGCGAATCCATCCTCCCCTACTCTTACGGAGGCACGCTCGGCGCGCTCAACGGCGCTTCCATGGACCGCCGCTTCTTCCACCGCCTGGGTGCTTCGCAACTGGAGCGCAGCATCTGCTCGACCGCCGGCGAAGAGGGCCTGAAATCGGTGATTGGCATCAAGCTCGGCACCGAGCCGGAACAGTTTGCGCATGCGCGCTACATCATCGCCTGGGGCTCGAATATTCACGGCAACAACGTTCATCTCTGGCCTTTCATCGAAGAAGCTCGCCGCAAAGGCGCGAAACTGGTCGTCATCGATCCCTACCGCACGCGCACCGCGAAGTGCGCCGACTGGCACCTGCCCATCCATCCCGGCACCGATGCCGCGCTCGCTCTCGGCCTGATGCACGTCATCATTAACGAAAATCTTTTCGACGCCGACTACGTCTCGCGCTATACCGTGGGCTTAGAAGACCTGAAGGCTCGCGCACAACAATATCCGCCGGAAGAAGTTGCCCACTGGACCGGCATATCCGCCGACGACATCCGCAAACTCGCCCGCGAGTACGCCACCGAACGTCCGTCCGTGATTCGCGTCAACTATGGCATCCAGCGCTCCGAACGCGGTGGCATGTCCATGCGCGCGGTCACCATGCTCCCCTGTTTGATTGGGTCGTGGAAAGAACTCGGAGGCGGACTCCAGCTCTCGCTCAGCGGTTCCTACGGTTTGAATCGCGAAGCGCTCGAAATGCCCGAGTTAATGCAGAAGGCCCTGGGACGCCCCGCCCGCATCGTCAATATGGTGCAGCTCGGCAGCGTGCTGAACTCGGCGATAGTGCCCAAGATAGTGCCGAAGATGGTGCCGCCCATTCAGGCGCTCTTCGTCTACAACTCGAATCCCGCTGCAGTCTGCCCCAACCACAACGAAGTCGTCCGCGGACTGATGCGCCCCGACCTTTTCACCGTAGTCCACGAGCAGTTCTTCACCGACACCACCGACTACGCGGACATCGTGCTCCCCGCCACCACTTTCTTCGAGCACAAAGACCTGCAGACCGCGTACGGCCACTATTACCTCCAGGTTTCGAATCAGGCGATGGATCCGGTCGGTGAATGCCGCTCCAATGTCGAGATGTTCCGCGCGCTCGCCGAGCGCATGGGTTTTGAGGATGACTGTTTCCGCGAAACGGTGGATTCTATGATCGACCGCGCCCTGGATTCGCCCAACCCGTGGCTAAAAGGGATCACCCGCGATCGGTTGGAACGCGAACGCCACATACGCCTGAATTTCGCGGGCAACGAAGACGCCGCGACGAATCACGTAGGGACGGACGCATTCGTCCGTCCAGCCGAGCGCAGCTCGGAAGGGACTGCAGCGCCCTTCCTCCCCTTCGCCCAAGGCAACTTCCCCACCCCCAGCGGTAAAGCCGAGTTCTACAGCGAAACTCTGAAGCATCAGGGTCTAGATCCCGTCGTAGCCTTCACGCCGCCCGACGAATCCCGACACGGATCAAGATCGAAAGCCGCCGGCTTTCCGCTCGAACTTCTCGCCCGCAAGCCCGACAACCATCTCAACTCATCTTTCGCCAACCTCCCATCCGTTCGAAAGATGGAACCATGGATCGGCGATCTCGAAATGCACCCGACCGATGCCGAGGCGCGCGGCGTCCGCAATGGCGACCGCATTCGCGCTTTCAACTCGCGCGGCGAGATCGTCCTCCGGGCACGAGTCGACGGTGCAGTGCCTCCCGGAGTAGTTGCCGCCCGCCTCGATTGGGCACGATTCAGCCCCGGCGGCGGCAATATCAATGTGCTGACCTCAGAAAAACTTACTGACATGGGCAACGCCGCGACGTTCTATTCCGTCTCTGTTGAGGTGGAACTTTTTCGGGCGTGACTCCAGGGGAGAAATTCGCCCCCGTCAGTCTTGGACGGTTCTCACTCTCTACCGTATAATTACCGTTTTCCTAACTCTAGTTTTTCGAGGTAGTTGCGATTCATCGTCGTCATCATGCTATCCCTGTGCGCGACCCGCGAATCGGCCCCGACACGGGCCCGCAGAAAGACTCTTTTTGGTCTCCATCTTCTTCCTCCACAGGAGTTTGGAAGCGTAGGTCCACTTGGAATCGCCTCCTGGGTTGGTTAGCGTTTCTGCTGTTGGCGGTATCCGCTGTCGGCCAGCAGGAACTCATCGTTAACATCGTCGTCCACGGCAACCGCCGCATCCCTGCCGACACGGTCAAGGCTCGCATCTTCAGCAAGGCCGGCGACGTCTACGACGACGCCGCCATCGAACGCGACTTCAACGCTCTCTGGAACACCGGCTACTTTGAGGACATCCGCTTTGAACGCGAAGAGAGCCCCAAGGGTTGGATCCTTCACATTTACCTCAAAGAGCGTCCGACCATCCGCGAGATCAACTACACCGGCCTGAATGCCGTCTCCACCAGCGACGTGCTCGACCGCTTCAAGGAGCGCAAGGTCGGACTCGCGGTTGAGAACCAGTACGATCCCACCAAGGTCAAGAAGGCTGAAGTTGTCCTCAAGGAACTGCTCGCCGAGCATGGTCGTCAGTTCGCCACCATCCGTACCGAAGTCCGTCCCATCCCGCCCGCCGCCGTCGGCGTCACTTTCGTCATTAAGGAGGGGCCCAAGGTCAAGGTTGGGCGCATCCGCTTCCGCGGCAACAAACACGTCGCTGACCGCACGTTGCGCGCCGCCATGAAGAACCTCAAGCCCATCGGCATCCCGCACTCCATCTTCCTGGAGAACATCTTCGCCAAGACCTACGACGCCACCAAACTCGAAGAAGATACCGAACGCGTCCGCGCCGAATTCCAGAACCGTGGCTACTTCAAGGTGCTGGTCGACGAGCCCAAAACCGAGATCCACGACACCGGACACACCGGCTTCCACATCCCGTTACTGCAGTCGGGTCTGGGAAAATCCGTCGATATCACCATACCCATCGAGGAGGGAGAGCGTTACCGCCTCGGCAACATCACCTTCAAGAACAACAAAGCCATCCCCAACAGTGCCGCTCTGCGCAGCCTTTTCCCCATGAAGGACGGAGACATTTTCAGCCGCGAAAAAATCGCCAAGGGTCTGGAGAACCTGCGCAAAGCCTACGGCGAAGCCGGCTACATTAACTTCACTTCCGTCCCCGACACCAAGTTCGACGACGAGAAGAAGATCGTGAATCTGGTAATCGACGTGGACGAAGGCAAGCAGTTCTACGTGCGCCGCATCGAGTTCCAGGGCAACACCACCACCCGCGACAAAGTCATCCGCCGCGAAATTGCTCTGGAAGAAGGCCAGATCTACAACTCGCGCTACTGGGAGCTCAGCCTGCTGCGCCTGAACCAGCTCGGCTATTTCGACCAGCTCAAACCCGACGATCCCAATACCACCGAGCGCCACCTCGACGAAAAGGCCGGCACCGTCGATCTCACTTTGAAGGTCAAGGAAAAGGGGAAGAACAGCATCGGATTGCAAGGCGGCGTCAGCGGTCTGTCCGGCGCCTTTGTCGGCGTCAATTACAGCACCAACAACTTTCTTGGATTGGGCGAGACGCTCTCCGTGCAGGCCAGCCTCGGCAGCCGCCAACGCGATGTGGTGCTCGGCTTCACCGAGCCTTACCTGTTTGACCGGCCCATCCAGGCCGGCTTCAACGTCTACCTGCGCAAAACCAACTATAACCAGGCAAAGCAGTATGCCATTACAACCGGCCAGAATCCGAACCTGCCCGCCGCCTACCTGCAGAACCTGCAGAACTACTCGCAGTCCAGTGCCGGCACCACCCTGACCCTAAGCTACCCGCTGCGTCGTTCCTTCAAGCGCTTTGGCATCAGCTACGCCTTCGATCGCTCTTCGCTGGTCGCCGTCAGCAACGCTTCCAAGCTGCTCTTCGAGAATCTCAACTTCCGAGGCATCACCGGCCCCAACGCGCTCAGCGGCATCGTCACCAGCAAGATCACCCCCAGCTTCAGCATGAACACGCTCGATTCGCCCTACGCGCCCCACCATGGCAGGAGCCTATTCATCGGCGGGGAGATCGCTGGCCTCGGCGGCACGGTTCACACCTTCCGGCCCGTCGTCCAGTACAAACAGTTTTTCCCCGTTCAGAAACGTCGCAACGCCGTCGGCTACAACCTGCAGGCCTCGTTTATCAGCGGCTATAGCGGGGTCGTCGCTCCCCCCTTTGAACGAGCCTACCTCGGAGGCGAAAACGATCTGCGCGGTTTCGACATCCGCACCGTCTCCCCCATCGCCTACCTGCCCAGCGTCCAGTCCGTGGCCCTCAGGAACAAGGATTCGAGTTTCGTTCCCGCCAACCCCAGCTTTCCGGTGGGGGTCACCTCCTCGGGAACGTGCGTCTACAACTGCTGGAATATCCCGGTTCCCTATAATCAACTCGTTACTCCCGGCGGCGACTTTAGTGTGCACGGCAACTTTGAATACCGCATCACCATTGCCGGGCCAGTCGCCATCGCGCCCTTTGTCGATATGGGCACCGACCCCATCCTGCGTACTTCACAGTTGCAGATCAACCCCGTCCAGTACGAAACCCTGCAGAGCACTCTGTTCGGCTGCCCCATCCTCGGTCCCCAAACGTCGTATGCGTGTGTCGGCGGCCACACCATCACCGGCATCCCGCAATACCTCAACCCGGTTCCTGGCACCAACTGGGTTGTGCGTATGTCCACCGGGCTCGAATTGCAGACCATGCTTCCGGTCGTCAATGCGCCCTTCCGCATTTACTATGCCTACAACGCCATGCGTCTCGATAGCAGCGCATTTCCGCCCATACAAATCACCCGCAGCATGTTCCCCTGTCCTACCCCGGGGTCATCTTCCTGTCAGGACCTGGCCGCTGGCAACTACACCTATAGCCTGACGCGCTCGACCCTCGGCTCCAATTACACTCTCCTTGAACCGCGAAAAACCTTCCGCTTCACCGTAGCCACAACGTTCTAGAAGCAGCGATCAGCCGTCAGCGATCAGCCGTCAGCTATCAGCCGTCAGCAAAGTCAAAAGCTTCACCGCCGAGCACGCCGAGGATCGCCGAGACAATCGGGCTCTTGCTTTTAGCTCTGAGCCAAAAGGATTTCTCCGCGCCCTCTGCGTCTCGGCGGTTAAAGGTTTTTACTGAGAGCTGAGAGCTGAGAGCTGACAGCTGAGAGCTACTCTCCTACTCGATGTGCACCAATCCGCTCGCCGGCTCCGACGCCGGCGCCGGCCGTTGCGGTGCGCGCCAAGCATCCAGCACCGATACCTGGTGCACGCACGATACCGTGCAATGGGGCGCGCACGGCTTCTCCGTATGGAACTCGCGGCGCAAATCGGCCAGCGTGTATTTCTCCAGCGGAATGGCCGGATACCCGCGCTGCTGCGANNGCATTCACGCGCGTGAAGCTGCGCTTCTCGAGGTTCTTCATCTCGTGATACACACGCCGTTCTTCGTCGTTCAAGGGCTGCAACTGTCCCGAGCCGTCGTGAATGATTCCTATAGTTGAGCTGAACCCCAGCTCCAGCGCCCGCTTCCCGATAGTGAGCGCGTCCTGCGGATGGCT
>PLHP01000132.1 GCA_003138955.1 Acidobacteriaceae bacterium | reverse complement strand
GCACGACCTCCTCCTCTCTGGCCCTGAGCGGGCCATCCTACATGGAGAAGTCACATTTCCGCTTGACTAATTTCTGGGGGGCAGGTCACATCCGCATCCGGACAGAGGAAAATCCGTGCGTTATTTGAAAGACTCAATGTTTGGGATGGCAACCTCCAAGCCGCGATTCGAGATCCCAGAGCTAGTCGAGAGTATCGAATTTTGGGAGCTATTCGGTAGCCAATTCCGAAATCTAGCAGGCTGCTGAAAAATTACTCCTCTTCCACAGGCCAGTCATGATAGGAGTGGAAGCATGCGAGGGATAGATCATCAGCAGAGCCAGATGTTCAGTTATTTGTCGCCGGAGACACGGGTGCGCAAGGCACCATTGCCGCCCGATGTTTGGGCGGCTTTTCTTTTGCATCATGCGAAAGTGGTTGCGCGGTAACTTCTGTTATCAGGCGTTTACACTCATTGAGAATTTCAGGCCCAGGCTTCACACCAAAGGCGCTCAAGCACTTCGGCCCTCCACGAACGATACGCGAATCTGATCTGCGCCTGAGTTAGCGTTTTCATCTTTGCCGCGCCGATCACGCGAACTTCTTTGCAGACTCTATGACTCTATTGCAGATTAGCGGCTACTAACAGCAAAGGGCCGCTACTACCGGCCCTTTGCATCGTTCTATGCTACTGAAAACAGGTCACGCGCCTTGATAGAAGCATTTTAGAAATCCGATGCTCTATCCGCTTGAGCTACGGGCCCTCAAATATTTTAGTTTCAGAGAGTTAGCTCTCAATTCGCTCAGAGCATAGTAAGCCCGATGCTCCGTTCGCCTGAGACCTTTCTTTTTCAGTCTCTTGCACAACACACATCCTGATGTGACCTTGCAAGCATAGGACAAAAATCCGATGCTTGCAAAAAAAAGAGCAGTGCGATGCTTTCCGCTCCTGTGCCTCAGTCACACTTCAAAAAGATGCTCAATTAGGACATGGCTTAGGCTTGATCGCTCCTTCCTTCCTCCGCCCTCACCGGCGCAGCCTCAATCGGAGAGCGCTAGGATCAAATGAAGTTGGTGCAGAAATGGGTTCTCTCTGCAGGAACCTAACGCGCTGCGCATATGCGCTTCAACGTTTGCTCCGGCCATCTACTGAATGGCGTAAGAGGAGACTGTGCCTGCACATTCTATCTACCTCGCACGTTCGACTGAAATACAGCGAGCGGAACTTGGTGACAAAACTCTGGGAAATGCAGTAACGCCTCTCAGGGAATCTGGTCTCCTCAGTCAGATGCTATGGAAGTGTACCCCAGTCTACCGGAAACGTTAGGAACGGACTGCGTGCAAAACAAACGCTCCTCCCGCACCTTCGCGGGAGGAGCCGGGAAAGAAACAAGTCGCGAAGCTAGAAGCTGAATTTGGCGGCCAGCTGAATGCCGCGCGGGCCTCCTCCGCCCAGGAACGGGTTACCGATGCCGACGTCGCCCGTGGCGGTGATGTGGTAGAAGCCAGCACCAACTTCTCGCGGAACGGGGCTCGTCGGCCCCTGTGCGAAGCCTGGTGCGCCCTTTACGTAGTTGGAGGCTGGGTCAGCGATAAAATTCGGCAACAGCGGACTCGAGAAGTTGGGATGGTTGAGTATGTTGAAGAACTCGGCACGTAGTTGCATTCTCACACGCTCGGTGATCCCCGTGTTCTTGTAGAGTGCGAAGTCCCATTGTTTGTAAGTCGGGCCTACCAGCGAGTTGCGCCCTAGATCTCCGTAGTGGCGCGTACCGGGAAGACAGTCAGACTCGAAGCCCGAAATATGGTTGTTGTTGGTGCAAGGCATGGCAAACGACGACAGGTCGAGGAAGTTTGCCGGATCGTGCTTGTGATAGACGATGGGACCCACTACGTCAGGCCGGTCGAAGCCATCCCCACCACCACTGTAGTCATCCTCACCGTTGTAGTTCAGCGTGAACGGCTGGCCGCTTTGCAGCGAAACGGTACTGTCGAAACCCCAACCATTGCGTAGCTTAGCCATTCTTCCGGCATAATTCGGCAACTCGTAGCCAAACACCCATGTCAAGCGATGGGGGATGTTGAAGTTTGATGGCCCTTTTTCCGCCTGCGGGTTGTTGCTGTCCTGAGGCTGAGCCGCGTTGACCACGAAGTCTTCGAGGTCGCTGGAGTTGTCGAGGGACTTCGAAAAGACGTAGTTAGCCACCGATGTGATACCGTGCCATCCGTTAACTTTGAAGCTGACCTGCAGGGAGTTGTAATTTGACTTCCCGGTGGACTTCTCCTGGAAGATGTAGATCGCGCCCTCCTGCGTCATATTGCCACCACCGTAGGGGGAGCTGAAGGGTCGAGGCACGAAATAATCGTTTGCGCCTGCGCTGGTACCTCCGGGGGTGCACCCTGGGAGTGGGGTGGGTATGCCGGTGTCGCACTGGGTCACAATTGCGTGTGTCGGCTGGTTAATGTCGTAGAAGCGGAAGAGTCGATGGCCTTGCGAGCCCACATAGCCGATCTGGAGCGTTGTCTTGTTGGTGATCTGTTGTTGGATATTGATGTTGTAGTTCTCCATGTAGGGCGTCTTGATGTGGGGGTCAACGCCGAAAATATCGCACTCGACATTTGTAAAAATAACGCCTCCCGGCACGCATCCGGATTGTTCGTAAACCGGCGTCCCGGCAGTGATCGTCGCAGAAGCCGGACTGAGTCCGGCCGCCGTTATCGGAGCAGGTCCGAAGTTGCCGTACGCCGGGCCGGGGGCGTAATAGGCAGGATAGGGCAAGTGGCCAAGAAACATATCCTGGGAGAAGGCATCATAGAGAAGACCGACTCCGGCGCGGACGACGGTCTTGCTTTTGCCGGTGACGTCCCAGGCGATGCTGGCACGGGGTGAAAAATTTCTATAGTCGGGTTGATAAAGGGTATTCAATCCATTGGTGCCGACCTGCTGCAATGCACCGGTGCCGATGTCGGTCGAAGGGTTGAAGCTCGATACAATATAGTTGGCGAAGAGGTTGTTTTTTTCCTGAACCACACCGTAGTAGTCCCACCGGAGACCGTAGTTCAGCGTGAGCCGCGGATTTAGGCGGAAGCCGTCCTGAACGTACAAGCCGTAACTGTTTTCGAAAGTATGGCGCCCGGTCGAGCCGGATGACGAATACTGGAGACTGCCAAAGCCGCCTCCTAGAGGCGTTCCTTCGAGGAAAGTCGTCAGGTTTGAGAATTTGAGTCTCCCGCGAAAGTACTTCTGGAATTCCTGTTGATTAATGCTGGTGCGGCGGAATTCAAAGCCCATTTTGACGTCGTGTTTTCCGATCTTCCAGGAGAAGCTGTCGACGAACTGGTTGTTGGTGTCGACGCGAGAGCGCGGATCGCCGGAGGTCGTGCCGGGTTGTGCAAAGAAACTGGTCGCACCCGTAGGCGTCACCGAAACCAGGGTGATGGGCAGGCCGGAGTCGTGTGGCCCGCCGTCCGAGCAATCGGCGGTTGAGCTTGCAGCACAGAGTCCGATTGAGTGGGGATGGAAGCTTGCGTCCTGGGGGAAGAATCCTTCAGCGAAGCGGTTCCAGCCATAGCGCAGCTCGTTCACTTTATTCACGCCGATAGTGTGGACGTAGGAGAGAGCGACCAATTGGACACGAGTCGGGGTGACGGTATTGAAGCCGGGAAGTTGTCCGCCCGAAGCCGTTAGCGCCAGCGGGAAAGACTGTGTGCTGTCCCCAAAGAAATAACGACCAGTCAGGATGTTGTTAGTGTTGAAATTGTGGTCGATCTTAGCGATCACACTGCTCAGGTTGTTGAACGAAGGGGTGATGAGCGAAGCATTGGGTCCCAAGGGGCATCCAGCATCTTCACCCGTTCCTGGGGTGAGGCTGGGATTATTGTATGTTCCAGGAATATTTGGCGCAGGCCAAAACTTAAGCATCTTCTGGGTAACAGAGTTGGCTAAAGGTCCCAGCGCTGTAAGGTCAGCCGAGATCTGGGCTGGATCGGGCACACACGCGAGGGTCACCGTTCCCACCGACTCGCGCTGGCCTTCATAGTCCATGAAGAAGAAGGTCTTGTTCTTGACGATCGGACCACCCAAAGCGCCGCCGAACTGATTGTTATGGAAAGGCGCCCGCTGCGGCACATTATCGAAGTAATTGCGAGCATCGAGGGCGTCGTTGCGAAAATATTCGAAGAGCTCTCCGTGCAATTTATTCGTTCCGCTCTTGGTGACGATGTTCACGACGGCACCGGCGTTGCGGCCGTACTCGGGCTGGAAGTTGGAGAGCACCTTCATTTCGTCAACTGCGCCGATGGGCAAAATGGCGGACGGAACCGCGAAGACGCCACCCTGGTTGATGGCGGGGTCGTTGCGATAGCCGTCGTTCATGTCGGTCCCATCGAGCAGGTAATTGTTGGAGCGTCCGCGGGCACCGTTCATCGAGAACTCGCCAAACGACCCTGGGGAATCGGTGATCTGATCGGGCGAACCGGCGACGCCGGGGTTCAAGTAGATCAACTTCGTGTAATCGCGGCCGTTGATGGGCATGTCCTCGACCGCCTTGCTGGTGAGCACCCCTCCCAGTTCATTGGTCTGAGTTTCGATCTGGGGAAGGTCTCCGCCAGATACTTCAACTGTCTGCGTGACCTGGCCGGTTCTCAACTGCGCGTCCACGCGCCGCTCCGTGGCCACGTCCACTTCGACTTTGTTGGTGACGGCGGTCTGGAAGCCAGTCAGCGAGACGGTGACAGAGTATGTGCCGATGGGCAACTCAGAGACAGTGTAGCTGCCGTCCCCGCTGGTTACGGTCGTGCGCTCCAGCCCAGTGCCCTCGTTGCGCACCTTGACTGTCGCTCCGGCCACGAATGCTCCGGAGGGGTCGGTCACGGACCCAAGGATTGTGCCACGAAACGTCTGGCCCACGAGCACGGCCGTCGAAAGCAGAACGAACAGAACCAATAAATGCAGTTTCATCCCGATCCTCCTTGGTCGCGGGCACTGGAACGGACCTACGACCCGCGAGCAAAAACAGTCCCACTTGAGATCGCGGAATTATAAACCAATGTGCGCGCAAGATCGGTGTCGAACCTCACAAGAGGAAGTTCGAGGCCAGCTTCAGCAAGTTCATCGAGCAGCGTGTGCGTTTCGCGAACAGCGCCAAATCGCTCACGAACGCTCCACCTGCCCGACAAGAATTGTGCAAACAGATGACACCGCGTTGACAACCTGCCTGACGTTGCGGAACTAGCATTCGATTGCAAGCCGGATCGGAGAAAGTATCGTTCAAACGTCTTGCGCTCCGCGACTCACTTGCTCTCTACGCCGGCTCCCACAATCCAAGGAGGATTCTGCATGCAGCGTCGCAAGATTGCTTTCACAATTTGCCTCGGGCTCGGGGTAATGCTCGTTTCGAGCGCGGCCCTGGCGCAGGATCAACTCAAGAATCTGGATTCGAATCAGGCGAAAACGGCCAAGTTTATGGATCCGCTGCAAGTGAACGGCTGGGGACTTGCTTACGGCTCGGGCGGACCATTCTGGGTCAGCGATCAAGGCTCCGGCTGGTCGACAATCTACAACGGCCAGGGATGGTCCGTACAACAACCTGGCTGGAACGTTTGGTGTGATCAGTTTGAAGTAGCCGCAAGCGCTCGAAACGAAAATACAAGATAAGAAGAACGTGAAGAGAAAATGACGCGAAGGCCGCCCGAGAGCAGGCGCCTTTTGCGCGGCCTAGCGTTGCTGCTCGTAGACAGAGTTGTTGGGCGTAGGCTCGTCGTACTCGCGGCCATACTTGTTCTTATGCGCAATGCGCTGCCCATTCGCTTCCGGAACTCGAATCACTCCCAAAGACGAAGCATTCTCCGCGACCGTGATCTCCCGCGCCAGCGGCTGCGTATTTTCCGGACCCATGCCCTCGCTCCAGACATTCAACATGTAACGCCCGTAGGGAACGCCCGCCAGGCTGAGTTGCCCGTCCGCATTTGAAACGGCATACAGCGGTGTTGTCAGAGTAATGACCACTGCACTCATCTCGGGGTGGATATTGCAAAAAATGTAGCTGATTCCGGGCCGGTCGAATCGCACCATCCGCGAGGTACCCGCCTCGTACAGACCGAGATCAAACCGCTTTCCTTCGAAAAGTGAAAAGACATTGTGGAAGAAAGGATCGCGATTGGGAAATTCCACCATCGACCCCGCCGGAACCACCAGGATGTGCGGCTCGAAACTCTTGTTCTTCTGCACCAGGCGTGGGTTTTGCGCCGGACTTGCCGGCGGACCGGCGGAGGAATTTGGCGCCGCCGTAGCGGCTTCGGCTGCCGCTCCCGTCGTCGTTATTGGCGTCAGCCACACCACTGTCCCGGGAATCGTTCCATGGCGCCTCTTGCCCGCGCCGCTTGCACCGATGACCTCGACGCGCCCGCGCACAGTCGTTCTTGTTATTTGCGTCGTGATCTGCGTCGTTATCTGCGTCGGGGGCTGCGCGTGCAATCCGGCCGCGCTGGAACACCACATCGCGACCCAGATCAGGATTTTCCTATGGCTCATCGTCGGTGGCCTATCTTAAGGTTCTTCGCTGCGTTTCTTTGCTTCGGCTTCCTACCATGCCAGCTTCTCGCTCAAAAAAGAACTCCCATCATCAAGTTGAGATGCCCTGCGCTGTTCCCGCCGTCGGTAAGCGAATACGTCTTCAGGTGTCGATACTCAGCGGAAAACAACAAGTCCGATCGGGGACGGTAAATCATGTTCACAAAGCTCCCCTGATTTCTCGCCAGCGTCGGATCGCCGTAGGACTGCGGATATTCGAAGTATTTCAGATCGCTGGCATACGGATTATCCACCCCAAACGCTGCATTGAACTCCCATTTATTCGCGGGCCGGTACTTCAATTGCGCCCAGCCACCAATCGAGTCCAAGGCTTGCACTTCCGTGCTGGCCAACGTCGGATCGCCGCTGAACAACACACTGCGACCAATGCCGCCATACAGTCCGCCAAGGGCCCTTCCGCGATAGAATTTTCCGCTCAACGAAAACTGGTGATTGAGCGGCAGATCGAAGTCTGTCATTCCGGCCCAGCCGTCAACGTTCCGGCTGAAACCATAGTCCTGCCGCGTGAAGTACCCGCCGACGCCCACCCGCAACGGTTGTCCGAAAACATTCCGCGTCCATGCAATCCGTGTGCCGTATGCCGGTTGGCGCGATGCCTCCCCAGGCCCCGCCTGCCGGTAATAACTGGTGCCTGGCGCTTCGCCCGCTACTTCGCCCGGAACTGTGCCCGGCACTTCTCCGCTCACCGGATCGAGAATCCCTCCCTGGAATATCAGGCTGGACCCTTCCCCCAGCGCCACTTTGTGCTCCACTCTTATCTGCGGCACCCAGTTCCACAAATTCCCCGCATAGGTCAGCGCCGGAATCGCCAGCGTAGCAAACGATGTCGGCGAGTTCGGTGAGAAGAAAATCGCATCTTGCCCGGCCACAACCGAGGTGTTTGTCCAATCCATTCGCAGCGTGGCCGTCCGCAAGCGCACGAGTCCGGAGTTGATCCCGTTTGGAACCGACGGGAACCCACCCGCCAGATCGACTTGCAGGTCCGCCGTCGTCCTCGCACCCGCCACGGTCGGCCCGAAGGCCTCGAACCCGATCTCCGATTGGCGCAGCGTCGCACCGAAACTTCCTCCTGAGCCGCCGGGCGGCCGCGCATACGCGAGGGTGGGGAGATCAACGCTATCCACCACACCCTGATTGCTTACCAGATTCATCAAAACAATGCCCGACAGCCGCACCCGGTACTTCGATGCGCTTTCCACTTTCGTCTGATACTGATCGTCCACTTTTCCGCTCAGCAGTTGGTATTCCTCTTCCAGGCGCGCTGCATGCTCGCTTTTTTTCTGATCTTCTTTCCGATCGTCTTTCGGATCTTCCGCTCTTTGATCTTGCGGCGCCCAGTTCTCTAAGACGTTCCGTAAGCTTCCCATCGCCACGGGGTTGGCCGTCGACGTCGCCGGCTTCGCCACGGCATCTCTTAACACCGCATTCCGCAGTCCCGTTCCTGCGCGGACTTCCTCGAGCTCCCGGCGCAGTTCCGCTGTTTCCGCGCGCGTTCGCTGCCAATCGGAGCGCATCCCAGCAACCGCCGCCTGCAACTCGCGAACCTGCTCCTGCAACTCGCGAACCGAGTCATTCACCGACTCATGCAACGATTCCGGAGAAAGTGGCTGCGTCCGATTCGCAGGTTCCTGCGCGGCGCCGAATGCACTCCAAGTCGTCACACCTAGCAGCATCCCCCATCGCAACCATTCGAACCAGCGCGTCTCGCTCATACTCATGTCGCCTCCTGCCAATCTCCGCACTTCATTCCGAATTTCAGGTTTGCACTTCAAGTTCGATTCCGGATATGCATTCAGGGAGTTCGCAACCGCACCATGGCGTCTAGTTGACATGCCGGGCCGCCAAAGCATTTTCTGCCGAGGGATTCAGCGGAATATTCACGCGGAAGGTCGTTCCCGATGCCGAAGTCTGCTCCACCGTGACGTCGCCCCCGTGGTCCTGCAGAATCTTCTGCACCACCGTCAATCCCATCCCGGTGCCATTTTCCTTGCCGTGGCTCACAAACGGTTCGAACAACCGTTCGCGCACCGCCTCCGCGATTCCGGGACCGTTGTCCTCAATGCGAATTTCCAGACTCCCGCCCTGGCGTTTCAGCTCGATATCGATTTTCCCGGATTCCGCCGGCACCACTTCGCACGCGTTCAGCAGCAAGTTGAGCAAGGCGCGCTCTAGCTTCTTGAAATCGAACCAGCCCTCGGTTGGCCCTTCCGCGGAAATCCGGATCCGTATGCGCTGGAATTCCGGATGCGCCTTTACCCCCTGCACCGCCCGATCTACCGCCGAGCGGACGTCGCCGTACGTGGGACGCAGCGACTCTCGTGTGCGCGAGAATTCCAGCAGTGACTCGATCAAGTCCGTCATCTGGTTGACCGCAATTCGTATCTCGGAGTAAAGATCTTCGCGCTGCCCCGGCGTCAGGTTGCTCTCGCAAAGAAATTCCGCATTCGCTATAACCGCCGCCAATGAATGCCGCAGATCGTGCGAGATCGAACTCGCCATCCGTCCGATCGTCGCTAGCCGTTCCGCATCCAGCAACTCTCGCTGAGTTTTCTGCAGATTCTTTCTCATCCGGTCGAACGTTCCCGTGACCTCGGCGACTTCGTCTCCGCCATGCGCCTGCAGCGGGTACGCATAATCCCCCTGCTCCAGGGCCCGCACGCCCGCGACCAGATTCTCCAGCGGACGCGTGAAGGTATGCGAGATCAGAAAGACCAGCAGGCTCCCCGCCAGCACCGCCGTCAGGCCGAGCGCCAGCAGCAATTCGTTCAGGCTGCTCAAAAATGCGGTTGCCTGATCGAACGACTTCAACACCCACAGGTTCAGCGCTGGTGAGCCCGGCGTGGGCAAAACCACGGACGTCGCCAGGAATCGTTCCCCGCCCAGCGACATCTGATCTCCTTGCGGGGCGCCCGCGGTAGTTCTCGGCGCCACGCGCAGCAACTCCGATTCCTGGGCAGGTTTCAGAGTGCTGCGTACAATCGCGTCTCCATAGCGAAACGCCACTTCGCTCGCAGCCACGCGGCTCAGGTCGCGGGTAACGCGGTCGTCAATTTCGTAACCCAGCAGCAGGTATCCCAGAACCTGACGCCCGCTCGCGGGACCAAAATTAATATCCTGGAGAAAAACTTCGTAGAGGTGGCCTTCCACATACCACCAGTGTCGCGTCTCGTCGCGCGACACCACCTGCGGGAAGAAATCCTGCGCCTCACGAACCGTGATCTCCGGCGGAGCGGCCTGCAGCGCCATCACCTTGCCGGAAGAATCGGCCAGCAGCAGCAAGTCGCTGCCCGCCAGTTGCCACAAATCCCGCGATGCGTCCTGAATGGTTGCGGGATCGTGCGTGGTCATCAGCGCCCGCACATTCGGCAGGTCGGCCAAGAGCGCCGCCGATCGCTCCAGCGTCACTTCCCTCTGCTGCTGAAAATTGTGGAATGCGGAAACGGAATTCTCGAGGTCGCGCTGGATTCCGAGGCGCACCTCCTGCTGCACGGTGTGCCGCACCACCAGCAACGTCGTGAACGTCAATGCCGCCGATACCGCCACCATGCAAAGCAGGAACTTGGTCCGCAACCGAATTCCGCCCATGGTCAAAACCTCGAAGGGATTACAGAATATAGATTACAAAAGGTCAGAGGTGAGAGGTGAGAGGTCAGATTGCAGAGGTAAGGCCGTTGCGATTTTCACCTCTGTAATCTGACCTCTTAGCTCTGACCTCGCTCCACTATGGCACAAACTTGTAACCCGAACTGTGCACCGTGCGGAAGTGCAAAGGGTTCGCCGGATCTTTCTCCAGCTTCTGTCGCAGTCGCAGGATGTGATTATCCACCGTCCGCGTGCTCGGATAATTCCGGTATCCCCAAACGAAGTTCAGCAACTCCTCACGCGATAACACGCGTTCCGCATTCTGGATCATGAACTTCAGCACCTTGAACTCTTGCGAAGTCAGCGGCACCGGTTTCCCGTCCCGCCACAATTCCATCTTCGTGAAATCAACCTTCACGTCGCCAAATTTGAAAGTCTCGGTCAGCGGAGTCCGCATCGACAGAGACCGCCGCATGGCCGTCCGTACCCGCGCCAGAAGTTCCCGTGGACTGAACGGCTTCGTCACATAGTCATGCGCGCCCAACTCCAGCAGCAGCACCTTGTCCATCACTTCCGTCCGCGCGCTGAGAATGATGATCGGCAACGAAGGCGCTGCCTGGCTGATTTCCCGGCACACGTCCTGTCCCGGCGTCCCCGGCAGGCTCAAGTCCAGCACCAGCACCGCCGGCGCCGCCGCCCGAAACATCTCCAGACCCGCAGCGCCGTTCCCCGCGATATCGACCACGAAGCCTTCGGCTTCAAACAATCGCCTTAGAGCCTTTTGCACCGCTCGGTCATCCTCGATCACCAGGATCCGCTCCGAATTAGCCGGAACCGCTTCCATCGTCATGGTTGCCGCCGCTACCGCCGAAGATAGGTTCTTGTTCACCACTGCCCCCCACCGAATAGTCAGAAATCATACCCCTAAACTCTAGCTTGATATCAGGGTAGCGGCGTATTTCGGGATAGAAAGTGACATGAATTTGACAATTTGTTGACAAATGCCGGGTGCCGGGAACCAAAAGAAATGGGTGATCAGATGGCCCGATATCAGAGCCAGCTTGCACAGGGCGCCAAATCTTCATGCCTTTGTTTGAAACGAAGCAAGCGTCTTCGACACAATCCTGTAGGGATCATCCCCCGAGAGGAGCATCTCCGAAATGCCGAACTATAGATTTGGAAAGCATCCACCGAAGGTGGACTATCGCACTTTGCGCTTCAAGAACTATCTGACACCTGCTATCGCCGCCCCCCCGGCGACCTACAATGTTCTCACCACCAGCGTCTATCCGAAGCTGAAGACGACGGACCCAACGAAGTTGTTCCCTATGGACGGCAACGATACGCTGGGTGATTGCACCATCGCGGCACTGGCGCACGCCGAAACGGTTTACCAGGGAATGATCGACACCAAGACCATCATGTCGAAGCAAGCTGCGGTCAAGTTATACATGCATCTGACCGGTGGCGTGGACTCGGGACTCAACGAGCTTGATGTCCTGAACTATTGGCGCCAGAACCCTGTTTCCGGTGAGAAGATCATTACCTATGTGAGTATCGAGCCGAAAACTCACACCCACGTTCAGCAGGCCATCCAGCTCTTTGGCGGTGTTTACCTGGGTTTCCAGGTGCAGCAAAACTGCCAGCAGGAGTTCGACGCCCACCAGCCCTGGACGCCGGGCCCGCTGACCAATGATGGCCACGCGGTCTATGCCGTTGCGTACGACCAGAATGGCGTGACCGTGCTGACCTGGGGAAATACGCAGCAGGCCACTTGGGCCTGGTGGGATGAGTGCGTGGACGAGGCATACGCCATCCTCCCGCCGCAAGCCGAGAAGGCCGGCTTTGCGCCAGGCTTCAATTTCGCGCAGCTGAAATCCGACATCGAAGCCGTGGCGAGCTGACCTGCAGTCCGCTGCACCGTTTCGGCACACAACTAAGGGGGGCTCGGTGGGCCTCCCTTAGACTTAGTAAGTGAACGACTGAATCTCCGTCGCGTCAACATCCGGACCATCCACATACCCGCTGCGAGTATTCGGATTCAAAGCGATGTTGCGTGAACAGCACATTGAGCGTGTCGAGAAATTGAACCCGTTCAGCGACTCCACGAGATTTCCCTTTTTATCCATGCTAGACTCCCGTATTGCGGCTAGCATCGAACCATCCAATGAGCCTTCGCCAACCAACTTTCCGATGGATTGCCAAGGCTGCGATTGCCACAGCTATGCTCGCTGTACTGGTCGCGTGCGGCGATCCCAAATACCAGCCTCCCGCGATTATGGTTGCATTTAGTAACGAATATCCGCCTCCCACTGCGCTCGACGCCAGCGGCACCGCAGGCATCGCAACGGTCGTTACCAACGACACGAAAAACGCTGGCGCGAATTTCACGTGCCTCCCCGCCGGGCAGTGTGGTACCTTCACCCCAAACCCCATCGCCAGTAATGTTCCAACCACTTACCAGGCGCCTCCCACGGTTCCGGCCGGAGGTACCGTGACCATAACCGCAACCTCAATAACCGACGCCACAAAGTCCGTCTCGGCCACCATCACCATTAACTAGCTGGAGCCCATCAGTGTTTCAATGTTTGAAGGATGCCTGATGGTGTTCGGACCTTGAAACCTCGCAACTTTGAAACCTTGAAACTTTGAGACCTTGAAACCTGGCTCGCTGGTAACCGCGAAGCGCCTCCATCGGCAGTTGACTTCCCGTAACTTCCCGCCCAGAATATAAGTAGTTCTTTAAAGGCCCATTCCCACCAGTGGGGGCGTCACGGCTTCGACGGAGATGCTTGCGGCCAAGAGGCATGCCGGGGTGCACACACCCGTGATCGCGTGCAAAATGATAATTGCCAATCAAC
>PLHP01000142.1 GCA_003138955.1 Acidobacteriaceae bacterium | reverse complement strand
ATGCCTTCCATCTGCGGCATGGTAATATCCATCAGAACAATGTCGGGCGTGAGCCGGGCGTACTCGCTGATCGCCGAAACTCCGTCGCCAGCCTCGCCGACCACCTGCCCGCCGAAGGTTTCGACCATCCGGACCAGGTTCTTGCGGGCGAACACGGAGTCATCCACGATCAGATAGCGCACCGGCTCTCCGTCTTCGCTCCGCTTTACGGGCGCAAACTTTTCCATGGCACTCCTCCACCAACTATCACTTAATCACGAACTACGCACTTTCGGTAGATGACTCTAGTTACCTCCGGCACTGGTCGCCTGCTTAATGTCGGCCGCGTCCCGCCGGCCGGGGTCGGGCCCGCACTGTGCCTGCAACACCTTGGGCAGATCCTGGAGGTCTGCGACCCTCATCACGTACCCCCGTTCGATGGCCGCCTTGGGCATGCCGAATACCACGCACGTCTCCTGACTCTGCGCCACGGTGAATCCCCCCGCTGCCCGGATTTCTCCCAGTCCGGCTGCCCCGTCTTCTCCCATGCCGGTCATCAATACGGCCATGGCTTGCGCGCCAAACTCCTCGGCTACGCTGTGGAACAGCACATCCACCGAAGGACGATGCCCGTTCACCAGGCCCTCATCCCCCAGCACCGCCACGTTGCCCAGCGGCAATTTCTTCACTTTCATGTGCCGGTTCCCCGGACAAATCAGCGCCCGTCCGGCTACCAGCAAGTCGCCCGATTGCGCTTCCTTTACCCGGATCGGGCAGCACTCGTCCAGCCGTTTGGCAAACAGTCCCGTGAAGCCGTCCGGCATATGCTGCACCACCAGGATGCTGCCCGAAAAATCCGCCGGCAGATGCGAAAACAGGTATTGCAAGGCATTCGGACCGCCCGTGGAAACGCCGATGGCAACGATGTGCGTCGGCGCTACTGGCCGCAGCTTCGGCGCCTTCGCGCCCGGGGCTTCTCTCGGCAGGAACTGTGCGTGCACTCCCGCGCTCTGCGCCGCAGCGTGGATTTTCTTGATCAATTCGGCCGCGATTTCGGGCATGCGCGCGGAAACATCCTGCGGCTTGGCCACGAAATCGAACGCGCCCAGCCCCAGCGCCTTGAACGTGATCGATGCCCCGGCTGTGCTGTGCGAACTGACCACGATCACCGGCAGCCGCCAGCGTCGCATGATTTCCTTCAGCGTATCGATCCCGTTCATTCCGGGCATTTCCAAGTCGAGCGTCACCACTTGCGGCGCCAGTTCCGCGATTTTCTTCAGCCCGAAATAGCCGTCCATGGCCGTGCCCACCACCTCGATCCCGTCGTCCGCCTCGAGGATCTTGGGAATCAGCTTGCGCATCAGCGCCGAGTCATCCACCACCAGCACCCGCACCGGCTTTTTCATGACTGGCCCCCGGCCGCAGCGCGGGCTCGCGTCTCACCTGTCTGGATTCCACCAGCGCTCGTTGCTGCTGGCGCGAGACTCGACAGCAGACCCGCCATGCGCGTGCCGGTGGCATTGGTCCGCCCGCGCGTGAAGCGCTCCATCAGGGCGATCATGTTCAAGATGAGAACTACCCGCCCATCGCCCAGAATCGAAGCCCCACTCACCAGGTCGGTCGTGATCGACTGGTCGTCGAGCGCCTTGATGACCAACTCGTCTTCGCCCTCGAGCGCGTCGACAACCAGACCGAACTTGTGTTCCCCGCTGTTGATGACCAGCACGAAGACCTTGCGCTGCGCCGTTTCCGGCCCGCTCGCGGGCTTCGAGCCCAGGCGCAGCAGCGGCAACACATCGTTGCGCAGTTGCAGCACCTCGTAGTGCTCCACCTGCTGAATGTTTTCTTCCACCGTGCGCGCGATTTCCGCCACCGCGTTCAACGGCAGGGCATAGAGCCGCTGCTCCACCCGGAACAGCAGCGCCCGAATGATGGCCAGGGTCAGCGGAAGCCGCATACGGAAGATTGTGCCCCGTGCCCGCGCGGTTTCGATCTGCACCGTTCCCTTCAAGCGCGCTAGCACGCTCTGCACCACATCCAACCCCACACCGCGGCCCGAAAGCTCTGTGATTTCTTCCGCCGTGGAGAATCCCGGCCGCAGGATCAGCTCCAGAGTCTCCGCTTCGCTCAGGCGTGATGCCTGGTCGGCGCTCAACAATCCCAGGGCGAGGGCGCGCTGCCTTACTTTTTCCGCATCGATGCCGCGCCCATCGTCGGAGACCTCGATGACGACTTGGTTCCCCTGGTGATACGCGTCCAGCCGCAATGTCCCCTGCGCCCGCTTGCCGGCGCGAACCCGCTCCTCGGCGCTCTCGATGCCGTGGCCGATCGCATTTCGCACCAGGTGGGTCATGGGCTCGGCAATCGCATCCAGAATACTTTTGTCGAGATCGGTCTGCCCGCCTTTGATCGTGAGCTCGACTTCTTTGCCGCACTGCAGTCCAACGTCCCGCACAATGCGCGGGAAACGGCGGAACAGTTGATCGACCGGCACCATCCGAATCTTCATGACCGCGTGTTGCAGGTCGTTTAAGACCCGCCCTTGAAACCCCATGGCGTCGGCGAACTTTCCC
>PLHP01000141.1 GCA_003138955.1 Acidobacteriaceae bacterium | reverse complement strand
GGAGGCACAGCCGTCGCCCTGGTTTGCACCATGCGGCGCAAGAGTTCGGCATTTTCTGCGCGGCTTGCCGGCGATCTCGGACGCCTCCTGCCCTCTGTTTTTGCCTTTACCATCACTCTGGGCGTGGCGCCGTTGCTATTCCTCCAGGTGATGTACGGGCACCTCCTCTACGCCAGTTCGATTCTGATCGGGGTGCCCTGGCTTGCCATTATTGGGATGGTTGTTCTCGCGTACTACGGCGTTTACTTCTTCTCCATGATCTTAGCGACGACGAAGGGGCACGAGCCAAACGGAAAGACGGCGGTAGTTCTGGCTCTGGTGGTGGTGCTGCTTGCATCCATTGGCTTCGTCTACAGCAACAACTTCACCCTGATGCTGGCGCCCGAGCGCTGGCTCAACCTCTATCACAACAATGCCAGCGGCTGGAACCTGAACTGGTTAGAACCTTCCCTTCTGCCACGGTACCTCCATTTCGTGTTAGGAGCGTTGGCGGTCTCCGGGCTGGGGTTGCTGGTGATGGGTTTCCGCCAGCGGGAAGACGGGTATCGCCAGTGGTTGATCGCACAAGGGTCCTCGCTGTTTACCGGCACTACTCTTCTCAATTTTGGTGTGGGGTTCTGGTTCCTGGTGAAATTGCCCGGTGCGGTGCGACTGGCCTTTGTCGGCGGCAATGGACTCGCGACCGCATTGCTAGGGGTTGGGATGCTTCTGCCACTGGCTGCGGTTGCGCATCTCATCATGGCCAAAGCCCACAAGTCTCCCACGCGGCAACTGGCGATCGGTATAAGCTGCGGCGTGCTGACCGTGGCAGCTATGGTCATCATGCGCGATGTGCTGCGAAACCTTGCGCTCGTGCCCTACTTCAACCCTAATCAACTGCCGGTTGCGCCGCAGTGGAGCATCATTGTGCTTTTCGTGTTTTTATTCGTCGCCGGACTGGCAACTTTGTATTACATGCTGCGTAAAGTCGCGATTGCAACCGGGATGCAGCTGGCAGCTGCGCAAAAGTTGCAGTAGGTCCCTCATTCTCCAAAGACGCGCCGCTGCTTATTTTCTCAATTCTTGGACTCCTCCGCGGGGTCCAGTGCTCCGGGCATCACCTTGAGCGGAGCCGAGCGCTGGTCTTCGAGTTCAGGATGCGGCAGTGGCTTTCGTTTTCCGCCTGTTAGGCCACAGCCTGCGATGTTGGGTCGCCTCCCAGTGACCTGACTGCGCTCGCCTCGTCGGCCTCAATATCAAACACAGCGAACAATCTTGTCATCTGGAGCAGGTCGTTTACGCGCTTGGGCACGTTTGCGAGCCTGAGCTGCCCACCCTGATTCCGAACGGTTGTGTGGGTCCTAACCAGTTCGCCCATTCCTGCGCTGTCTATATAGTGAACTTCACCCAGGTTCAAAACGATCTTCTTGTTCCCCTTGTCGCTCAGTTCGCGCACGATCTCGCGGAGTGCGACATTGCCCTCGCCGAGCGTGATCCTTCCACGGATATCCAGAATTGCAACATCTCCGGT
Organism: Acidobacteriaceae bacterium; assembly: GCA_003138955.1. Classification (GTDB taxonomy): domain Bacteria; phylum Acidobacteriota; class Terriglobia; order Terriglobales; family Acidobacteriaceae; genus Acidiflorens. Next base: position 2,192 of record PLHP01000141.1, on the reverse strand, counting down.
GTGGCGGGTGGCCGCTTGCATTTTGACGGGGGTCCGGTTTTGCATGCCGAGTCCCAGCCGGTCAAGAATCGCACACGCTGAAGTCGCAAGTTCCTGTGATTCTGTCCGAACCACGATCAGCGAACGCCCTTCTTTGAGTACTTCGCGGAAGAACGCGACGTCCTCAGAGGACGTATCGGCCGCTGTCGGTTTCGGCGCGTCCGGGTCGTGTTTTGCCGCCGAGGCGGCGGCCACACCCGCGCCCGCAAGCCCGAGCAGTGCGGCGGCGCCGAGCCCTAGCGCGAATATCGTCCCGATCCCGGGAAGAACCAGCGTTGAAACCACTCCGCTTGTCATCCCCGCGGCTCCCCCCAGCGAAGCTAACCACAAGTGCGTTTTTTGCGCTGGTGCTGGCTCATTTTCGGACCGAGTCAGGAAGACGATGGATTCTTCCGGCACGCCCCGCTCCCGTAACTCCTTGACCGCCTTCTCCGCGTGATCACGCGAAGTAAAAACTCCGATTGCAGTTTCCATGTAAGCCCCCACGGTAACAGCGTAGGCCGTGGAGAATAGCACAGTTGCCCCATTTGAGCCAAGCATAAACTTGATTTTCCGCTGGACGGATGGCGGCGGACCCTCCACTTTTTTCTTTCTCAGCCTTCGACGGCGGAACTGCCGGATGAAGCTGGCGTAGATCCCTTCCTGCTGCTGATCGACCGCATACCCGACGACAACACGAAGAAAGTTACACTGGCGAGTGCGTCTGCTGCGTCAACGAATCAAGTTCATGGCCAGTGAGAATCCCGGGGCACAACTCAACTCCTTTACCCGACGAGATTAGCGATCAATGGTTCGGAATTACTTAGCCCGGCGCGCCGGGTGCTTGACCCATATAACATCTTCTGGTGAGATTTCTGGGGGACTATGTAAATGCTAAGTTCCCCAGCCAGGGATACGGAGCGTGCCTACGCAATCCACGGTCAGCCCCGCTACACGACGAGACGAACAGGAGTTGCGCGACGCGCGCTTCGCCATGCGTCTTTCCCTGATTGTTGGATTGGCAATGCTGCTCGGCAAGACCACAGTCTATTTCATGACGCATTCGGCGGCCATTTTCTCCGACGCGGCCGAATCGGTAGTCCACGTGATCGCCGTGGGGTTTGCCAGTTTTAGTCTTCGGCTCAGCACCAGATCGGCTTCTCCTCAATTCCTCTACGGTTACGAACGGATTACGTTTTTCTCCGCTGGATTTGAAGGCGCCATGATCGTTGTGGCCGCAATTGCAATTTTCTTTGAGTCCATTCGGAGATGGATCGTCGGCCTGCGACTGGAGCACCTGGGAGCGGGGGCATTGCTGGTTCTGCTGGCGGGAGTGATCAATGCGGGTCTCGGGTACTATCTCCTGCGAACCGGCCGGCGCACCCATTCACTCATTCTCGAAGCCGATGGCAAACACGTCTTGACCGATAGCTGGACCAGCTTTGGCGTGGTGGGAGGACTAGTCCTGGTGTTGCTGACGCACTGGAAGCCGTTCGATCCGCTGGTGGCCATCGCTGTCGCCGCAAATATTCTTTGGTCGGGAGGCCACTTAGCCTGGCGTTCGGCAGTCGGCCTGATGGATTATTCCGATCCGAAAGCCGGCCGGAAAATTCGGGACAAGCTGGATGCAATCTGCTCGGAACTGGCCATTCAATACCATGGCGTACGCTTCCGAACGACCGGATACCGCCAGATCATCGAAGTGCACTTGCTGTTCCCGCGCTTGACATCGGTCAGCGAAGCTCATCGCCTGGCTACAATTCTGGAAGAACGCCTGCCGGCCGAACTGGGGACGCCCGCCGAAGTCATAACTCACCTCGAGTCCTTGGAGGACCACGCCGATGTCCACCGCGAGCAACACTACACCGGCAAACCGGAGTGAGCTCGACGCTGCAATAAAATGGCGGAGAGGGTGGGATTTGAATCCGCCTGAAAACGTAAACTGAAGGACTTGCAGCGCACAGGTAGCGACCTAAAGCAACGCCGAAGCCGACTTCTGGCCCCGCAAGGACAGGCCGCGTGGAACTTCCGGGCTCGGAATTAGATGGCTCGGAACAGTCTTTTCCAATCGAAGGATGAGCCTGAGGGAAGGGGCTGGGCGGTAGCGGAGGAAGCTCCTTTCGGGGTTGGATTTTGACCAAGTGTAGCAGCCGCAGCCGGGGCGGTGGGAATGT
>PLHP01000214.1 GCA_003138955.1 Acidobacteriaceae bacterium | reverse complement strand
TGCCATAATCTCCCAATGTGCGGACGCTACCGACTTTCGCGGGCAGAGGGGAAATGGGCGCAAAGATTGTGAGAGGAAGTACAATTCCGAGCCGGAGGGAACGATGAGCAGCAAAGACCGGGACCGCCTTCGACTACGCGATGCGGTTCTATCTCCAGAAGCTCAATCCGTCCGCCAAGGTGAGTCGCTGGCTCGCGGAGGAGAGCGCCGCTCTGGTGGTTGCTAGCCGCCGTGAGACTGCGCGCACGAAGAAGCGCATGCTCGACATCGTTGAGACGGCGAAGGATTGTGTGCGCTCGTACCTCAAGAGCAAGCGCGACGCAAAACCTGGCCGGGAATTGATTCGCGCAGCCGTGGACCTCGCGCAGCTCGATCTGGTCTATCGGATCGGCCTGCTGGACTTGCAGCGGATCAACGACGCGATGGTCGAAGACATCGGCAACATGCTGGCGCTCGTGCGGCCCGAGGATTTTCGAGCGAAACGAACGTGCGTGCTGAACCCGACCTTCGGCGCGGCTGCGGAACTAGTCGGCGGCGCGGACGGAGACCTCGTCCTCGACGGCACTCTGATCGACATCAAGGTCAACAAAAATCTCGAGATGGGCAGGGACATTTTCAACCAACTTGTCGGCTATTACTGCCTCTCCTGCATCGGCGGAATCGACGCGTGCCGCGGAAAGATCACTTGCGTCGCGGTGTACTTCGCTCGCTTCGGCATCCTGCACCGCCTGCCGGTCGACTCCTTCGTGGAAGCCAGCCGCCTGCCCGCGCATCTCAAATGGTTCAAAGCAACAGCGAATCGAGGCGTCAGCAGCATGTGATCGCTTGTGGGTCCGTTTCGCGATGCTAGCCAGAACCGCAACGGGAAATGCTTACAATCGATAGCTCCGGATATTCCTAAGAAGTCAATCTTTTTGCTATGGGTGAAAAGCTGAAAGAATGGCTGACTGTCGGCCAGCCAAAATCACAAAGAATCTCTGCGGGTTAACACATGTTCGCGTGCTTGGAGTGTGCCAGGCCTGGAAGATCCGAGCCGTTCGTGATCATTGGGTTCAACAACCCAAAGGACCGAAAGTCGAGTACACCTTCTCCCCCCAAGAGTCGGCGATCCCAGAAGAGGACTTTCGGCCCGCTTAGCCGAAGTCCTTCTAGGGGTGCTCATTCTGCGAGCTTCCGTCGAAGGGAGCAAGGAAGGCCGACTGGATCAAGAAAGCGAAGTAGTGAAGTCTAGGGTGCTACCTCGACAGGGTGGGTGTCAGGATGCGTCATTGCTGCGATTGCCACAGCTGGGCATAAGCTCCCGATTATCAGGCCCTCTCTTTGATGGAGCCCCAACTCGGCTCGGGATGGTTTTTTATATTTGAACTCTGTAGGACTCGCCGTATGATGGCGCGAATGCCCCACGGAGATTCAAGAAAGGTCTTCCTCGTCGTCGCCGGAGGGAATCCCTCCGCGGAGAGACATTTCGAGGATACGATCCAGCGCAAAAGGACTCTGCAGGAGGTCAGAGGATTTCTGCCGTCCCAAGAGATCGAAAACCTGGAGAAGATTTATCACGGATCGAACTTCATTGTGTGGGGAGCGGTTCCCGGACCCATGAACGAATCGCGGTGGGAGAAGATGGCACCGGGGGACGTGGTCCTCATCTACAACAGCGGTCGCATTCGTTTTGCCGGGGAGATCGCCGCCAAGGTTAGAAATAAGGATCTCGCTCGATATTTCTGGAAAGAGAACGATGCAGGCACCACGTGGGAGTTTATGTACTTCATCGTCAATGAGGAGAGAACCGACGTTCCCATCGAGAGGCTGAATCCCTTGTTCGGTTATCAATCCAACTACCGACCGCAAGGATTTTCCATGATCAACGAAACGGCGGTCACGAATTTCTCGCAGAACTATGGCGATATTCTCGGTGTCCTGAAGACGCTCGAACGAGGAGAGGAACTGATCCACCTCCCGACGCGGAAGGAAATAATAAGTGCGCACATTGACGAGCGTATTGAACGTTTACCCACGGAGCATGACGAAATGCAGTGGAGACTTATTCGCTTAGGGCTGCTTGCGAGGTGCGATGTCTGGGTGCCCCGAAACGATCAGGCTAAACAATATGAGGGGCACAAGTTCCGTGATTCAGTACTGAGTGAATTCCACCAAACGTTAGACGTACCCCGGAGTATTGAGAACATCGACGTAGTCTGGAAATTCGGACCGTACTCGATAAAGTCGGCATTCGAGATCGAGCACTCTACTTCCATCTACTCCGGGATTCTTAGATTGTCTGACCTGAGGGCGGAGGCGCCAAATTCTAACTATCCCATGTTCATCGTCGCCTCTGAGGACAGGCGAAGGAAGGTGTTTGAAGAACTGAGGCGGCCGACCTTTTCTGGACCTTGCTTGCGTCTGAACGAAGTGATCAGGTTCTTGGGGTACGAGAAGGTCCGCGAGATTGATGAGTCATCTAAGAATGCCAAAGACTTCGACACGAACACCCTGCTGGCAGCTGGCGAAAGCGTTCCGCACATTTAGGCCGGCGAGCGATTCTCTTACTTCATCGCGTCTGATTCGGCCGTTGAACCCCGCAGATGTGCAAAGCGCTACTACGCCGCCGACATTGGCGTAGGCCGACACCGCCCGCATTCGAGGCAATGGTTGGCGCTGGCAGAATTGTCAGGTGTTGTCTCGGGAGTACGGAATCGTCCAAATGCACCACAATCCAGTCAATGAGCGCCTTGGCGATGAACCGCCAACAAGCCCATAGTTTCCGGTTTGCCGACCAACCGGAAGTTGTCCCTCGGCGGCTCGAACCCGGAGGTTCAGCACGAAAGCGCAGATTCTATTTCTTGAGTTCCTGCGGCCAGTTAACGACCAGGGTGAGGCTGGGCGAACTCTGCACCGGCGCTTGCATCATTAGCAGGCGCTTGCCGTCGGCGCTGACCTCGAACTGAGAGGTTCCCACGGACTGTGCGGGAAACAGAATTTGCGGCCTGCCCAGTTCCACGCTGTCGCCGTGCGCGGTGACTTCCACCGATGCCATGCGCGAGTGGTCATCCCGGTAGAGCATTTCCTTGCCGTTGCGGTTCCATACTGCTCCCAGACCGTCACCGACCAGGAACCTGCCCCCAGGTTTGGGGAAGGCGACGACGTAGACCTGGCTATGCCCGGACTCGAACGATGTGAAAGACATCCATTTTGCATCTGGCGAAAACACGGGATAACGGATGTTGAACTTTTCCTGCAGGAAGGCGTAGGGTTTGCGGTCACCGAACATGGGCATCACCCATACATCGAAGTGGCCGTTGGCTATGGTTTCATACGCGATGTATTTTCCGTCCAAGGACCAATTGAAGGGGTATTTGTCGAAGTCGTCGTGATACAGCAATTCCTCCTGGCGAGCGCCATTGGCTGGCCGGGTGTAGAGGTCAATTTTCCCGTTACGCGCGGAGTCGAAAACTATGGTGTTCCCATCCGGAGACCAGATGGGATCGTCATCTCTGGACTGCGAGAAACTGAACTGTGACTTAGTGCCGCGGACCAGATCGTAGATGAAAATCTCCAGGTGCCCTCCGGCATCGGCCCGTGCCGCCGAGACCTTCTTTCCGTCGGGCGAGATGTGGGCGTCCTGGAAGGTTCCGCTGTCAATCGTGTCGCCCTTCTTTCCGCTGCGGTCGTACCATGCCAGGTCGATGGTAGCCGACTGCCCGCCGGCAAAGATCAGCTTGCCTTCACTCGAGAGTGAGAACGCAGCTCCTCCCCGAGCTTCACCACGGACCTGTTCGGCGATGGGCACAGGATTCCCAGTCAATGTCAGTTTTTTCTCATCGAAGCTCTGGCTCATCAGATTCCCGCCGTGGACGAAGACCAGATGTCCGCTGGCGTATTGGGCACGGTAATCCGAGGCCACCAGAATTGTGTCCTGCTGCGAATCGAGTGCCCCCAGATGAATACTTCCCCCTCCTCCCTGGCTGTCAGGTCGGTATTGAAAAAAGATAAAGTGCCTTCCATCGGGTAGAAATACCGGCCAGCGCGGGGAGCCAATACTTGCGGCTGCCTTGTCCTGGCCAATCGCGTGGGATGGTGTTCCGCCGGCCGCTGGGATGCGGAACATGGCTGATAAGGTGTCAGGCGTGTACAGAATGGTGCCATCTGCTCCCCACGCGCCGCCGCGAGGCTGGGAAGCGTCGGCCAGAGTTTGCACGGCCCCGCCGCTGGCGTCAATGATCCTCAGTTTTCCTTGGGCAAAGAATCCCAGGCTGCGGCTGTCCGGCGACCAGAAGGGGAAAGCGGCATCGTCCGTCCCGCCCAACGGCTGGGCCGCGGTCGAATCCAGCGGACGCACCCATAGTTGCGGCGTTCCTCCGGCGGCCGCTGCCACAAACGCTAACTTCGTGCCATCGGGCGAAAGGGCGATGCTCAGCGGATCGAAGGAATGCTGGTCCGGTGGCAGAATGCTTACTCGCAACGGATGGGCGGGCACGGGCGAGCGCAGCACAAAGCCAATCGCAAATGCGATGGCGGCCGCAACGGCCACGGCGGCTACCGCCCACGCCAGTTTCTGCGAGATCCTCCGCCTTGCCGCCACGGGCGCGGGAATGCCCGCTTGCGAGCCGGCCTCGGCAATCCACTGCAGTTGCAGCTTGACGTCGTGTGCGGTTTGCCAGCGTTCGTCAGGATCCTTCGCCATGCAGGTCCTGACCACGCGGTCGAGCGCGGGCGGCGACATGGGCTGCGCCGCCGAAATGGGCTGCGGGTCGGAAGCCAGAATCGCGGCCACAATACTCGCCTGGCTCTTGCCCGTGAAGGCGCGTCTGCCCGAGGCCATCTCGTACAACACCGCTCCCAGCGCGAAAATGTCGGAGCGCGCGTCGGCTTCCTTCCCTTCCAGTTGCTCCGGCGACATGTATTGGAACGTCCCCAGCACCATGCCCTGCGCGGTCAACGGCTGGCCTCCCGAAGGCCCGGACAGCGTCATGGTCAGACTGGATGCGGGCGGTTGTTGGGCCGGCGTGGCCTTGGCCAATCCGAAGTCCATCAGTTTGGCGCCGGACTTGGTCAGCATGACGTTGCCCGGCTTCAGGTCGCGATGAATCACACCGTTCTTGTGCGCTTTCTCTAGGCCTTCGCAGATATCGATCCCATACTTCAATACCTGTTCGGGCGACAGCGGCCCTTTCATGAGGCGTTCGCCAAGAGTCTCGCCTTCGAGATATTCCATGACCAGGAAATCCGTCCCGTCCTGGTGGCCGACATCATGCAGTGTGCAGATGTTGGGATGGTTCAGAGAGGAAATGGCGCGGGCTTCGCGCTCGAAGCGCTGCTTGGCCTCGAGATTGGAAGAAAGATGCGGCGGAAGAATCTTGACGGCGACAGTGCGTTCGAGGCGCGTGTCGCGCGCGAGGTACACTTCGCCCATGCCGCCAGCGCCCAGCGGGGATTGAATTTCATAAGGACCGAGTTTCGTGCCAGAGGTGAGGGCCATGCCGCGCGCAATTATAGTCTACGCGACCGAGTTGGTGACTTTAAAGGCTTCAAGGCGGCGGTTTTTCTTGGCCGGCCCTCCCGAAGTTGTGCACGTGAGGCGTGATAGAGCAGTTTTGTCCCCGCACAGAAATCCCGGCCCAGTAGACTGAGTAAGTTCTTCCCGAGTGACGAGCTACCCTGAAGTAATCCCCAAGGTGGAGTTGCCGACAAACCGGGAACTTGCTCCAACCGGAACGACTGCGCCACGCGTCCGGTGGGAAGATTTTGGGTCAACCCACGCGGTGAACGGAGCCACAGGCCGTTTAGTACCTTTTGGAGTTGCACCCGAGTAACGCGGAGTGAAACTGGGGTGGAAGAGTGAGGGCGAACTCTTCAGTACTCTCCGTAACGCCCCTTCACCGAATCCAAGAGCTTCTGTGCGTCGTAGCCGACGCCGTCCTTGA
>PLHP01000013.1 GCA_003138955.1 Acidobacteriaceae bacterium | reverse complement strand
GGATTCTCAAAGGGATGGGCGCTGTTGGCGTTGAAAAATCCGCCGCCGTTTGTGCCTAGCATCTTGATCGCCTCTTGAGAAGCAACCGGCCCTTGTGCGATGGTCTGGTCGGTGACGGTGTCCATCACCGGCTTGCCATCCGGCCCCGCCATCGGCTTGCCGTCCGTTCCAGTCTTTTGGATCTGTTGTGGCTCGACCAGCTTCGCGGTGTCATACGGCTTGAGGTTTTGCACGGCTCCCTGCGAAACCAGGGCCAGGGCATAGACGATGCAGATCGGCAGCAGCACCCACAGGGCAGAGCGCGTCATATCGACCCAGAAATTGCCGATGGTCTCTTTTTCCTTGCGCACGATGCCGCGAATGAATGCGATCGCCAGCGCGATCCCCACCGACGCCGAGCCGAAGTTGTGGTAGGCCAGTCCAGCCATCTGTGTGAGATAGCTCATGGTGGACTCGCCCGAATAGTTCTGCCAATTGGTGTTGGTCGTGAAGGACGCGGCAGTGTTAAAAGCCAGCGCCTGAGCGACTGCCCCGAACTTCTGCGGATTCAACGGCAGCCACTGCTGCACCCGCTCGATCAGGTAAAGCAGCAGCATGGTAGCGCCGCTGAACAGCAGCATGGAGAAAGCGTATTCGGTCCAGCGCATCTCGTGCTCTTCATCGACGCCGGTCACACGATAGAGCAAGCGCTCGATCGGCCGAACCACGGGATCGAGAAACGTGCGCTCACGGCTGAACACTTTTGCCATGTACACGCCGAGCGGCTTGGTGATCGCCAGAATCAGAGCCAGAAATATGAAGATCTGCATCCAGCCATTGGTTGTCATTTCAGAATTTCTCCGGTCTCAGCAACGCATACAGCAGGTAGACCATCAAACCTGCACTTACAATCAGCATGATGATCGATTCAGCATTCATAGCGATTTGTCCTCAGTGAATCTGATCGCAGAACTGCACATAACCGAGCGATAGCAGGAAGAACGCTATCGTGACCACGACAAAGATCAGGTCTTGCACACAACCTCCTCCAAAGTACGGACTAACTCTTCGTCAGATCAAAAGCCTGACCAGCATAGCCAAGTTCAGCCGGTTCTCATCCTTGCGGAGATCCGTCTTCCACCCGAAAACAAGCTGGTGACTTGTGCCATCGTGGATTAGACAGGATTCTCCATAAGAAAGACGTAAACGGTTCGGAAAGAAGTCATAAAGAAAAAGAGTGCTTCTGGCTATTTAGTAGCTTGGGGGCCTGATCGAGGCGCGGCAGTGGAAGTAAATCGCGTGGACGAATTTCTCCGTTAGCTTAACGAAGGAACGCGCCTCTCCACTTCCAGCTGCGACGGGACATGGCGGTGTCCCGGTTTTCTTTGTACGCTCAGGGCAGACCCACTACACTTGAACCGATAACGCCATGAGGAAGAGCCTGAGATTGATGCTTCGCCACGCCATGTATAACCTGCGTGGCGGTTTTTTGGTTCGCCCGCTCACCATCGCGCTGACGCTCGGTTGCGCAGGCGCATTCCTGTCGTGGTTGGAAGAGGAGTTTCCAGCCACCTGCGCGTGGGTGCCCACCGTCCTATTCCCCTCGCATGCCGACCCGCAAGTCGCGCAGGTCATTCTGGCGGGCATCGCCGCTTCGATCATGACCGTGGTGTCGATCGTGTTCGCCATCCTGCTGATGACGCTCACCCTGGCATCGATGCAGTTCTCCCCGCGCATCATCGTCAGCTTTTCCCGGGACCGCGTGACGCAATGGACGCTCGGCATCTTCCTCGGCACTTTTTTGTACTGCCTGGCGGCGCTTCCGGCAGCGCGCTCGCTCCCTCATCCCTTCGCGCCAGTGGCCACCGTCCTGGGCGCGATGGTGTTGGCGCTGGTCTGCGTCGGGTTGCTGCTCTTTTTCATTCACCACATCTCGCAGGCGATTAGCGTCAACCACATCGTCGACCGAATCGCGGTCGAAACGGAGGCCATGATCGATGAGATTATGCCGTGGCCGCACCTGCTGGACCACCACGTGAAGGATGCTGAGCCCCTCCGGCCCAACCCGAGCGAGGTGGCCGTCATAAGCGAAACCTCCGGCTACATCCGCTTCGTCGATACGCGAGGCCTGGTCGCCCTGGCGAAGCACTATCACGTCACTATCCGCGTTCTGCGCCGGGTGGGCCACTTCGTACCAGCGGGAATCCCGCTGATGATGGTCTCCAAGGGAAATCGTCTGTCCCCTGAAGGAACCGCAGAACTGCTGGCCGCATTCGACTTGGGGCCGCCCCGAACCTTGCAACAGGATGTGGAGTTTGGCGTCCTGCAGATTGTTGATGTTGCTTTGAAGGCGATCTCGCCCGCCGTCAACGACCCCAGCACTGCCATCAGCTGCGTCGATCAGTTGAGCCGTATTCTCATTCGCTTCGCGTCCCGAGAGCCGCCGGAGGATCTGCTCTACGACCCGCCCGGCATCGTTCGCGCCAGCATTGGATCGATCCACTTCGAGCGCCTGCTGGAGGCAGCCTTTGAGCAGATCCGCATGTATTCGAAAACGGACGTTGCCGTCAGCTTGCGGCTGCTGCGAGCCCTCGGTGACATCGCCGCCTCGACGCCCGATCCGGAGTTCCGCCGGATACTCGTCGAGCAAGGAATGCGGACAGCGGCAGGCTGCGCCGAAAAGCTCGGCGAAGAGGAGCTGAGAGGGTTGCGCGCTCGCCAGACCGCGCTGGAGAGCTTCACCGCGATCTCGCAGCCATAGATTAGAACGGGGGGGGCACACCACAACTGAGACCAAGCAGAACCAGCAGCCGACTTCAGTCTAACCGATCATCGCCGGGCTCGAAGCGATAGCCCACCCACGGATCAGTCACAATGTAGCGCGGGGAATTTGGCGACGGCTCAAGCTTCTTGCGGAGGTTCGATACGAAAACGCGCAGGTATTCAACCCGCTCCGTGTTTTCACCACCCCAGACCGCGCCCAGCAAGGCGCGATGCGTCACGACTTTGCCGGCGCGGCGCGCGAGATACGCGAGCANNGCTCCGGGATCGATCTTGAAGTCGCCGGTTTCTATCGGCTCAAGTTCCGACGCTTCTGTCCGCGTGCGGCGAAGATTGGCGCGGACGCGCGCCAGGAGTTCCCTCATGCCGAACGGCTTGGTCACGTAGTCGTCCGCGCCCGCGTCCAGAGCCTTGACCTTAGTCCGCTCCTCACCCCTCACCGAGAGCACGATGATCGGAATCTGCGTCTTCGTCCGCAGCTGCCGGCACAACTCCAGTCCGTCCATGTTGGGCATCGCCAGGTCGGTGATGACCAGATCCGGCGACCAGTCTTTCATGATCTCCAGCGCAGCCTCGCCGTCATTGGCCACGCGAATGTCATATCCGTGGCTGGAAAGAGTCGTCCGCAGCACCCGCGTGATCTGGGATTCGTCGTCCACTACCAGGATGTGTTTATGTTCCAAAGTTTATGCTCCAACATGCCCAACCATCCGGGTTCCTGCGTCACGATGTGCACGTCCACCGCCGGGGCGTCGCGCAAAAACTGATGGATCGCCAAAAGATAGAAATATCGTTTCCAACCCCGCGTCGTACTCCTCGTACAACTACGACTTTTAACGATAGATAACTCGATGGGTGGGTCGAGCGAGCTGTTTCGCTCCAACGAAATCCAGTTGGAACAGCTCGGCATCGCCTGCTTCCCCGCTGAACCGCTCCTCCGCTTCGCTCCGGACAATCTCGCTTGACGATTCCGTACTTCAAATGTCTCCAGACTCATAAATATAAGTTTCTCCAACGCTCACATCCAAGAAGCAGTCAGACATCTCGTTCAGCTACAGCTCACTTGTGCCATCGTGGATTAGACAGGATTCTTCATAAACAAAAGGTAAACAGTTCGTAAAGAAGTCAATGAGGTTCCCCTTGCAAGCCAAGTGCCTCGCTGCCAAGGTCGTCTCGCCACTCAGAAATGGAGAGGTCTGGCGCCCGAAGATGCGTGTGCCAGCGACATGCTCTTGCATAACTGACAAGTGAGGCGTTTCTTCCCGCTTGTTTCGCTATACCAGTTCGCTGCGTCCGATGTCTGCTCGTGGGCCGCAGTGAAGGAAGTACTCTCGCGAGGTTTGGCGGTTGTCAGCAAGATGTAACGGTTGTGTAGTTTTTCAGTGAAGATCCTATTAATCGTCCGTCACGTTGTAACTTCGGACCGGCTTGCGATGGCGCCGAAGGAATGATCGTCGAGGGATTTGACGTCGCCTGGCACCATAGGGGCGATCATCTGGCTATCACCGCTTCGAATGCCGGTTCAGAGTCCTCGTTCGCCCGCGACCCGTCTTGCGGGCACGACGAAAGAGACAGTCCTAACTACGCGCTACACGAACCAGACAGGCATTCCGATCTTCGCCTGTTGCCAACTGCCAGCATGACTCCCAATCCGAAATCGATTCAATTCCCTTAGTACCCCGCGTCCGCCGCACCCGCGAGCGGCTTCCTAACGGTTTTATCGAAAGCGCGCCAGAGCATCGTGCCCACGCGCACTCGTTCTCAAATGCGCGCTTCCGATAAAACATAGCGTGATCCATGCGCAATTCTGCGTTGGCATTGGCAGCTCTGTTTTGGTCGTCAGAGAAGTACCCCTTCTTCGTCGGGAACGCTTCCGACTCATTCTTTTTCGTTCGGTGTCCTACTCACAATGTGCTTGATAACGACGGCGCTTCTGAGCTATCTTCCTGCCTTGGCTCTCGGTCCGGTCCTGGAGCGATTGCTGTTCGGAAGATAAAAGCGTTTGAAATTCACATCGCATGCTCGCCCCGCGCCCCACCAAGCTCCGTTCGCAACGCGACATTAACCTGCTGCGGATTCCGCTGCAGCTCTCGCTCACCGGGATCGGGCTAATCGCCTTGGAGTCGGGCGCGAGCCTTTGACCGATTGTGGCGTCTAACCACGAACCTCACAGCGGCAGGCCGCACGCCGCCAGCTATCCCGTGGAGAGGCAATCGTGGCACGCTCAAACGGAAGTCTCAAAACCCGCCTCGCCCGCTACCGCCAGATCAAGCTCAGCGTGATCGGGAGGAAGTCTGGGCGACGATCTCCGCAGTCAGCGCCGTCCTACTTCCCCTTGCCAACTTGTTTCGCGATCCCCGTAGCGGCTTGGCGGATATCGTCGTGCTGGGACTTTTGTTGGAGTTGACCCGCTTTCCTCATTAAGTGCCGGGAGCGGTCTTCGAGTGATTTGGCCCGTTCGCGTTCCTGCCGGGACTTCTCACGTGCAGTCAGTTTGCTCTTCGGCATGAGCAAAGCTTGCCACATACGGAGCCACTTGGCTACCGACGCAAAGTCCAGTATCGGAACCCTCGTAAAATGCTTAACGAAATGTTGGTTTTGGGGAGCACGTTGGAGCCATTCCCTCGGCGGAAACCCTAACGTAGGCTGGAATGTGCGCAGTAAACGGGAGCGCCCATGACTCTAACTGGAGTCCGGGCGCTTTTCGTTTTCTTAGACGTGATGGCTCAGACGCTTCATGCGGCGACCGTGCTCCCGCACATCTCCGCTGATAGCCACATGCACTTTGGATCGTCGCAGCAACGGCTGATGGCGGTCAGGTTGCCTTGTCTTTGGACAGCTTCCTGCGTAGCATCGTTGACGCACCAGACACTCTTTTGACGGTGGCTCGTGGGGCGATACTCCATTTTGTAGGACGAGTTCATGGCTCGACTCTTCACAATTGACCGCTTGTTGCAAATAAGTACGATTAACCATTTCCAACACGAATGCTAGGCACCCACCTCTACGGAGACTAACTCCGGGATGCGTCGGGAGTTTTGGAATGGATTTGACGGCATCCTCGGCTGTGAACCTTCCCATAAGCAGTGCCAGCTTGCGGTTAAATGTCATTTGGACGGGAGTCCGATCAATCCGCTGCACGTACTCGGCGGCATGGGTACCGCCACGATCTACTTTCACAATAAATTTGACTCGTCAGAAGAATTCAT
>PLHP01000388.1 GCA_003138955.1 Acidobacteriaceae bacterium | reverse complement strand
CTCATCGCCCTCGGCCTGCCCGCAGTCCCCGCTCCGTCGGATTCAGGTGAGCCGCGCGTTTACGATTTTGACTTTCTCCGCACCTCAACCAAGCCCAAGCTCTTTGTGAGCGGATCCCGCGACCAGTTCGCCCCGCCTGGAACACTCGAAACGCTGGTTGGCACCTTCGCCGAGCCGAAAAAACTGGTTCGCATCGAAGCCGGAGACCATTTCTTCGAAGGCCGCCTCCGCGAAATGCGAGATGCGATTGAAGCATGGGTAAGGGAATTCACGGCCGTTCGCTGATTTCAACTCTTCTTCGCGCCGCCCGATAGCGCGAGCATATCCTCCCGCGTCAGGTCGCGCTCCCCAAGCTCCGCAAACCGATGAAAGCTCGCGCTCACAAGTTCGCCCAATTCCGCGAACAGCTCCTCTTCCGCTTTCTTAAAATTCCAGCACGCCTTGCCCTGCATTCGCTTCTTCAGGGCAGGAGAGATGCCTTTCAACAATTCCGGAAACATGTACACGGGAAGAAGATGAAAGGCGACATAGCTCTTGCTCATCATGGAGACAAACATCACCGGCTTCCCCCGATACCGAAGCGACTTCGATTCGCTCAAGTAGTTGTCGGCATCGTCTTTGAGCACCCGCAGTTTTTTATCGTAGGGTTTCAGAATCTTCCGCAAACCCTGAAAGGCAATTTCGAACTCCCGCTTCTTATCCGTGGTCCTGGTGTTCGCTGGCATGGCCGCAGATTATAGCGCCGTTCTCTATAATCTTCGAGCATGGCGGAGATCTCTCCCGACCGCGACCAACAGTTCGCTCGCATGCGCGAAACCGCCCGCGGAATCTTCACCTCCGCGCTCCAAAACGCCTCCGTCGAAAGCGCCTTCTCCCGAAACGTTCACTGCGAACGCGGCGTCCTGCGCATTTGCGAAGATCTCTACGACCTCGACTCCTACAACCGAGTCTTCGTAGTCTCGATCGGCAAAGCCGCCCACACCATGGCCGCCGCACTCGAAGCGCAAGCCGGCAACCGTTTCGAAGGCATAGTCGCCACATCCGTCGATCCCGCCAGCCTGGGCCAAACTGGCCAAATCCGCGGCTTCCGCTATTTTCATGGAGGCCATCCTACCCCCTCCGCCGAATCCATTCGGGCCGCCGAATCCATCCTCAAATCTCTCGCCTCGCTCGACGCCAACTCACTCGTTGTCTTTCTCCTCTCCGGCGGAGGCTCGTCCATCGCGGAAAAACCGATTGCCGCCGAAATCTTCCTCCCCGACCTGATCGCGACTTACCGCGCGCTCGTCCACTCCGGAGCGCCCATTGCCGCCATCAACGCCATCCGCAAGCACCTCTCTGCCGTCAAAGGTGGACGCCTCGCCCAAGCCGCCTATCCCGCGCAGCAAGTTTCCATCCTCGTCTCCGATGTACCCGATTCCACTCCCGACGCGCTCGCCTCCGGCCCCACCATGCCCGATTCCACTTCCATCCACGACTGCGAGCGCATCGCCGCCGAATACAATCTGATTGCGCAATTTCCCGCGTCCGTCGCCGATCTCTTCCGCCAGCGCGCTCTCGAGGAAACTCCCAAGTCCGATGATCCCGCCTTCGTGCGCGCCCGCTGGTGGACCGTACTTTCCAACAAAGTAGCCATCGATGAAGCCGCCATCGCCGCCACCCGCGCCGGTTTCGCCGTCGAAGTCGATAATTCCTGCGATGACTGGGACTACGAAAAAGCCGCCGGCTACCTGCTCACGCGCCTGCGCGAATTGCGTAGCAAAGTATCTCGCGTCTGCCTGCTCTCCGGTGGCGAGGTGACGGTCACCGTGCGCAACGGCGGCATCGGCGGACGCAACCAGCAGTTCGCGCTCGCCTGCGCAGAAAAAATCGTAGGCGAGGACCTCACTGTTCTGAGCGCCGGTACCGACGGCATCGACGGCAATAGCCCCGCTGCCGGGGCCGTAGCCGATGGCAGCACGCTCTTCCGAGCCAGACTCCAATCTGGATTTCAATCTAATGATCACGCCGCCGCGGCCGACGCCGTTCGCCAATCGCTCGCCAATTTCAATGCCTTTCCGATCTTTGACGCCATCGGCGATGCCATCCTTACCGGCCCCACAGGCAACAACCTTCGTGACCTTCGCATCCTTCTCGCCTATTGACACGGAAGAGTCCGGCTCTCGCGACGCGGCGCTAGAGTGGTATACTCTCCTGTAACTCGTGGGTAATGAATAGCTTGCGCAAGTCAGTAAATTCTTGTAAACGCTCCGCGATTCGGCAGCGTGGCCGCGGCGTCTTGCATCTAACGCAGCAGCTAAAAATCTCTTGGAGGTTTCGAGTGAAACGCACAGTTCGAGTGGTCGTACTCCTGTCTCTTGCCTGCGCCGCCTTGGCCACCTTTTCTAATTTCGCCCAGGCTCAGAAAATCGACATTGCTTTCGGCATCAGCACGACCGAAGCTCCCGGTGCAAGCAGCGCGGACAGCAATCACAATCCTATCTCTCTGACGGGTGGAGTCTATCCCGGGTTTAGCGGCGATTTCCTCTTCTACCACAATGTCGGCATCGGAGCTGAAGTGTTTTGGAGGGGAGGCCATGTCAATTGCCCTGACGTCGTCTGCGGCCTTGATTCGGGCATAAACTTTCGCCCAGTCTTTTACGACTTCAACGCCGTGTACTCTCCCAAACTCATGAGTCATGCCTATTTGGAACTTGTCGGCGGCCTCGGCGCGCTCGACACCCATTACTCCGCCTGTAACTTGAGTGGTGCGTCGTGCGGTGGCAGCCAACTGCTCGCATCGAGCAATCACTTCGACGTAGATCTCGGCGGCGGCATCAAGATCTATGTTCACCGCGGGTTCTTCGTCCGCCCCGAGGCGCGCTTTTACTGGATCAACAACAACACGGACTACAGTGCAAACCACGCCGCCCGCGTCGGCGCCTCCATCGGCTACACCTTCAGGTGACGCAAGCCGCCTCAAGCTTGTCATCCTGAGCGCAACGAAGGACCTGCTGTTTGCCTCCTGGCAGAGGCAGGTCCTTCGTTGGCGGGAGGCCTGCTCCTCCGCCTTTTGTAAGTTGTTTGTCGGCTCGTACTCCCCAGTGGTCTGTTTAACCCGTCCCGCATTATGATAGACACATGAACTTCGGCTTCTCAGGCGAGATGATCTTCTTGTTTTTTCTGGCGCTGATCCTTTTCGGCCCCAAGAAAATGCCGGAGATCGGGCGCCAGGTCGCGCGCTTTCTGAATGAGTTCCGGCGCGCTTCCTACGAATTCCGCTCGCAGATAGAGTCCGAAATCAATACCCTGGATACAAACGATAGAAACGCCGGCAGCAGCAACGCCAGCAGCCGTCGGCAGCAGATCCTGCCCCCCATCCAGGCCCCGCTCGGATCGCTAGCCAATCGCATCTTCAATCCACCGCCCGCCGAAAAGCTAGAAATTGCCGAAAATGCTGCTGCCGAAAATGTCGCTGCCCTAGCCACTGCTGGCGAAGCCGCCCCAACTGAACCTGCACCCATTCCCGAGCCTTCTCCCGCTCCGGGAATTGAAGCTTCGAAGGTTGCGCCCGATGCCTGAGCTGTCCGCCTCCTCACCCCTGAACGAATCCACCAAGGAGCAAATGCCCGCCATGGGCTTCCTCGATCATCTCGAGGAACTCCGCAAGCGCATCGTTTATTCCATCATCGCCCTCGTCGTCGGCTTCTTTGCCTGCTGGGGATATGCCGGGAATATCTACGCCATCATGCAGCGTCCCATCATGGACGCGCTGCAACGTAATGGCCTCTCGGCCAAGCTCGTTTACGTCAATCCGGTCGAGCCTTTTAATCTCTATCTGAAAGTCGGAATGATGGCCGGCTTGTTCGTCGCCTCGCCCTTCGTGCTCTACCAGATCTGGTGCTTCATTTCGCCCGGCCTTTACCGTAACGAGAAGCGCTACGTAATGCCCTTCATGGCCTCGACCATAGCCCTGTTCCTTTCCGGCGGGTACTTCGGCTACAAAGTGGTGCTGCCCCAGGCGCTCGTGTTCCTGATCGGCTACGGCAAAGACTTCCAGCCGATGATCACGCTCAGCGAGTACAGTTCTCTGTTTCTGACCATCATCGTCGGCCTGGGCGTAATTTTCGAAATGCCGATCGTGATATTTTTCCTGGCGCTCATGGGCATCGTCAGCGCCGGATGGATGTGGCGCAACATCCGCTATGCCGTCCTGGGTATCTTCGTCGTCGCCGCCATCATCACGCCCACTCCCGATATCCTGAACATGTGCATCTTCGCCGCCCCCATGGTGGCCTTGTACATCCTGAGCACGGGCATCGCCTGGCTCGTGCATCCCAAGCAGCGCAAGAAACGCGCGGAGAAAAAGGACTCCTAACCACGGAGGGCACGAGGATCGCAGGGAAAACCATGATAGAGAAGACCATAAAACGAAACGCAACCACAATAAAAGTTTGCCCAACCTTTCCCTGTGTTTCCCTGTGGCTCCTGTGGTTAAAGATCTGTGTCGCGCTACCCCTGACCATCGCCCTTTCGAGCACCGTAGCCTGCGGAAAAGGAACCGCCACCACCGCCAGCGCAGCCTCAAAATCCGAATCAACTGCGAAGACGCCAGCTCCGCCCGCCCGGGCCCCCGACTCCGCCCCGCTCCCACACATCGATTCCAAACGCGCCTTCCAGTACACCCGCGAAGTCACCGCCTTCGGCCCGCGCTATATGGGCAACGAGAATCACAAGAAACTAGAACACTATATCCTTGACCACCTCAAAGGCGATCAGGTCGAAGACGACGCCTTTACCGCCGACACCGTGGAAGGCAAATTCCCGGTCCGCAATATCATCGCTAAATTTCCCGGCACAAAAGATGGCATCATCGCCATCCTCGGCCATTACGACACCAACTACCCGCTGCGCAATATCGGATACGTCGGCGCCAACGACGGCGGGTCTTCCACCGCCATCCTGCTCGAATTCGCCAACCAACTGCGCGGCGGGGGATCGGGAAAAGCGCGCGATGGCTACAGTGTCTGGCTGGTCTGGACCGATGGCGAAGAAGCGGTGCGGAAGTGGTCCGACACCGACAGTCTTTACGGCGCCCGTCATCTGGCCGAGAAATGGGAAAAGGACGGCACACTCAAGAAGATCAAAGCGCTCATGGTAATGGACATGATCGGCGATGCCGACCTCGACATCGACCGCAACACCATCGGTACTCCCTGGCTGCTCGATCTTATCTACGCCGCCGCCGAGCGTTTAGGCTACCAGTCCCACTTCTACGCCCGCGAGGGCCCCATCGAAGACGATCACCTGCCCTTCGTCAAACGTGGCGTCCCCAGCGCCGACGTCATCGACCTCGATTACGGATACAACAACGTCTTCCATCACACCGCGCAAGACACCATGGACAAGCTAAGCCCCAAGAGCCTCGAAATCGTCGGCGATACCATCCTAGAAACCATCCACATGCTCGACCAACGCTAGTATCGACGCCTAGGCCGCCAGCCCGCGAGTGACTTGCTACCCATTTCGTTTCTCGGCTTCAGCGCCGTAGCGGTTTGTCGTGCGCTTGCACAAGTATTGAATCACCCGCGCCATTTTGCGAAATGTGAGCAATTGTGAACAGAATTGCGGGAAGTCCCGCCTATATACCTAAGCGGTATGGCTACCAACAGCACTCTACTGTGCATACACCGCGACCCGGCCCAACTGCGTTTGTTGCAGGAAAACGGATACGAACTGGTGACCGCGACCAACGGCTCCGACGGTCTGCGGCTTTTCATGTTGCGGCCCGTGGATGCGATTGTGATCGAGCACCACACGGGTCTTTTGGATGGCGCAGCCATCGCGGCTGAGATCAAGCAGGTCCGGCCGGAAGTTCCCATCGTCATGCTCACCGACCACTTGGAATTGCCCGACGGTTCCTTGAAGTCTGTAGATGCGCTCGTGACCAAGACCGATGGGCCTCACTTTCTGTTGGCGACCGTCCACTTTCTACTGACCGTAAAGCCGACCCAACGTCGTGAAGAAAGGCTCGGTACTCAAATGCCGGCACATCTCCGTCAGCCCCTCAGGTCACGGGAAGGGGCGGATCCTTGGCAGGCGAATACTCTTCAATCAGCGCTTGACGAGAAGAGTGCGCCTTTTTCACCAACCGTCTGGAGAAACATCCGGAACGGGAGTTTCCAGTTCTGAGGGACGGCCCAGTTCTCACGCCCCGTATCAGGCCATCGCATTAGCGATCCCATAGATTCCGCTTATAAAGACGGGGCTTACCGCGTCTCTACGAGAAATCAACCGCCTCTTTAGGGGCCTGGGAGCGAAGCAAGTGCTCCGGTGGAGAGACGGGCGGATGCCCGACTCTCCACGGCCAAAGACTTCGCTATTTCCTTTCTTCGCTCTTGTCGTCCTTCTTTTCGTTCTTATTCTGATCGTCCTTATTCTTGTCAACGATCGAGAGCAGTTCGACCTCAAAGATCAGGG
>PLHP01000057.1:5251-10125 GCA_003138955.1 Acidobacteriaceae bacterium | reverse complement strand
GACGAGTCGAAGCAGGCCGACATTGAAAACCTTGGTGACTGCCTGCGTGCTCTGGGCGACGGCCAGTCGCTGGGCGACTTCTCGCTCACGATTATCCTCTACGGCCGCTCAAAATCCGACCTGGAGCAACTCGGGGCCGAGTTCGCTGGCATCTTCACCAACGCCGACGGCAGCCTGTTTTCGGAGACCTACAACCAACTCAACGCGTACTTCGCCATCGTGCCCGGCAACTATGCGCTCAACCTGCGCAAGCTGTATCTCCTGAACACGAACTACGCCGACCTGTCTTTTCTATTCACGATCCTTCCGGGCGAAAAGACGAACGCCCATCTCGGCACGGAGTACCTGGCCGTGCTCGAAACCGACAACAGCACACCGTACTTTCTGAACCTGCATAACGGCGAGGTCGCCCACACCCTGATCCTCGGGATGACAGGCAGTGGGAAGTCCTATTTGGCCAATTTTCTGCTGCAAAATGCACAGAAATACGCGCCTCTGACATTCATCTTCGACATCGGGGGCAGCTTTGAGTCGCTTACCACGATCTTCGGTGGCTCCTACCTGAATGCCGGCCAGGAGGCGCGGGACTTCACCATCAATCCGTTCTCGCTTCCTCAGACAAAAGAAAACCTGCAATTCCTGTTCAGCTTCTTCCGCGTGCTTATCGAGGGAAACGAGCAGCGCTACCGGCTCGACTTCAAGGAAGAACGCCGCCTGTGGGACGCCATCGGGCGCATGTACATGCTGGAGGCGAACCAACGCACGGTCTCGAACTTTACGAACATCGTTGGCGAGTTGAAGGAACGCCTGCATCGCTGGGCACGCGGCGGACAGTATGGGTTTCTCTTTGACAACGCCGAAGACACGCTGTCGTTCTCGCGCTTCCAGACCTTCAACTTCCACGGCTGGAACGATGCGCCGGAAGTGTTGGAGCCGTTGCTGTTTTACGTTTTGCACCGCNNATCGCCGATCCAGCGAAACTCGCCACCTTCAAAATCTTCCTGCTCGACGAAGCGTGGCTGTTTATCAAGAACGAGACGATCCGCAATTACGTAGTGCAGGCGCAGAAAACATGGCGCAAGCACAACGCGGCGATGATCCTGGCAACGCAATCCATCAAAGAGCTTGAGGAATCGGGAATGCTGGCGATTGTGGCCGAGAGCTGCCCCACGAAGATCTTCCTCGCCAACCCGGAAATGAACCGCGAGGTTTACCGGGAAGCGTTTCATCTGAACGACACCGAGCTCGATCTTATCGGCGGCCTTGTTCCGCCCGGCCAGATGCTCATTCGCAAGGCGCAGACCTCAAAGAAAGTGCAGTTGAACGTCGATTCCATCTCGCACTGGATGGCAACGAACAACGCCCGCGACAACTTGAAGAAGCGCGACTACTTTCAGCGTTTCGGTATCGCCGATGGGCTGCGCCATCTGGCCGAAGACTATCCATTTCAGCCGCGCACGCTGGCTTTATCAACCGTCAACACGAACCACTAAGGAGACACGCTATGCGACTTTTGAAAGTTATCGTCAATGTTGTTTTGGCCGTTTCGTCCATCGCCGCCCTGGCGCAAGAGTCCGCGCGAACAGTCCAGTATCACTCGCAGGACATTGTTGCGATCCGCGCCAAGGTCAAATACACAACCCTGATTGAACTGCCCACGGCCGAAAAGATCATGCAGGCAGCCACGGGCGACAAGGACTTCTGGATTGTCGACGTGGTCGGCAACTTCTGCTTCGTGCATCCGGCGAAACAAAATATCGCTTCGAACCTGAATCTGATTACGGACAAGGGAAACATCTACAGCTTCACCCTTCAGGATATTTCCGGCTCTTCCGCCGAGCCTGACCTGAAGGTCATTGTCGAACCCGCCGACCGATCTGCGATTGTGGCCGCGAGCGGCCCCCCGCAGTTCGTGCCCGCCGCACAGCTCGAACAGTCAAAACAGCAGGTCAACGCCCTGCAATCGCACGTCGAGCAGGCAGTGGACGAGTACAAAAGCGGCTATCCGACGCAGCTCAAGTTCGACTACGTCTACAAGGCCAACCAGGCACCCTTCGACATCCAGTCGATCTANNAAGTTCAGCGTCTACGAGATGAAGGACGGCAAGCCGAACCTCGTCACCTATGACCTCCGGGAAGGGACGTACATCATCCCGAAGGTGATGGATGACGGATACGTGGAACTGGGCAAAAAGAAGATGAGTTTCACCCGCAAAGGATAGCTGCCATGACCGAGAACGACCATACATCTCATGCCAAACCGCAAGTCGAACCTACACTGCGCGGTCTTTTAGAGCAGCCCAAGGGCGTTTTGCAGAAGAACCTCAAAACGTTCGTCTATCTGGGCGCCGCGTTGCTCGTAATCGTGGCGGCGCTTTTCAGCTCCAGTGGGAAGAAAACGCCCGCGCAGCAGGCTGCCGCGAAAGGGCAGCCACCGCAACCCACGTTACAGGACAACACCGACAATAACGTGCAGGACTTGAAGAACCAAGTCCAGGCCGAACGCGAGAAGGAGCAGCAGGCGGCAATGGCCGCCGCTGCCGGGCAAGATCCAGCGCTTGCGTCTGCGACGCCCGCGCAACAGGCCGCCGCTGCGGCCTTTGGCCCAAGCGGCGAAGCGTCCACTTCGTGCGGTCCTGGCCGGCCCTGCGGGCAACCGCAGCAAGGCGCCATGCCGCCGCAACTTACTCCCGCGCAGCAACAAGCGCAGCTCATCGCCGCGAAAGAGCGCGAGCGAGCCGACAACTCCCGATTCGCTTCCAACCTCGTCTACTCCCGCGCTGCCGAGCAACAACCACAGCAGCCGCAGCCCCAAAGTCAGACGATACCTGTCCAGTATGACCATACCGAGCGCCAGGCAAAGACGAATCTCGTTGACCCACAGGCCGAAAAAGAACAGGAAGAGACACGCGGAGGCTATAAACGGCCTCTGGAAGCGAACATTGATTCAGCCGCCGGCCAGCCCTATCTCGTCTACGAGGGCTCGGTTCTCGACACGGTGCTTATGAATCGCCTGGACGGCGACGCCGTAGGGCCGGTCAAAGTTCTTGTCTCAAATCCCCTTTATTCCCACGACCACCAACACGTCATCGTCCCCGAGGGAACGGTGGTGCTGGGCGAAGCGAAGAAGATTGGATCCGCGGGCTTCGGCCAACAACGGCGGATGGCTGTCGCATTTCACCGCCTCATCATGCCCGATGGTTACTCCGTCGATCTCGATCAGTTCCACGGCCTCGACCAAATTGGCGAAGAAGGACTGAAAGACAAGGTCAACAACCATTACCTGGAAATCTTCGGCACCTCGATCGCTTTGGGAGTCATTGCCGGAGCCGGCGAGATCACGCAAGGCGGCGGCACGATTACCACCAGCGGCTCGCAGGCATTCACCAACGGAACTGCGGCCAGCGTCTCGCAATCCGCGACCACCATCCTCGACCGCTTTCTGCAGATACCGCCCACCATCACGATTCGGGAGGGCCACCGCGTAAAGGTCTATTTCACGCAGGACATGCTTCTGCCTGCGTACTCCAATCACACGATTCCGCAAACGTTTTAAGGAGGTTTTAGATGCGATCGCTTGCCCTCTCCCTCGTACTCCTAGCAACACTCGCCGCCGTGGGCTGCCAGAGCAGAGCCGCAAAGGTGAAAAAGTTGCAGGACCAGTACAACGCCGAATACCCGGCCTATGCCAAAGACTGCCTCGATGAGACCTCCGACTCCGCGCGAATGCTAACCGGAGAAAAGCTGACAGCGGAGCAGATGGCGACCCTCGAAGCGAAGAAAAAAGAACGAGATGCACGGTGCAAACCGGAGGCCGACCGTCTTGCAGAGATCCAGAAACAGATTCTTGCCGCACAGCAGTAACGCGGTATCGCTGTGGAAGCACCAGGACCCCAACCGCAAACGAAAGGACGAACAATGAAGAAACTGATTCTCACTGCCTTTGCCATCGGAATTGCTACGGCGTTGCAACCTGCAGCGCACGCGCAATTCGGTTCCGGCATCGTCTACGATCCCACACAATCGGCGCACGCCGTTGTGCAGATCGAACACGAAGAACAATCCATTTCCAACCAGTTCCAGCAGATTGAGCAGGGCCAACAAATCTTCAGCAACACCGTCAAAATTGCGACGACGGCGTTGCAGGCCTACAACGTTGCCAAGCAGCAGTACAACCTCGTGCACCAGATGATTCTCGCGCCGTCGATGCTTTATCGCCGGTTCTTGTCTCCCACCACCGACCTGCGGATGCTGCAACAGATCTCGAACACTTACGGCAACTCGATGGGCTGGCTCAATTCGGCCAACACTGGTACCGGGGCCGCAGCCTCCTACCAGCAAGTCAGCGTGCCAAGTACCAACAACATAATTCCCGGCTACGGCTACGTAAGCGTTCCCGGCCAGCTGCAGATCGCCGCGCAGGGAGCCACGGTCGATCTCGGCGATTCCGTCATGACCAACAACCTGCAAATGCTTGGGACGATGCGTGCCAATCAGGCCGCGAGACAAAACGACATCGCCAGCCTAGAGAGCGCAACACAGAGCCAGGACCCCACGCAGCAGACCATCATGGCTACTCTCCAGCGCATCAACCAAGCCCTGCTCTTGCAACTGCGAACCCAGCAGGATGCCAACCAAATGAACGCCAATTTCGCCCTGCAGCAGATCGTTGCCCAAAAGCAGCAACAGGACGCGATGAAGTCGGCATTTCGCGACTCATCGGGATACGAAAGCTACTACAACTCGAACGTCGCCACCACCAGCGGCGGCGCAGCCAATCTCCTCACGCAAGCGTACTGAATAGCCCCTAACGGATGGGGCTAGAGCAAAACCGGAAGTCAGATCGAAACGGAAGAAAGAACGAAGGTGAGAAA
>PLHP01000057.1:0-5232 GCA_003138955.1 Acidobacteriaceae bacterium | reverse complement strand
GTCCTCGCATTGGCAACCATCGTATTGGTTTGGTTTGGCGTACAGGAGGCGCTCGCATCGGCGCATGGAGAGGCCGGCTTCAGCATGGGGAGGTTTCTCAACCTCTTCATGCTACTCACCTTCGCTTATGCGATGGTGAACTACTACGACAGCGCCATTCCTGGACTTGGCTTTTCCCTTAAGAGCTTCATCGACGGCGGCACNNATGTCGCCCTATTACTCCATTGTGTACTTTGTGGTGCAGTTTCTTTTGGCACTTCTGGCGGCAATCGTTTCGGCCATTCTCGCCTACGGCGCAATCGCCGCGACCATCATCGGATTGCTGGGGCCAATCTTCATTCCGTTTCTCGTTTTCGACAAGCTCGATTGGCTCTTCTGGGGATGGCTCAAGGCGTACCTCGGGTTCAGCTTTTACAAGGTCATCGCCGCAGCCACCATGAATGTCTTGTCCCACGTTCTGACGAACTATTACATCCAGCTCGGCCAGAGCATAGCAGACCCGTCAACAATCGTTCAGACGTTGCCGCTTCTAATCCTTCTTGTACTGGTTAATGTCTACATTCTCTTGAAGATTCCATCCATGTCGCACAGCTTATTCGGCGGCAGTGGCGGCGGTCTGACCGCGGCCCTGATGGCGGCGCGGGCCATCCTGTAAACCGCGTCAGGAAAGGCGAGAAACGAGGTTCGAGATGAACGCAGAAACAGCAACGATGAACGAACAAACCAAGGCGACGCCAGAAATCACTCGTGCCGCGGAACGGTACTTGGAACAATACGGCCACCCGCTGGTGATGAATACCTATCTGAAGGTGACCATTCTCGTGCTCGCCGCCGTTTGTCTCGCGTTGGCGGCGTTGACCTTCAAGAGCCAGAAGGCGCTCGCCAACATGCACCCCATGATCGTGCGAATCAACGATGTGGGCCACGCGGAAGCGATCGACTATCGCAACTTCCAATACCGCCCGCAAGAAGCGGAGAACAAGTATTACCTCACCCGCTGGGCTGAGCTGTATTTCAGTCGCAACCGCTTCACCGTCGAGCGCGATCAGACCAGCTCGCTGTACTTCCTCAATAGCGACGTGCAGCGCGCCGTCATCGACCAGGAGCGCCGGGACAACATCATTCAGACTTACATCAAAGACAGCACTCTTCCGTATGTCGATGTAGAGATCAAGAACGTCATTCTGGACGACCTGCGACAGTCTCCGTATTCAGCCCGCATCGAGTTCGAGAAGGTGTACAGCAATCCGGCGGATCACTCCGAACTCAAGCGGGAGCGATGGACTGCCAGCGTCACCTACGTCTTCCGCGAAAACGTGAAGAACAATGAGCTGGCCGTGAACCCACTGGGTCTGACCATCGTGCGCTTCCGGGCCGACCAGGCGTTCAGCTAAGGATTCATCGACCTTTACAGAGCCTATCCATGTCGTTTCTTGCTGCCAATCCGGCTGGCTTTTCCTACCTGTACCCGCGCCTTGTCGCGCGGGCCATCGCGGGCTTTTCGACGGGCAACCACGGTGGCGAATTACATCCCTCTTGCAGCCGACAAGCCGGCTCGAATCGGACTGCAATGACGGCGGTCTTCCGCAGCCAACGTATCGATGGCAACTCTGCTCTGGCGCGTGTCTGCCGCTATGTATCCCGTCTTATGCTTGGTCACCGCTTCGGGGTTTTCCCGGCGCCCGGCGGCACTCGGTCTTCTGCTTCGCATTCTGCGCCCCTTCGGGGTCTCGGTTCCTCCCAAAACAAGTTTGCAAACGACGGCACAAAGCGCCGCGCAAACTTCTTTCGAGCCCCTCCGAGAAAGCAGACCTTCGGCCTTGGGAGCCGGACCCACTCGCTAGGCTTCGCCCTGTGTGACCCGAGCAACAACGGGAAATTCAACAAACGGAGACACGATTATGTACCAGAACAGAGTAACCCTCATCGGCTTCCTCGGCAGCAACCCAGAAGCTCGCACCAACAGCGCGGACTTCAGCGTCACAACCCTCTCGCTGGCAACCAAGTCCTCCTACAAGAAGGATGGCAAGTACATCTCGCACACCGAATGGCATCGTTGCGTAGTTTTCGGCAAGCTCTCAGAGTTCGCCAAGACGCTCACNNAAGCTGGACCGCGCTGAAAAGGCTGCCCCGGAAGATCGGGAGCACGATGACACGCCCGCAGAAGAAACGGCCGCATAAGCCATTGTTTTTCATTCTTAGAAGCCCGGCTAATCACTGGGCTTCCACCGTTCGGAGATCCACGTTATGAGTTTTGAATTGATCCTCCCATTCCTTCGCCCGATTGAGCCGCTGTTGCTCGACGAAAACATCAGCGAAATCATGGGCAATCCCGACGCTTCATGGTGGTACGAACGCGACGGAATCATTCACCGCGAAAAGACTATTTCCTTCGCCGCCGGCAAACTCCGAACCGGCCTCGAAGTCATTGCCAACCAACTCGGCAAACGGCTCGACGAAGACAACCCCATACTCCATGCGCAACTCCCGGATGGGAGCCGCTTGGCGGCGGTGATTCCGCCGGTTGTACGGCATACGCCAGCACTCATTATTCGAAAGTTCACCAGCCGCCACTACACAGTCGAGGATCTCATTGCTCGCGGTACGCTGACGCGCCCGCTTGCAGACTTCCTGGCCGAACAGATCCGCATTGGCAAAACGCTGCTTATCAGCGGTGGAACCGGCACCGGGAAGACGACGCTTTTGCGGATATTGGCTGACTTCATTCCAGAACAGGAACGCCTCGTCGTTATCGAAGACACTTCGGAACTGCAAATCCAAAAGCCGAACATACTGGCCGTCGAATGCCAGACCGATACGTTCAAGGCCAACATCACTTTTGACGACCTTCTGAAGTCCGCTCTCCGCTGGCGGCCAGACCGGATCATCCTCGGCGAAGTGCGCGGAATCGAAGCGCGAACACTGCTCGATTCCTTCAACACTGGCCACGCCGGGTCACTGGCGACGATCCACGCTAATTCGGCGGAGAAAGCTCTTCACCGTTTCGCCAATCTGGTCATGCGGAACCACGCCCAGACCACCTTCTCCGACACCGAAGCCGAGATCGGAGAAGCCGTTGATTTCGTCGTCCATGTCGAGCGGCAACCGGGCCGCCGCATCGTCCGCGAAGTCCTGGCTCTTCGGGGCTACGACCGCGACGCGAAACGCTTCCTGATCGAGCCGGTATTCGAGGTGAAACATGCCACAACATAGAACACAGAACACGACGACTATCGCCGCCGACTTCCTCACCCGTTGCTTCGCTCCGGGCGAGTCCATCGCACTGCTACTTCGACGCGAGAATCCCGCTGGGATTCTTCAGCGAATCGTACCGCTGGAGGGTGCACTTGCGCCTCGTTACCTCGGCTGGCTCGCGCACGAAAACTCCATCGGCGCGAACGTCTATGTGGCTGCCAATCCGGTTCGCTCGGACAGCCGCAAACGCACCAAGGAGAGCATCGCCGGCGTGCGGCATCTGTACCTCGACTTGGACACCGATGGAGAGGCCCGTCTCGCTTCGCTCCGGACCTCCGATGCCGTTCCGACACCGAACGCAATCGTCTCCACATCGCTTGGCAAGTACCAGGTTCTCTGGCGCGTGGATGGCTTTACTCTCGAACAGCAGGAAAGCGCCCTGAAATTGCTTGCCGTCACCTTTGGCGGCGATCCCGCCTGCACGGACTGCAACCGCGTGCTCCGCCTGCCGGGATTCTTGAATTGCAAGTACGATCCGGCGTATCCCGTGACCGTCGAATACCCCGGCGAGTCCACCTGGAATTGCGATGACTTCCGGCTCGACATTCTAGCTGCTGACGCCGTCCTCTCATCCCGCGCAATCACAGCGCGGAATCGTCCCTCGAACCGAACCAATTCGGAACACGATTGGGCATGGGTTCTCCATGAACTTGCCCATGGAAAGGACGCCGCGAAGCTCACGCGCAAGCTGGCTTCGCGCCGCTCCGATAAGCCGAATCCGCTCTATTACGCACAACGGACGGTTGACGTTGCATCGGCCAGACTTTGGCTCATCGAAGGCGTTCCGATAGACGACGTTATTACGATGCTCCAAGTCCGTCGCCGATTCGAGATTCCCGTCGCACTTTGCTCAGCTCGTGCACGGGAGATTGCGCTGACAGCACAGCGGATGATTGCCCGGAGAAAGGTTGCTTGATTCAACACCTATAAAGGAGACCAAATGCCGCTACTTGAAATCAATCTAAGCCGCTACATCAACGCCTTGATTCGACTGGATGAAACCACCGCCGAGCTCGTCGATCAGTACGCCGCTTTTGTCCACGTATCTGGCGACGATGTGGTGGACAAGGCGCTCAACTATGTCTTCTCGAAAGACCGCGACTTTCAGGACTTTCTGAAGACGCCACAGGCCAAGCAAGTTGCCCCCACATTGCGTGTCCGTAGAGGCCCGACTAAGGATGCGAAACATGAGGCGGAACGGCCGGCGGAGATGCAGTCTGCCGGGGTGGAGTCCACCTCTTCTGTGCGGGCGGTGAAGGCATGATTCGCACTTCAATTTCGTGCCGGAGCAAGAACGGTGCTTCGCACCGGATGAATGTTGACACTCCACCCCTTGGAGGGTACACGAACGTAAACGCCCGTATACAAACGTCAACTTACTAGCGCCGAAGCACTTATGCGATTGGCCGTATACACCGTTTACGTTCGTTGACGCGACACAGACAGGAGGTTTTAACGATGGGAAACCCGATCCTATTCAAACCCACAACCGACGGCTCCAAGCGGCCGCTTGCTCGCAGACGGATACTGTCGGCCCGATTCACAGAGACCGAATACACGACGCTTGAAGCCTTCGCGTGGTCGAAGGGAACAACGCTCGCCGAGTGGGTGCGCGAAGCGCTCCTACAAAACATTGAAGGCTCCAGTCAGGCGCAGATGGAAATGCACATCTTCACCGAACTCGTCGGTATTCAAATGCTGCTAATGAACACGCTCGAACCGCTTCTGCGCGGCGACAAGTTCGCGCCGGAACAGCTCACCATCTTGTTTCGGCAAGTCCAAACCACCAAGGCCGCGAAGGCGCAGGAACTCCTCGCCAAGCGCAGCCAGAACAGGGAGAAGTAGTCATGCCAACCGTCCAACGCTGGGGCCGCAAAGAATCGCTGATCTGGCCGCCACGCACCTATCTCTACACACTCAGCGCGTTCTTCCTCTCGCTCGCAGCGACCGGACTCTTTGTCTATGTCCACTTCCAGT
>PLHP01000322.1:459-2556 GCA_003138955.1 Acidobacteriaceae bacterium | reverse complement strand
TCGAACGCGAGCGAGGATTTGCCCGAGCCGCTCAGGCCGGTAATGACCGTCAAAGTGTTGCGAGGAATCTCGACGTCAATATTCTTCAGGTTGTGCTGGCGCGCGCCGCGCACCGATATCCGGGTGATGGCCATTTACGCAGTACTTTGTGGACTTCCGTAACGTGGACGGGTCCTAAGAATTGTTGGAGAGTAGAGATACGCAGTTCGATTCCCGTATCTTAGTTGTTAACAGCGACGGGGGTCAAATGCGGATAAAGTAAATTATTTGCAGCCGCGTGCTTCACCGGTGGCTGCCAGCAAGGGCCCGTAACGTGAACGCAGTCTTCGTAGGTTTCTTAATTAGCAGCACTGCAATTTTAAGCGTGATTTTGGGTGTATTCGGAGCGTATTGCGCGATTTGCGGCGTGTTGGCCGCCGTCAACCCCTCTCGATCATCCAATGCCCTTCCGGCGTTGGTACCCCATCAAAGCCACGTGAGCGGCGACTAAGCGCACCGCCGCAACCTCTATCTATTCATGAAATAGTGTCTCCCGTGCGTACCCGGAGATAACAGGCTACTCCTGCGGCGGCTGCGGTGGCGGCTGCTGCTGCGGATTCGGATTAACCAGGGCTCCGCCGGACTGCTGCTGTTGTTTGCGCAGCTCCTCCAGAATCTGCTCGGGGGTCTTAGGTCCAGCGTTGGGCTGACCTTGCTCTGCTTGCTGTCCCTGCTGATCCTGGGCACTGGGCTGTACAGGCTGTACAGGTTGTACGGGCTGGGCCTGATTGTCGGCGTTGTCGTCGGCGTTATCCTCATCGTCTTTATCGTCGTCTTGGGCATTCGCCGTTTGTGCACTCACGGGTACGCGCCCGGCTAGCGGCCGGTTGAACGGCTGGGCCGGGGGAACTCCATTCGCCGTCGCACCCTGATTACTGCTCGCGGCGAGTTCTGCCGCCGATGGCTTGAGCATAAGGATCACGCTCGAAA
Organism: Acidobacteriaceae bacterium; assembly: GCA_003138955.1. GTDB lineage: Bacteria > Acidobacteriota > Terriglobia > Terriglobales > Acidobacteriaceae > Acidiflorens. The sequence continues at coordinate 1,587 of PLHP01000322.1, read as the reverse complement.
CCGCCTTGGGATCCGAGTTTGACCCCAGCATCACGTAATTGAACGAGGTGCCGTTGAGCAATAGCGCCAGCACATCCCGTGGCGCTCCCGGGCCCAGGTCCGCGACCACTCGCTCGCTGGCGCCCTGAGGAATTTCAATCGAAGCCCCCGTCAGCTTGCGCACATCGCGCAGGATTTCGCTTAAAGTCGAATTATGAGCCGAGATCGCCAGCAACCCGCCTTCATAGCTGACTTTCGCGGGTGTTGCCGGGATCTGGTCCATCGGCACCTGACTCAGCGGACCGCTTTGTAACGGCGGGAGCACGAGTGGCTTCGGGGGCTGGGTCTTGGTCTTATGGGACTTGTGCAGCGGGGCCGGGGTTGAAGTCGGTGCCGCGGTGGGGGTTGAGGTCGGCGCGGCGGCAGGCGCCGGTGTCGGCGCGGCGGCCGGTGTCGGCGCGGCAGCCGGGGCCGATGTCTGCGCAAGAAGGGCCGGAGTCACCAGCAAGAACCCCAAAGCAATCCATCTGCGTGTACGCGGCATCGGAAATCTCCCCGTTTTTGCGAGCGGCTGGTGGTTCCGCAGCCACTGCACCTTGGCTGATTCTATCACCGCTAGGACGCCGGGCGGCCTTATTTCTTGCGTGTGACGACCTAAGTCCCATTGCACAGGTATAGCCCTTGCAAGCATTTAGACTGCCTTCGTCTTTAACTGCGCGTAAAATGCCAGCGGAGGCTTTCGTTTTGGGTATTGCTCCAGAACCCACGCTTCGGCATCGACGGCGCGGTCGGCGATGGCACTGGCTGTGCCTGCTGCTGCTCGGAGCATCGGCCCACGCCCANNTGCAGCAGAACTCCATCGCCTCCGTGGCGGCCAGCTTTGCCGGAATCGAAGCCGCAGTCAAGGAGAACCAGGCCGCCTTCACCGGGGCAAAAGCAACGCTTCGGCCCCCCTTTTTGCTGACCGTCGATGGCCCGGGACCGCTCGAACGAGCTGAATTTCTGTGCGGAGTATTCGGGCCGTCGGGTCAGACGAAAGGCAGCGCCGTATTCGTCCTGAATAATCTGCCGCCCGGCAAGTACGGCGTAACCATTCTCGACGTGAACGGCGGCCAGGAACCGAGGACGCTGGCTTTCGTCCTGCAGCAG
>PLHP01000322.1:0-444 GCA_003138955.1 Acidobacteriaceae bacterium | reverse complement strand
CTCGCCACCGACAAACTCTACGACGAGGCCCAGGCAGCGCAACCCGCCGATGTGCCTGCGAACGGAAGCCTTCTCGATATGAGCGCCGGCGGCAAGGTCTATCATCTGACCGATATTTTTCCCCTGGCCGTGGGCAACGATCTTGACGTGGTTGTAAAGTATCAAGCCGCCGATGTATCGAATTCCGCGCTCACGTTTCCGGAAAACACGGCCGTGATCAAGGCACTCGTGGCGAAGTTTCCCGAATTTCGCGAAGCCTTTGCCGGAGTAGTAGCGCGAGCCGTCGACCCCTCCGGCCGCGACTACGGTTCGCTCCTGGAGATGAAGGAGATCAAGTGATTGAATCATTGAGTCATTGACGCATTGAATCATTTGGTAGAGCGACTCGATGATTTAATGACTCAATGATTCAATGCTCTCTCCAGAGTCTTTTCCAATCGAAGG
>PLHP01000283.1 GCA_003138955.1 Acidobacteriaceae bacterium | reverse complement strand
CATTTCGCGCACCAGTTCTTCGTAGGTGGCGCCGGTCAGGGTGACGGATAAGTCGGCGGGCGTTTTCATAGAGTTTTAGTCGTTGGTCGTCAGTCGTTAGTCGTTTGCAAACACAGTTCGCTAACGACTAACGACTGCTTTCTCCCGAGTATTCAAACGAATTCATCATCGTCTCTTCAATTCTTATCTTTTCTAGATGAGCGTTGTGGAAGCCGCGCTTCACAATTTCGTAGATTGCGATGCACAGGTTTTCCGTGGTCGGAACCTCCTTCACGAATTCTGCAAGCAGGTTCAGATTCTGGTGGTCGTAGCGTTCGAGGATATGGGTGCGCACGAAGCCATCGAGATCGACCAAGTTGCATACCATACCGGTCTGGTCATCGACCGGTCCGCTGACGGTTACTTCGACCAGGTAGTTGTGCCCGTGTCCGTAGGGGTTATTGCACTTGCCGTAGGTTGCGCGGTTTTCTTCCGCTGACATCTGGTCGCTGTGCAAGCGGTGCGACGCCGAAAACATGTAGCGGCGGGTCAGGTGTGCCTTCATGCTTCTCGCTTCACGCTTCACCATAGAAATCGACGAACAGGTCGGGGGTTTCGTATACGCGCACGCGATGCAACTGCGCCGCGTTTAGCTTGGGCGCGAGGCGCTGCCAGATGACGATGGCGAGGTTCTCGGTCGTCGGGATACTGGTGAAGAACTCGGGCACTTCCTTATTCAGGAAGCGATGGTCTAGCGCGTCTAACACTTCCCTGCTCATGACGTCTTTTAATTGCTTCAGGTCGACGACGAATCCCGACTTGGGATCGACCGCGCCTTTCACGGTTACTTCGAGAGTGTAGTTGTGCCCGTGCCCGTTGGGATTATTGCACTTGCCGAAGATGCGTTGGTTCTCATCCGGAGTAAAGTCCGGATTGTGATAGTAGTGCGATGCGGAAAATTCGGCTTTGCGGGTTAGGTAGACCATAAAAAGCAGCTCTCAGCTCTCAGTTTTCAGCTCTCAGTCCTTGATTCTCAATTCTCTGAATTGGTTTTGCCGCTTGCAGTTCCGGCGGAGCGCTTCTGCCTGGAGTGCCGACACTGTAGGCACGGCCCTTCCATGATACTTGGCCTTTCGCGTGGGCCTTCTTCGAGCGCAGAAGCAGATACGCGAACATTGGCAGACCCACCGCAATTGCTAACAGGTTATTTGCTGTTGTGAAATGTGCGGCGCGAATTCGCCGGTACACCAACAACCAAAGCGCGGCGGCGGCAATCCACAGGAAGTGGTGGCTGCGTGCTCCAGAGGCGGCGATTGCTATCGCGAACCATGCCGCGAACCACGAGAAAACACTCTGTAGCGCCAGCCGGCCGGGATTCGGGAACAACAGCGCCAGATTCTTCGTCCATCCTTCGCTAAGTTGAGCCCAGTTGCGGTACATACGGGTGCAGACGGCGTCTGCGCCATAACGGAAGCACACGCGCTGGCCGGCGTTGCGGAACAGCCGGGCCAGCGCCACGTCCTCAAGAATTTCCGTGGCCACCGCGACGTGGCCGCCTACGGCGTCGTAGGCGGCGCGGCGGACGAGGATATACTGCCCGTTCGCTGCGGCGCTTCCCGAACCTTGTCTCGGACTTTGTCTTGAACTCTGTCTCGAACTTTGTCCAGGATTCTGATCGCGCACTTTCCGGGGCGGGTAGTGCGCCGCGAGTTCCGCGAAGATTACGGGCATCACGGCCCTTTCGGCGAAGGTGACAACTACCTGCTCGGGCGAGTACGACAACAAATCGGTCCGCTCATTCTTGGCTTCGGTGAGTGTACGTTCCAACGACCCCGGCTGGTGCACAGTGTCCGCGTCGGTGAACAGCAGCCACGGCGCGCTCGCTTCTTTGGCCCCGGCAATCACTGCATTGTTCTTCCCCGTCCACGCCTTCCCTGCCCCGTCCTCGTGCAGAGGACGGGCGGGAATCACCCGCACTCCGGCAAAACTCTGCGCGATCTCACGCGTGCGGTCGGTGGAGCCGTCGTCGACCACGATGATCTCGAACGGCACGCCGGTTTGTGCCGTCAGCGAGTCCAGACAGTCGCCGAGGCTGGCCTCTTCGTTCCGGGCTGGAACGATAATGGAGACCTCGGGGATCGGAAACCGGGGCATCGCGGCTGGAAGTGAACTATCCATCAGTTTTTCGTTATTATAGCGGTGTGAGACGAACGCTTGTTGCCACGCCGCTTTTCACAATCCTAGCCATTGGATTGCTGGCCGCCCTGATCGGATGCTACAGCGGGAACCATCCTGCGCGCATTGGATCGAATGCCCCGGACTTCACATTGCAGGATTCCGACCACAAAGTCACGCTCAGCCAGTTTCGCGGGCAGGTGGTGGTGCTGAATTTCTGGGCGACGTGGTGTCCGCCGTGTGTCGAGGAGACTCCATCGCTGGTTCGGATGCAGTCGCGTCTTAAAGACAAGGGTGTAGTGGTGCTGGCCGTTAGTATTGACGCCGACGATGCGGCGTACCACAAGTTCCTCAAGGAATACAGCGTCAACATGGTGACCGTGCGGGATGAGGCGCAGAAAGCGGCTACGCTCTACGGCACGTTTGGCTGGCCGGAAAGCTACGTGATCGATCGCAACGGAGTCATCCGGCGCAAATTTATTGGACCCGTGGATTGGAACAACCCGGAGGTCACGGATTATTTGAGCAAACTGTGAGGAAAGCTGTCAGCTCTCAGTAAAATCTTACAAAAATGGAACCTCGCCCGCACTCGCGGTTACCCAAGAGGCTATTGACCGCTGGTGATCGCCGTAGAAACTCTCCTGATGGCTGAGAGCTAGAGTTTCACGTTCCGTAGGCGCAGCGCGTTCGTGATTACCGACACCGAACTAAAGCTCATCGCTGCGGCGGCTAGAATCGGGCTTAACAGTAGTCCGAATACTGGATACAGTACGCCGGCTGCAATCGGCACTCCTATCGAGTTGTAGAGAAACGCGAAGAACAGGTTCTGGCGGATATTGCGCATGGTTGCCTGGCTCAGCTTGCGGGCGCGAAGAATTCCTTCAAGGTCTCCTTTAAGCAGGGTGATGCCGCCGCTTTCCATGGCGATGTCGGTGCCTGTCCCCATGGCGATTCCTACTTGCGCTTGCGCCAGCGCGGGGGCGTCGTTGATGCCGTCGCCCGCCATGGCTACCACTCGGCCTTCGTGCTGGAGATTCCTTACGATCTCGGCTTTTTGCGCGGGCAGAACTTCCGCTTTGAAGTCTTCTATTCCGAGGGTCCGCGCAATCTCCCGGGCCGTTGCCTGATTGTCGCCGGTGAGCATGACTAACCTGATGCCCTGGGCTTGCAATTCGCGCAGTGCCGTGGCGGTGGATTCCTTCACGGGATCTGCGACGGCAATGTTGCCGGCGTAGTTGCCGTCGACTGCCACGTAAATTGTGGTGGATGCGGCGGGCTTGAGAACTGAGATCGTCGCCTCGCTCCCGAATGCTCCAAGAGCGCGCATCAGAGCGATATTTCCAACCACTACGCTCTTCCCTTCTACCGTCCCGCGTACGCCCTGGCCCGGCGTGGATTGAAAATTGGCGGGCTCGCTTAAAGTCAGCTTCAGTTCATTTGCCTTCATAACAATCGCCGCGCCCAGTGGATGTTCGCTGGCACGCTCCAGACTTGCTGCCAAGCGCAGAAGCTCGTTTTCTGAGATGCCTGGCGGATTTCCCGCGGTCGAGATCGCCACCACTTTCGGTTTTCCCTCGGTCAGCGTGCCGGTCTTATCGAAAACGATGGTGTCTACCTTTTCGAGGGTCTCCAGCGCCTCGGCATTCTTGATGAGCACGCCTGCGTGCGCGCCGCGTCCGGTGCCGACCATGATCGCCATCGGCGTCGCCAGGCCCAACGCGCATGGACAGGCGATGATCAGCACAGCCACGGCGTTTACGATGGCATGGGCGAAACGGAGCTCCGGTCCGAAACTCACCCACACGATGAAGGTCACTACCGCAATCGCAATCACCGCCGGAACAAACCAGCCGGCGACTTTATCGGCCAGCCTTTGGATGGGGGCGCGCGTGCGCTGCGCCTGGCTGACCATCTGAACGATCTGCGCCAGCATGGTCTCGCTGCCTACGCGCTCGACTCGCATCACCAGAGATCCGTTGCCGTTCACGGTCGCGCCGATCACGCGCGAGGCCGTTGTCTTCTCCACGGGAAGGGATTCGCCCGTAATCATGGATTCGTCCACTAGGCTCGAGCCCTCGAGCACAACGCCATCGACGGGGATTTTTTCTCCTGGACGCACGCGCAGACGATCTCCCGGCTTGACTTGTTCGAGCGGGATATCGCGGTCATTATTAGTGTTAGTGCCGTCGTCAGTGCCGTCGGCGCTCGTCGTCATCACGCGCGCCATCTTCGGGCTTAGATCGAGCAGCGCTCGAATCGCGCTGGACGTTTGGCTGCGGGCGCGCAACTCCAGCACCTGCCCCAGCAACACGAGGGTGACGATCGCCGCTGCCGCTTCAAAGTAAACATCCGGGCGATTGCCCATGCTGCGGGTCATGCCGCTGGTCATGCTGCTGAACGAGGCCGGAAAGATCTGCGGAAATAGGGTTGCGACCACGCTGAACAGGTACGCTACGCCCGTGCCCATGGCTATGAGCGTGAACATGTTGGTGCTGCGATTGACCAGGGACGCCCATCCTCGCTGGAAGAACGGCCAGCCGCACCACAGGACCACGGGCGTCGCCAGAATGAGTTCGAGCCAGGGCAGTATCGAGCTCCACGGCGTTACTACCTGACGGTCTCCTCGTCCGATGGAGATACCGGCCACGAGCGCGTGCGGCCACAACATGCTGCCCATGGCAATCGCGAGCAGGGGCGCGGTTAGCGCCAGGCTGACCCAAAACCGGCGCGTCATGTCGCGCAGCTCGGGATTCGCTTCTTCGGCGGTTACCGTGCGCGGCTCAAGCGCCATGCCGCAGATCGGGCAACTCCCCGGCTCGGCGCGCACGACTTCCGGATGCATTGGACAGGTGTATTCGATCTTAGTCGCGGGTAGCGCCGGGGACTCGGGATCGAGCGCCATTCCGCACTTGGGACATGGTCCCGGCCCAATTTGCCGCACCTCGGGGCACATCGGACAGACGTAGAATCGCGTATCTTTTGCGGGTGCGCCCGGCGACTGGGCATTCGGAGACGCGGTTAGCTTGTTCGGCGCTGGCACGACCAACGCTGGCCCTAGAGATACCAATCCCGATTTCATCATCATTGGTTTGGGAGCGGAAGACAGGATCCCCTCGGGATTCGCCTGGAACTTCGCCTGGCAACCGGCGCAGCAGAAGAAGTACTCTTTTCCGTTGTGCTGCGTCTTGTAGCGAGCGGTTGCCGGATTCACGTTCATCCCGCAGACGGGGTCCTTTGGTTGCGCATTGGGGGCGGACGATGCGGCGTTCGGAATGTCCCCGGGGGTTAGGTGGTCCATGGCTTGGCTGCCAGAAGTCTATAGCGAATCCAGAGTTGCTGTGGCTGCGGACAACTGCCGAGCTGCGCTCGGCTTGGACGGGGCAAAGCCCCGTCCCTACACGAGCAGGCCCCACACGAACGGACCCAGATCGCGCTTGGCGGAATCCGGCGCTTATTAGATACTCATATTAGATACACCAGAGTAATCTTCGAACCTTATTCCTTGGGAGAAAATGAAATGACGTACCTGGAAGGCACGTTTCGCTACCAGACTCCGCCCGGAGAAGCTGAGTTGCGGGCCATTGACAGTGTGCGCGAGGTCTATGGAATACAGCGCATCCAGTTCAACGAGAAAGAACGGACGGTGCGCGTGCTGTTCGACGCCTCGCGATTGAAGGGCGACGGGGTCGCTAAGTTGCTGCGTGAGGCCGGTATCGACGTGCAGGAGCAACTGGTGCTTGCCTGAGAGCTTCGGGGCGGGAGGTGGGGAGTCAAAAATGCACTCCGCCCGCTTCCCGGCATTAGGGGAGGAATCCCGTGTAGGGAGGCCGACGAACCGGGCGGAATGCACCTTTATCCACAAACTTAGCAAAAACGGAGTTGCAAAGGGGCATTCGGAAAGACCTCTGGCCGAAGTATTTTCCCAAATGCCCCGTTGCGCGCCACTTCGTCTGGCACTAGGAGGAGCATGTCGGATGCCATTTCTAACATCTTGTCAACATGCATATATAGAACGCCGGGGGCGGGTAGGTTTTGCGCGTGGGGGGAAACTTTTACTCAACATTACAAATATCGGCAATCACTCTTGTCCAAATTAG
>PLHP01000228.1 GCA_003138955.1 Acidobacteriaceae bacterium | reverse complement strand
ACGGAAAGCCCGACGTTCACGGCCGGGCGGACGCCCTGGTTGAAGAGGTCGGTTTCAAGATAAATCTGGCCATCGGTAATCGAAATCACGTTGGTCGGAATGTATGCCGAAACGTCGCCCGCCTGGGTTTCAATGACGGGAAGCGCGGTTAGCGAACCTCCGCCGTTTGCGTCGCTGAGTTTGGCGGCGCGCTCTAACAGACGCGAGTGGAGATAGAAGACATCTCCCGGATAGGCTTCGCGGCCGGGAGGACGGCGCAGCAAAAGCGAAATCTCGCGATAGGAGGCCGCGTGCTTGGAGAGATCGTCGTAGATACAGAGGGCGTGGCGCCCCGCATCGCGGAAAAACTCGCCCATGGCGCAGGCCGCGTAGGGAGAGATGTACTGCATGGGAGCGGGTTCGGAAGCGGACGCGGCGACCACGATGGTGTATTCCATGGCGCCGGCATCTTCGAGAATTTTGACCACCTGGGCAATCGACGAGCGCTTCTGGCCGATGGCGTTATAGATGCAAATCAGGTTGTTGCCTTTGCTGTTGATGATGGTGTCGAGGGCAACGGCGGTCTTGCCGGTCTGGCGATCGCCAATGATTAGCTCGCGCTGTCCGCGGCCGATGGGGATCATGGAGTCGATGGCCTTCAATCCGGTGGCCATGGGCTCGCGCACGGGCTGGCGGTCAATAACGCCGGGAGCAAGGCGCTCGAGCGCAATGAATTTATCGGTGGCGATCGGGCCCTTGTCGTCAATCGGAACGCCGAGCGAGTTCACGACGCGTCCAATCAGCGCGTCGCCCACGGGCACGCTCATGATGCGGCCGGTGCGCTTGACTTCGTCGCCTTCCTTGATCTCGGTGTATTCGCCGAGGATGACCACGCCCACCTGATCTTCTTCCAGGTTCATGGCGATTCCGGCAACGCCGTGCGAGAAGCTGAGCAACTCGCCGGCCATGACCTTGTCAAGGCCGTAGACACGGGCGATGCCGTCACCGAGGGTGATGACGGTGCCAACTTCGTCGACCGCGATCTTGGATTCGTAGTGCTCGATTTGCTCGCGGATTAATTGGGTAATCTCGTCTGCTTTGATTTGTGCCATAAAGTCAGCTCTCAGTTATCAGCTCTCAGTCATCAGCTCTCACGGCAAGAAAACTGAGAGCTGAGAGCTGACAGCTAGTTCTCCACCAGTTGCTCCCTGATTTTTTCTAACTGGCCTTTTACCGAGCCGTCGTAGATGGTGCTGCCTACCTGCACGACAGCGCCGCCTAACAGCGAAGCATCCTGCGCGTAGCGGGCCCGAACCTTTTTCCCGGTCATCTTTGCGATCTCGACTTCGAGCATTTGCTTCTCCGGGTCGCTCAGTTGGCGTGCACTGCTTACTTGTGCTTCCGCGAAGCCCTGGCGGTCGTCCAATTCCTGTTCTACCTGCTTCAGGATTTCGCTGAACAGCGGAAGTCTTCTGTTATCGGTGATTACGGCAACGAAATTTCGCACCTGTCTTGTCGTGCCCAGGCGCTGGGTGATGGCGTCGAGCACGGCGCGTTTCGCGTTCCCGGGGATGGACGGGTTTTCGAGGACGCGGCGCAACGGGTCGCTTTCCTTGAGCAGGGCCTCGATGCCATGCAATTCCTGCAGCATGCGCGCGGGATCGAGGAGGTTGCTTTTTGTCATCACTACATCGGCGAAGGCGCGGGCGTAAGTTCCGACGACGGAAGCCAAGGTTACTGGCCGTCCTTTCCGCCGTCGTCGTCATGTGGAGACCGAGATGCCAACTTCGAGGCAAAGGTGCGGACCAGTACCTGGTCGGTGTTGGAATCGACGTTAATCTGTTGGCGGGCCAAGGCGATGGCCAGGCCGGCGGTGTGGGTGGTCAGTTCGCGGCGGGCTTGCTTGGCGGCGGCGGCGATTTCCTGCTCCGCGGCCAGCGCGACCTTGCGAATATCTTCTTCGGCGGCTTTCTGGATGCGGACGTCCTCGGCTTGGGCTTCCTTTTCCGCGGTGGCCTGCATCTGTCCGATTTCGACATCCAACTGGCGCAGCCGTTTCTCGATGTCCGCTAACCGGCGATTCGCATCCTGGCTGGCAGTGCGCGCTTCTTCCAACGCTTGCTGGATGGATGCGTTACGGTTTCTCAGCAAGCCGGGTACGAACTTGCGCGCGGCCCAAACTACTACGACGACAATGATGGCAAAATTCAGACAGAGCGCCAGCAGATGCGCCTGATGCACGCTCAGACCCATTTTGCGCGCCAGCCAGCGGACCGGCGCGGCGTGTTTGAGATTCGCGTTCTCTTCCTGGTCTTCTCCGGTAGCCTCGCGGGTCTCCTGAGCCAGCTCTCCGCCGATGGTCTTTGGGTGGGGGGCGGGCTGGTCGGCTTCTTTTCTTGTGGGTTCTGCGGGTGTTTGCTGGGAGGACGGTGCCGCGTATTGTTCCTGGGCGTAGGCGGAAGTTCGCAAGGGAACGGTGGATGAGAATGCCAGCAGGGCGAGCGCGAGCAACGGGCGGAGAAATCTCGGCAGCGTTTTCATTGGCCACCGACCTGGCTGGGCGATGCCATGGGGCGCAGCACGGTGCGCACGATGTCGGTTGCGAGCCTGGCTGCGTCCGATTGCAGCTTTGACATGGCTTGCTGCTTGTCCTCCTCCATGGCGGCGCGGGCCTGCTTGACCTGGTCTTGGGCTCGGGTGCGGGCTTCATTCACGACTTGGGTGCGGGACCCGGTGGCCTGTTGGCGGCGGGCTTCCTGGCTCTTGAAGATTTTCTGCCGCGCTTCGCGCAGGCGTTGCTCGTAGTCGGCGGTACGGGCTTCGGCGGCGGCGATATCGGAGCGCGCTTTTTCCATGGCCCCCTGGGTACGGCTGCGGCGCTCGGCAAGCACGGCGGTCAGCGGCCGATGGACGAGGAAAGTGTAGAGGATGTAAAGCGTTCCCAGAAGGATGACGGTGGGCACGGCTCCGCGCAGTAATTCGCCTAGTTGTCGGAGTGTCTGGTCCATTTTCTGATGA
>PLHP01000376.1 GCA_003138955.1 Acidobacteriaceae bacterium | reverse complement strand
ACCGGATTTTCCAGCGAGAGCAGCAGCTCCTTCTGTTGCGGAGTCATATCGGAGGTCAGCTTGTCGCGGTCGTCCTGTGAGAGCGCGCGCCAAAAGCCGCGCCGCTCGTCCGCGTCCATCGCCGCCAGGTTCTGCGTGCGCGACTCCGGAGCCATCTCCAGCAGGTCCAGCGCCCTTGACCGCGCATGGTCCCGCGCCGCTTGCCGCTTCTCCTTCATCTCCTGCGAAAGGTCGTCCGCCGGACTCATCTCCAGCAAGTCCGCATTCTCCACGGCCTTCGCGTTCTTCTTAGCCTGCTTGTCGTTAAAACGCGCCACGCCCGCCGTATAAACGGCCCTTAGCTGCGGATCTTTCGGCATCGGCATCTTTCCATCCGCAACCGCCCGCAGAACCTGCTCCGGAGGAAAGTTCTCCACCATCTCCAAGGTCGTCATGCGCAGCGTGCGATAGGGCGCAAGCCGCGCCTCCAGCGCCGCGTCGTTAATCTTTCCGGGCTCAAGCTGCTGCGCAATCCACTTGTCCACCCCTATGGACAGCACCCGGTCCACATCTCCCGGCCTGGGCCCGAACGTCAAGCGGTTCAGCGCATGAATCGCGCGCTGGCGCTCGTCCATCCTCTGGATGGCCGGAGGCGGTGGCTTTTTGTTGTGTTTCCGGGCGAAGGCAGGCAGGGAAGTGGAGGGCAGCGAGAGCAGCAGCGCAAGGGCCGCGCCGATCAGCTTTGTCCGAGGCATTCCCACCTCCTGAGGCAAAGATATCCCATTCCGTTAAGAGTACTAACCCGCTGCGGAAGAAAAAGTTCTGAATTAGATTCGGCTGGAGTTCTCGGATCTGGAGATCGAATCCTGAAGAACCGTACAAGGCATCGGCATTACGGACGTCAAATTTATGACGCGGCTTTAAACAATTTCGCAAGACTGTCAATGTCCGCAGCGCTGGCGTCGCCGATCACGAAATAGCGCAGCCCGCCTTGACTCCATGTTTCCATGTTGAACGGCAGTTGCTTCGGCGAGAGAGAATTCTCGTCCAAGCTGGCTGGTAATTGCATTTTCAACGACCTTTCCTGGAACACGAACACGGAAATATGGTGCTTCCGCACATCGTAGATGAGATGAGCGCCCGGCGTTTGATCAAGATAGGTCATCCGGCCTCCAAGCAGAGAGAACCCGGAGTTCTGGAGTTCCGGCAAATTGAACGCGAAGGGGATTTTTCCCTGGAACCAGGGCTTCACCGTGTGTCGATCCGTGGAGACCACGTCGACCGGCGATGAGCTGGCGAGCGTCGCCACGTGCAAGTCGGCAATCTCGCTGAAAACGTGATCCCGGTAAGCCAAGTCTCTGCCGGACCGGGATCCCACATAGATTGAAGTCACCGTTCCGACCACGAGAATCACGGCTGCCGCCGTGGCTACCATCCATCCCAGACGGAAACTGCGCTGTGGTTTGGGCGTAATGCTCCGCTCTATCCGTCTCCGGAAATCAGTACTGGGAACGAAACGTCTTCCGGCGTATTGAATCGCGCGCTTCATTTGCACGCGCACAAGAGCATCTGCTGAGCAAGAGGGGCAGCCGCGCACATGAGCGTCGAAAGTGCGCATCTCCTGCTCTGGAAGCTCACCGTCGAGGTAAGTGTCGAGTTTTGCCTCCCATGACTCACAACCCATAGTTCACCGTTGGTTCATTCTTCTTTGGTTCACCCTTTTTGAAACTGTGGCCTTAGGCCATCGCGTAGCGTTTTTCTGGCACGCGATAAACGCGACATCACCGTGCCCATCGGGATCGAAAGCGTGGCGGAGATTTCCAGATACGACATCTCTTCGACTTCACAGAGCAGCAGAATCTCGCGATAGGCAACGGGCAGTTGCTCTAAAGCCTGCTGCACCATCTGCCCATCCGAACGCTGCAGCAGGATGCTCTCTGGCGTTTCCTTGACTGCGGGCAAGATTTCCTCTTCGCCCTCAAGATCGAGCGGCACGGTCGAGGTCGCCTTTAGTCCCGTGCGCAAGGTCAGGAACGTATTCCGCAGGATCTTGTAAATCCAGGCGCGAAAATTCGTGTCCGGCTGGAACGAGGAAAAACCCTTAAGTGCCTTGGCATAAGTCTCCTGCACAAGATCCTCGGCTTCTTGCCGGTCATGCGTCAGCCAGCAGGCAAAGTTATAGAGCCGCTCGAAGTGAGGCATGGCTAGCTGCTCGAACGACTCCGATGGCAAGCTCTCCTCCGACACGCACACTAGGGTAAACCAGCGGACGGCCGTTTTATTCCCATAGCCCACAAAAATTTCCCGGGGAATAAAGCCGAGTTCTGTCGGTTCTGCACAACGAGTCGCAGAGCGAACTGGCGTTTGACCTCGTTCAAATCGGTGGCGAGTGTAGGAACGCAATTCATTCATTCTTTGAAGGAGTAGTGGCGATGGTAAATCCTTTCGATCTCAAGACGGTTTTCCTGGCCAAGCACGCGCAACATGTAGTGCTGATTCACTTCCCCATTGCACTGTTTCTCGCGGCCGTGGTGTTCGATTACATGGCGGAGTGGAGGAAGAACCAGACGCTGGGATCGTCGCGGGTTCTTGAAGTGCATGGCATGGGCAGGCATGGGGCTGGTCTGGACGATGAGCGGTGGCATTCCAGTGTCTCGGGCCTTCGCCAAAGGCTACGGCAAAGATGCCAGCAAAGGCGGAGACTTCAGCTTTGTTCAGATCAGCGACAGTCACATCGGTTTTAGCAAGCCGGCCAACCCGGACGTAACCGCTACTCTGCAGACGGCAATCGACAAGATCAACGCCATGCCCCACAAACCGGATTTCATCATTCACACCGGTGATCTGAGTCAGCTCTCAAAGCCGAGTGAGTTCGACACACTAGACCAGGTACTAAGAGGAGCGTCTGCAAAGCAGATCTACTTTGTACCGGGTGAGCACGACATGCTAAGTGACAACGGCGACGAATATCTCCAACGCTATGGAAAAGGTACCAAGGGGAATGGGTGGTACAGCTTCGATCACAAGGGTGTGCATTTCGTCGGTCTGGTAAATGTCGCCAATTTGAAAGCTGGAGGCATGGGGTCGCTCGGTCACGAACAGCTGGAGTGGTTTGAGGACGACCTTAAGGGCCGTTCTGCCAGCACTCCGATTGTGCTCTTTGCACACATTCCACTGTGGACCGTCTATCCCGATTGGGGATGGGGAACCGACGACAGTGAACAAGCCTTGTCGTACGTCAAGCGTTTCGGTTCCGTGACTGTGTTAAACGGCCATATTCACCAGATCATGCAGAAGGTCGAAGGCAAGGTTTCGTTCCATACCCGCGATGTCGACCGCTTTCCCTCAACCTGCGCCGGGAACAGCTCCCTCAGCCGGACCCATGAAGGTGCCAGCCGACCAGTTGCAGCGGGTGTTGGGTATCACGGACGTGAACTATGTGGTCAGCGGGCGCAGCCTGGCAATCGTCGATTCGCCACTCAGGGACTCGGGGTCTTCGGCTTCAGGGAATGGCGGCGGCNNAAAACAATGACGAGGAAAAATGTGTGGGTTAGCGAGTTTGGTGACGCCGGTAGTTATTGCGGTGCTGCTGTTAGCGGGATCACCGAGCGTCACGGCGAATGACCAGCCCTCCGCGGCAAGCGCGGCGGTGAAAATCGATAATTTCTTTTTTGGGCCGCAGACGATCACGGTACCGGTCGGAACGACAGTGACCTGGACGAACAGTGATGACATTCCACATACGGCGGTGAGCACAGACGGCGTGTTCAAATCCAAGGTGATGGATACGGACGAAAAATTCTCCTACACGTTCACCAAGGCGGGAACGTATCCCTACTACTGCTCGGTCCACCCGAAGATGACAGGCCAGGTCGTGGTGAAGTGAGACTCGGAAACATTTTAACGATTCTCAGATGATCGAGGCTGGCGCCATCGTGATGACGTTTGGTGGTTTTGTGAGTTTTAAGAAATAGAACTCGGCGCGCTTGCCGGGTCTGGTAAGAAGAGGAATCTGGAAGGACCGAAAGTTGTTGAAAACTGGCGGAAGCGTGTGTGAGTCGAATCACCACTATAACGTACTTTCAACAGCTTAGCGGGCCCCGGATGACACCTTTAAGCCTCAAAAGCACCGTTGGACACGCAAACAGAGCGCAAATAGAGCGCAGCTATGGGCCCTGGATTAAGGGCCGTCAGGACAGGCTCAACAAATTGGTTATCGGGACCTGGGCCAAACAATAAACTGCTCGGTCACAGCACGCTAGAGCTGACGCGCCGGTAAGGGTTTTGAGTGTAAACGTGGTTTCGCCAATTACTTCCGACCTGGCCCGTTATTCGGGCACGACGATTGCTGGCGTCAGCCAGCTCACGAGAGCCGTGATTAGAAAGTTAAGGCACAGGGCCAGGAAGCCGGCACTCCAGCCGAACAGGGGGTCCCGGTGACTGAGCATAAGGAAGATGACGGTGGCAACTCCAGCAATCATGCCGGTAAAGACTCCGCGCATGGTGACGCGTCTCCAGTAGAGACCCAGCACCACGCCAGGGAAGAACTGGGTGACGCCCGCATACCCTGTTAAGAGAAGGCCCACCAGAGTGGCCGATTTGTAGATGGCGAGCACGAGGCTGATGAGGCCGAGCACTACGACCATGACTCGCGCCAGTTTGGCGACCTGATCGTCCGTCATCGCCGGTGCGAAGATGGGCCGATAGAGGTTCTTGGCAAACAGGGTCGCAGCGGTCAGAATGAAAATGGAAGCGGGCACCATAGCGGTGAGGGCGCCGGCTCCGCCGATTACTCCCAGGAACCACGGCGGGAAGCTCTTGCGGACAATCGTCAAAAGCGAGAGGTCGCCATTGGGCAAGCCAGGCACGACCAAAACCGCAGTAAAGCCGACAAAAAAGATAAAGGCTAGAGTGATGGTGTAGAGGGGCATTACCACGGCGTTGCGACGCAAAGTGTCGCCGCTTTTCGCGGTGAAGGCGGCCCCAAACGCGTGCGGCCACATGTAGAAACCCAGCGAAGTCAGAAGAACTGTGGAGATGTACCAGGTATGACCCAGGTTGGCGGTGGCGCCGGGCATGGTTAGGTGTGCCGGCCGGCTATGCGCCAACGCGGCGAACATGGGACCGATCCCGCCAAAGTGGATATAGGGAATGCCGATGCCAATGGAGACTGCCGCCAAGACCATCAGCACATCTTTAAGAACGCTGACCCAAGCCACTGCCCGAACACCGCTGGCAAAGACGAAGGCCACCAACAGAACGACCGAAATCGCCATAGCTGGTGTACGGCCGATTCCATCGAAGCTGGCAATCGAGACGATAATACCTACCCCTGTTATCTGGAGCTGCAGGTAAGGGATAAAAGAGGCGATACCAACGACACATACAAATCCGGCTAGATACTTGTTGCCGTAGCGCATGGTGAAGAAGTCGGATTGAGTCTGCATTCCGTATTTCCGGCCGACCTCCCAGATCTGCGGCAGGATAAAGAACGAGACAACGTAGGCCAGGGTCAGGTAAGCCATGATGTATAGCGTTGGGCCGCCACGGGAATAGGCCCAGCCGCTGGCTCCCAAAAAGGCGAACGTGGTGTACACTTCGCCCGCCATCAGCAGGAACATCAGAACAGCGCCGAAGCCGCGGCCGCCAACCGTCCACTGCTCCAGGTCCATCTTACGGTGGACTCCAGCCAGGAAACCGATGGCAACGCCCATCGCGACGATGACGAAGATCGTGGCCAGGGAAACGGCGCTGGGGCTCATTGGACTCCGGAGTCCTTCCTATCCCGCGCGACTTCCACTCGATAGGCCGCCCACATGCACAAACTACTGAGCACGATCCAAGCGATAAGCCAGAAGAGATTGAAGGGGAGACCGAAAATCATTGGTTCAATGCGGTCCCAGAGCGAGACCGAGAGGCACATCGCAACGAAGGGAATTAGGCCGAGCAGGAGAGCGCCGACCGATGGTTTTTTCACGCGCACAGGTCGACGATTATAACCCGCTGCCAAACGCAGCGTCGCGACACCCCTCGACTTTCACCTCATCATGCCGCCTGAGGGGTTTTGAGTGTTAACGCTGGTTTCGCCAACTATCCCATTCCGTGAAAGAGAGGGCTTTTGAATCTAATGGACTGTCTCACGATGAACAGCGAACTACTGCTTAGTCTCTGACGCACCCCGACCCAGCTTCTGGAGAAGAGCGATGCTGTCCCGCCGGGCATGGTGCACCCGGGCCCCGCTGGTCCTGTTGGCCGGACTGCCCCTGGTCATCCCGATGGCCCTGTTCGCCGGACCGCCCCTGGTCATCGCGATGGTCCCGTTCGCCGGACCGCCCTTGGGCACCCTGCGGTCCAGGGGGCCCTTGCTGCGGGCTTGTGTTGCAACCGCTAATAAATATGGCTAGCAAAATTACAACCGTAACTAGCGATCTCTTCATTTGATTACTCCTTGATGTTCTGGCGCTGCTCAATGCAATATGCCGCTACCGTAGACGATGGTACACAGCGGGGATAATACACATGTCGTACCAGCGCGCACTGTTCTATTTTGCTCAGTTATCTAGAATGATTTTTAGCGTCCATTTAGCGTCCACTCGCGGGAGCACCAGCGAGATTTTGCAGCATGGCAGAGACCTNNGGCAATTTCAAAACGTTCTACCCCCTATCCCGTCAATGAAAGCCGTGGAGTTGGGAGAACCTCAATAGGATTGTTGGCGAAAAATCCCGGTTACACTCATCGACAGGTCAAAACGTGTAAACGCCTGGTTTCAGCAGTCGTCCCCAATGAACTTAGAATCCAGCGTTCTGTAGTTGAAAGTGAATCGCCAACAAAGCGTCGATTGCGTGCTTGCCCCAATGAGAATAAAAGCCAAACCGCCATTCCCAAATCAAATCCTCTGGCTGACTTCGCCGTGTTTCCTTCAGGACGAGGCCCTCTTTCAAATCACGATAGATGTCGGCAATATCATCGGCCAAACTCCCATGGATCGCTTCAGTGTCCCGAGTCGGATCAAAAACCTGCCTGTAGAGGTCCCATTCCCCAAGCTTCTCTTTTAAAGAGTTGTACAGCCAATCCCATTCTTCGACTCTCTGCCGAACATTTCCCGCTTTCACTTCATGATTGTCACTTGATTCAACGTCAGGCAGGCCAATAGCTTGATCGATCAGTTTGGGCAAGATTCGGTAAATCTGCGAAACAAACTCGTTTCTATTGAAGTTCTTTGACGAATCGACTAGTGAGCAGAATCGGCCCGCGACTTCACCAAACCGATCTGCGAGTTCTGCGTTCTCGTTCGATGTTGCCATTTCGCCTGTCAGGATACAGCAAATAGTTGGCGTTACATCCCGATTACAGTGCGCCGT
>PLHP01000215.1 GCA_003138955.1 Acidobacteriaceae bacterium | reverse complement strand
TTCTACCACGGGCTGCTAGGCTTTACCTAAACTGTCGCGCCACCCCTCGACTTCACCCGACTTTCAGCCGCAGCATGTATCTCTGGATGGAGCACGGCGGCATTTACGCGGTCGCCAACCTGCGCGGCGGTTCCGAGTTCGGCGAAGACTGGCATCGCGCCGGCATGCTCGAGAAAAAGCAGAGCGTCTTTGATGATTTCATCGCTGCCGGCGAATACCTGATCGCACAGAAATACACCGACCGCGATCACCTCGCCATCTTCGGTGGCTCGAACGGCGGCCTGCTGATGGGCGCGATGATCACTCAGCGCCCCGACCTGTTCCGCGCGGTAGTATGCCAGGTTCCGCTGCTCGACATGCTGCGCTACCAGAACTTCCAGATCGCCAAGCTCTGGATTCCGGAATACGGTTCAGCCGACGACCCCAGGCAGTTCGACTGGCTCTATGCTTACTCGCCTTATCACCACGTGCAGCCGGGTCAGGAGTATCCCGCCATCCTCTTTATGACGGGTGACACGGATACGCGCGTCGATCCCATGCACGCCATGAAAATGGCCGCGCTCATGCAAGCCGACGCCAAGAACGGCTCAAGTAACGAGCGGCCGATCCTGCTGCGGATCGACACTAAAGCTGGACACGGCCAAGGCAAGCCGGTCGCCAAGCAAATCGAAGAGAGCACCGATATGTATTCGTTTCTGTTCTGGCAGTTGGGAATCAAACCCTGATCGTGTGGCCGGGCTGGATTCTCGAATGAAAACCTGGCTCACTGCGGCTTTGGCGGCTCGGGCGGTTTCTGCTCTCCTGGTTTCGGCTCCGCTTTCTGCACTTCCTGGCCTTCGTAGGTGATCCTTGATTTTGATCCGAAGCGTCTGTAGTTCGTGTACTTGATGATCTCTCGGATCTTTACTCCGCCTAGGGAAAACTGGAGGGTGTCCTCGGCGCGGGTGTAGGTGGGGAACCAGTACTGGCCGTCAATCTGTTCGCGCCAGGTGGTGAACTTGGGGAACAGGTTCTCTTGGCCCTTCTTCTTGCGGATGTCGGGTACGGTCTTGCCATAAGTTTCCACGATCTGAAAATCGTGGTTGTCTACCCAGATTCGCCCTTGGAAATAGCGCTTCTTGCCGAGGATCTGCTTGGGGGCAATATCGAAGACGTAGGTGTTCAGTTCGTCCTGCTTTTGCTGGCCTACGTACAGGATGTCGTATTCCCCGATTTCGTCCGAGGTCAGCACGAAGGGGAGGCGGTTCTCGATGTCGTCGAAGTCTTCCTCGGTCATCTGGATGCGTTGCAGAGTGGGCTGCGGCGCGAAGACGACGTTCTTGGTCTTGCGTCCCTTGTCGTCGAAGGTCACGTCGAACACTTGCTGGTAGGCGCCGTCTGGGGTGTCGCCGTCGAGGGTCATGACTTTTACATCCTGCCGGTAGGTGTACTGATCGCGCGCTTCCTTGAACTCCTTTTCCTTGGTGGAGAAGCGCTTGATGATTTCCTCGACGGTGATCCCCTGGGGTTGGGATTTGTCGAGGGCGCCCTCTTGGGCGCGTGCCACCTGGGGCATCATGATGACGGACAACATAATGAGCGGCAACAGGAAGCTAAACAGTGCGAACAGAGATGGCAAGGGGAACGTCAGGAACGCTGGGCGGGAAGGGAATCTCATAAACCCTATTCTAACGAAAAGGGGGCACGGAGAACTTAACGGCAGCCTCCACCCCCAGAGCCGCCGTGCATGCGGCCCTTCAGAGGGGGTGGAAGACTGCAGTTCTGCCTACTTCATTCGATGCGGCTGAGGTGGGAAGGAGAGCGGGATTTACTTTTCTTTACTTTCGCATTGCGCATGGCCTTGGCCGTTCCCCACTCGACCTAGCTCTCAGGTCTCAGCTGTGAGCTCTCAGTAAAACCCAATAAGCTTTCGGGTTTTGCTGACGGCTGAGAGCTGAGAGCTTCTCTAGTGGCGTAAAATCGTCTGCACTGGAGGCGCCTTGAGTTCGCTGTTGCCGATCTTTCCGCTCGAACTGGTGCTCCTGCCGGGGGTTCCGCTGCCGCTGCACATTTTCGAACCGCGATACAAGGAGATGATCGCGGAATGCCTGGAACAGAAAAAGCCGTTCGGGGTGGTGCGGGCGTCTTCCGATGGAGTCGCCGATATAGGCTGTACGGCCGAGATCATGTCCGTCACCAAGAAATATGACGATGGGCGCATGGACATCGTGACGCGCGGGGTGGAGCGCTTTGAGGTGATCGAGGTGAACGAAGACCGATCGTTTTTGCAGGCCGAGATTGCGATGGTGCATGACGAAGACGACGACGACGAACCCGGCAAGCCGGTCTCCGAGATGGTGACGCAGGCCGTGCGCTTGCACGCGGAGATCGCGAAACTGGCCGGAGCCGAGCCCTCCGGACCCGACGAACATGCCGGCAATCTCTCCTTCTTACTCGCAGGATCGCTTCCCCTCGACCTCGACTTCAAACAGAGCCTGCTCTCGACGCTGTCGGAAGCGAAACGTCTGGAGGCGGTGGTCGGCTATCTCGAGGCGATTCTGCCCGGACTGCGGCGCGCGGCGAAAGCGCGGTGGAATTGAATACAGCCGTCAGCCATCAGCCATCAGCATTCAGTTAAATCAGTTCTTACTGAAAGCTGACAGCATTCTTCAGCTGTATAATCCGCATAAGGCTTTTCCCTGTGGGGGTTATTACCATGAGTTTTGCCCGGACTCTTGGCGAGTTGCGCCAAAGTGCTTTTACTGCACAGCGTCTGGCTTCGCGGCGGGTAAAAGATGAGCTGCGCGAGAACCTGATGGCGCGGCTGCGCGAGGGCGGCACGATATTTCCGGGCATCGTCGGCTACGACGACACGGTTGTGCCTCAGATCGTAAACGCAATCCTTTCGCGGCATAATTTCATTCTCCTCGGGTTGCGCGGTCAGGCTAAGAGCCGCATCCTCCGCGCGCTCACCGCGCTGCTGGATCCGCAGATGCCTTACGTCGCGGGTTGCGAGATCCACGATAATCCTTACGCGCCGATTTGCCGGCGGTGCCGCGAACTGGTTGCGAAAGAAGGAGACGCCACGCCGATTAACTGGCTGACGCCCGAGCGCCGGTACGTCGAGAAGCTGGCCACTCCGGATGTCACGATCGCGGACCTGATCGGCGATATCGATCCCATCAAGGCGGCGCGCGGCGGGCACGAACTATCCAGCGAGTTCACCGTGCATTATGGGCTGCTGCCGCGCGCTAATCGCGGAATTTTCGCGATTAACGAGCTGCCCGATCTGGCGGGCAAGATTCAGGTTGGACTCTTCAACATCATGCAGGAAGGCGACGTGCAGATTAAGGGATATCCCATCCGGCTGGCGCTGGATGTCGCGCTGGTGTTCAGCGCGAACCCGGAAGACTACACGGCGCGCGGGAAGATCATTACGCCGCTGAAGGATCGCATCGGGTCGGAGATTCGGACGCACTATCCGGCGACGGTGGAAGAAGGGATCGCGATTACCGTGCAGGAAGCCTATATCGAGCGCGAGGTTGACCACGAAGGATCCCGGCTGCACATTCCGAAGTATGTACAGGAAGTGATCGAGCGCATTGCTTTCGCGGCGCGCGACGACAAGAAGATCGACAAGCGGTCGGGGGTGAGCCAGCGGCTGCCGATTTCGGCGATCGAGAACGTGGTATCGAATGCCGAGCGGCGCGCGCTGACGCATCGGGAGAAGTTTGTCGTGCCGCGGATCAGCGATATCTACGCGGCGCTCCCGGCGATTACGGGCAAGCTGGAACTGGAGTACGAAGGCGAAATGAAGGGCGCGGATCACGTGAGCCGCGAGTTGATCCGCACGGCGATTGCGAAGACGTTCGACACTTATCTTCACGGCGTCAACTTGAGTCAGGTGGTGCAGTGGTTCGATCTGGGCGGCGAGATTCAACTCAGCGACAATGCCGCCGCTGAGGAAGTGCTCGAAGGCCTGAGCCAGATTCAGGGGCTGATGGAAAAACTGGTTAAGCTGAATGTGGGGCCGAAAGACAGCAGCGAGATGCAGGTGTCGGCGGCGGAGTTCGTTCTGGAAGGGCTGCACGCGCACAAGAAAATCGGACGCAACGAGGAGCGCGTGTTCACGGCGGGAGAGAAGCCAATCAAGGTCGCGGAGAAGCCTCCGTTTGAGCGGGACGAGTCGGAGTTTGGACGGAAACGAGGATTCAACTAGAGTTCTCAGTTCTCAGTGGGCGACGGCAACCGTATTGCGGAGCGAAATATGCCGATAAAAGCTGTTGTTTGTGCGCTATTGTTTTCAATGACGGCCCTCGGCCAATCCGGAAAAGAAGCCGATGAGAAGGCGATCCGAGATGTAATGGACAGGTTTATGGACGCATGGAACCGTCACGATGCGCACGCTTTTGCAGCGGTGTTCGCGGAAGATGCCGATTTTACAAATGTGCTCGGCATCGGTGCGAGCGGGCGCGCGAAAATTGAAGAATTCCATGCTCCGGTCTTCGCCACGATCTTTAAGAACAGCCATCAAAAGCATGACGATATCAAGATCCGCTTCATCCGTGACGATATTGCAGCCGTAGATGTGCATTGGCAGATGACAGGCGCGACCGACCCTCAGGGAAATCCGCGGCCAGATCGGCGCGGATTGTTAAATTTTGTAATGGCGAAAGATGCAGGGCGATGGCAGATCGTTGTGATGCACAATCTGGATTTATCGGCTCCGCCGCTTCCGAAATGACTTGTTGGGAGCCGTTTTTGGCGAAAATCTAAGCGCCGGTTTTACTGCGAACGGACAACTGACAGCTGCTCTTATGAAACGCATCCGCTACTCCAAATACGTTCCCGACCCGGCTGGCGATATGAGCATGGAGGACTTGCTCGGCGCGCTTTCGGACTATTTTCTGCAGAGCGGATTCAACGACAATTTCTGGTACCAACTGCCGGAGGGCGAGCAGACGCTCGACGAATTGAAACGCGCTCTCGAACAAGCGCTGCTCAATGGCGAGATGTTTGACGAGGAAATGCGCGACCGGCTTCAGCAGATGCAGATGGAGGGCGAACTTGAAGAGCTGATCGAGAAGCTGATCGAGCGCATGCAGCAGGAAGACTACATTTCAGTCGATCAACCTCATGATCCTTCCAAGCGATCGAGCGTGGGTGGGCAGGTAGGCGACGCGCAGCAGCAGGCGAAGTTCGAGATCACCGACAAGAGCCTCGACTTTTTGGGATTCAAAGCGCTGCGCGATCTGCTGGGGTCGCTGGGCAAGTCGAGTTTTGGACGTCATGACACGCGCGACATGGCGACCGGCATCGAAGCGAGCGGCGCTTCGAAGCACTATGAGTTTGGCGACACGTTCAATCTCGACATCACCGCGACGCTCTCGTCGGCCATTCAGCGCGAAGGGCTCGGGCTTCCGCTGAACCTCGAATATAACGACTTGCAGGTGCATCAGTGCGAGTACCAGTCGTCGTGCGCGACGGTACTGATGCTTGACTGCTCGCATTCGATGATTCTGTATGGAGAAGACCGCTTCACTCCGGCGAAGAAAGTTGCGATGGCGCTGTCGCAGCTGATTCGGACGCAGTATCCCGGAGACTCGCTGTCGCTGGTGCTGTTTCACGATTCGGCGGAGGAAGTTCCGCTTTCGCAACTGGCGCGGGTGAAGGTTGGTCCGTACTACACGAACACGCGCGAGGGCTTGCGTATGGCGCAGCGCATACTGCAACGCCAGCGCAAGGACATGAAGCAGATCGTCATGATTACGGACGGCAAGCCTTCCGCACTTACGCTCGAAGACGGGCGCATTTACAAGAACGCGTTTGGACTCGATCCGCTGGTCGTGAGCCAGACGCTGGAAGAAGTTTCGAAGTGCAAACGGGCGGGCGTGCTGATCAATACTTTCATGCTGGCGTCGGACTATGGACTGGTGCAGTTCGTCCAGAAAGTGACTCAGATGTGCCGCGGCAAGGCCTACTTTACGACGCCGTATACCCTGGGCCAATATCTGTTGATGGATTACATGACGCGGAAGACGAAGACGATTCACTAGAACCGTAACCACTTGCTGAGTTATACGGTGGAGGGACGGGCGTCTCGCGAGCCTGCCCTGAGCGAATTCGAAGGGTCCAGCCGGCGGGGCGCCCGGCTCTCCACCAGCAAGTCACATTACAGAAGTAACGCCTTGGGTACCAGGATGGGCGCTGCTTCGGTGTAAGATCGCTGCAAGACTTCCGTTCGGAGACGTTATGAAGCGAATTGTTACTTTCATGCTGCTGCTGGTCGCCTTGAGTGCTGCATGGTCACTACCGGCTCAAGCCCAACGCATCAGTCCCCAAGAAAATGCACGCGAATCCAAGAAGGCGATCAAGAAACAGCAAAAGATGTTGAACAAGGCAAACAAGAAACAGCCGAAAGCCATGAAGAAAGCCGCGAAGAAGCAACGGAAGGCGAACAAGAAGGCAAACCGCTATAAGAAGTAGCCTTCCGCGTTTATGCTGGCCCCGGATTGCGGAGGACCAAGACGCATCTGACCATTCATCACAAATCCACAGTGACCGCTCGCACATCCTCCTTGATCCGTAACGCGCTACGCTGATTCCACTCCCAGGACCTCTCCCGGTCCCGTTCCCTCCAGAAAGAGATCGCTATGCGTGCGTCAAGATGCGGATTGGTCGTTGCTCTTGCCTTGCTGTCGAGCTTTGCAGTTGCGCAGCCATCGGATCAGGTTATCGCCGAGCGCGTCCTCGGTCCGCGATGGAAACAACTTTCGCGCCGGTCCGGGATGATATTTGCTGGCACGGTGCTCACCGCAGGGGCCCAGACTGTTACAACCCAGACTGTTACAAACCAGACTGCGGCGACCGATCGGCTAGCGCCGGGGACGACTCCGGCTGTGCAACTGAGTTTTCACGTCGACGAGGCGATTGCCGGGGTCGAGCCCGGACAAGTTCTCACCGTTCGCGAGTGGGCGGGCGCGTGGTCCATGCATCGCCCGATGAGCAAGGGCCAACACTTTCTGATCTTTTTGTATCCGCTGAGTCGTTTGGGTCTTACCAGCCCGGTAGGCGGATCGCTGGGCCAGGTTGCTCTCGACGCGAGCGGGCAGAACGTGTCTAAAGATATGCAGAAGCCGGATTCGCCGAATCCTGCCGCGGCCATGGCCATAGCTCGGCGAAAGGAATCGCCATCGCAGCCAGGTGCGCCCCTCGGTGGCGCGAACATCAGCGTTGTTCAACTAGCGCGGGCCATCCGCGGCGCGCGAGGGGAGTGAGCCATGCGCTCGGGAATTCTGGGGGTTACCGTTTTTCTGATTTGCAGTGCTATTGCCAGCCGCGCCGGAGGCCCGGCTTTCATTGCGGGCTCCGGCTACAATGCCGGAGTCGAAGGCCACGCGCTGATCTGGGCGAATGGCACCGATTCGTCAACTGTGCAGTACTTCACCGACCAGGGAAATTTGAGTCCGATCCTCACCGGCGCACAGGCCGACGCCCTCGTTGCCACCGCGTTCAGCACCTGGACCAGCGTTCCTGGTGTTGCCCTCACCGCATCGCAGGGCGGTCATCTTGCCGAAGACGTGAACGGCAGCAATATCGAAACCAACGGCTACGGAGTGGTTACCGCCCCGGCCGACATTACACCTTCAGCTACGGGCACTCCGGTCGGAATTGTCTACGACTACGACGGGACGGTCACAAATGCAATTCTGGGCGAAGGTGCTGGAGACCTGGAGGATTGCTTTACCAACGCCGTTTACGGCGGACCTGACAACTTCTCCACAGGCGGGAACATCGTGCACGCGCTGGTGGTGATCAACGGAGTCTGCGCCGCCACCAGTGCGCAAATGCCGGATGTTCAATACCGTTTGGTGCGCGTGCTGGGGCGCACGATTGGCTTGGGGTGGTCGCAGGCCAACGTGAACGTCTTGACGCGGAACCCGCCTCCAACCAGCGCCGATTTTGCGGGGTTTCCGGTAATGCACTTTGCCGATCCGATTGACTGCGTGCCGATCACGATCTGCTATCCCGACCCGGGCGTCCCTGCGATGGACGACATGGACGCCCTCGCGCGGCTTTATCCCGCCGGCAGTACCCCTCAACCGGCGGCCCGAGTTTACGGCAGCGTGTACTTCACCGATGCATCGGGTAATGGGCTGCAGCCGATGCAGGGCGTCAACGTGGTCGCCCGGTTGATGGTCAACGGCCAGCCCGCGCGGCAGTATGTGGTGACTTCCGTTTCTGGATTCTCCTTTTGCGGCAACGCCGGCAACATTATCGATGGATACGTCGACGGGAGTGGCCTTCCCTATAGCCGGTGGGGCTCCGATGATCCCTCTCTCGAAGGCTTTTTCGATCTCGGCCAACTGATGATTCCGAACGGGAACACCGTCGCCGAGTATCAGTTAAGCGTGGAAGCGCTGGACCCGAACTGGTCGATGGGCCTCGAACCATACGCTCCCACACAGGTAACGCCCTCGGGTTCGTTCGCTCCGGTTGTGGTCACGGTATCCAACGGGTCAAACGCCGAGCAAGACATCCTGATGTTGCAGGATGAAATCGCGCAAACGCATCCCGGCAGCGGGTCGACCTATGCGAATCCGGCGCCGCTGCCGCAGGGCGGCGCATGGGGGTCGTGGATCTCCGGTTACGGCAGCACCGATTGGTTCGAGTTCCGAGCGCAGGCGAACCGGACGGCCTCAGTCGCGGTGACCGCCCTCGATGAAGCGGGCCAGCCGACCGAAACCAAACTGTTGCCCGTAATCGGGATTTGGGAGTTGAGCGACCAGAGCGAAGATCCAGCGCCAGCTTCAACGCCCTCGGCATTTAACTCGCTGACTTTTGGAATGACGCGACTCGATGCGCAGTTCCAAGCGTCAGAAACGTTCCGCGTGGGGGTAGCCGACTTCCGCGGCGACGGTCGTCCAGACTACTTCTACCAGGCCAGCCTCCTTTATTCGGATACGGTTACCCCGGCGCGCCTCAGTCTTGCAGGTGGCGTGACCACACTCAATGGCATCGGATTCAATCCCGGACTCCAGGTAAGCGTTGCCGGCAACAGCGGCAGCACGCTTTCTGCTTCGGCAAGCCAGATCCAGGTAGCTGTGCCTCCAGGCACGCCGGACGGAACCGCTACGATCCAGGTCACGGATCCGGTAAGCGGTGCTTTTTCCCAAATGATTGGCGCGCTTACCTATGGCGCTTCGGCCACGGATCTCTTGCTTCTGCTGCAAGGTGCGGAGCCGGCAACTGCAGTGGGGTCTCAAGCTGCCAGTGCGATCCGCGTGCGCGCGGTGGCCGCCGATGGAGTCACGCCGGTGAGTGGGGCGACGATTGCATGGAGCGCCACCGCGACCAACGCCTTGCAGTTCTCGGCGTGCGGCGGAGCCTCTTCCTGTTCCGTCCTGCGCGATGAATCGGGAGAGTCCTCCAGCTTGGTGACTCCCACGGTGACGGGACCGAGCACGATCACAGTCGCTCTGGCGCCAGCGTCGTACTCGCCGCCGCAGTCGCAACAGGCAACGGTGGTGGGAACATCAACCACGCTCGACTTGGCCGCAGTGGCGCCGACGCAATACGTTGGCCAAGGCGCGACCATCGCGGTTCCGCTCACAGTCGAAGCGCTGGACCTGGGTGCGCCTATGGCGAATGTGACCGTCAATTTCGCAATCACTCGGGGCACAGCGTCGCTTTCGGCGGGCAGTGCGACCACCAACGCCTCGGGATTCGCCACCATCACTGCAAATCTCACGAATCTGAGTGCCAATGTGCAGGTGAGTGCGTGCGTCGCTCCAAACAATGCGCCCTGCCAGACCTTTACTTTGTTCGCTTGGCCGGCTTCGCTGTGGACGCTGGAGACGGTAAGCGGATCGTCGCAGGTTCTGCTGACAGGGCAGGCGTTTCAGCCGCTGTTCATGCGCGTGACCGACGGCTCCGCGGCCGCGAATCCTGTGATGGGAGTGAACGTCAGCTTTGCGACCACGCTGGCTCGGGTCCCGGAGAATGGAATGCCGGTTCTCCTCGGATCGTCGCAGGTGCAGGTCGTGACGGATCAGAATGGCCTCGCTTCCATTGTGCCCTCTGCCGGAAACGTGGGCCCGTGCGACGTGTTCATCGCGGTAACTGCCGGCCAGTCGACCGCGCAGTTGCAAATGGAGAGCCTGGCAGCGATCGTTACGGGGTCGGCGAACAGCCCGGCCAAGGCTCCGAGTGCGCAGCCCGATCCCTACTTCGCTCCGAACTTGGGTGCACAAACGTCCCCGCCACAAAACGTGCCGGGGATGCTGTTCGCTGTGCCGCAAGGCATTGCGAGCAACGACCCGGCGGTGGATTCGCACATGAACGATTGCCCGGAGCCATGTACAGTCGATGTTTCTGGCGATCGGGGCGACCCGGCGTCGTCGAACCCCGCAGGGAGCGAGAAATCTGCGTCTCCGCCACCGGCAACATTGCCGCCGGCCGGCGCGACGACTCCTAAGAAACCGGCGCCGCTAGTTGAGAAAAACGCTGCCCCCAGAGTTCCCGGCCCGATCGATGCTCCCAGTCCGATGGAGAACCAATCGACCCCTGCTTCAAGCAATTCGCTTCCGGAGGACAAACGAAGTTGTAGAGTGTTAGCCGGAGACGGACCCATCTTCTAAGCCCTTGGTCTAAACGAACCTGCTGCCCACTGGTTACTGGCTACTGGTTACTGGCTACTGGGTACTGTTCTTGGTCCACCGATCGACCCAGTCGTTGACCGTTTTGTACCAAAGCTGCGCATTCTGCGGCTTCAGCACCCAGTGGCCTTCGTCGGGGAAGTAGAGCATCTTGGACGGTACGCCCATCGTCTGCAGCGTGGTGAAAAGCTGGAAGCCTTCGCTGACATCGAGGCGGTAGTCGAGCTGTCCGTGGATTACGAGCGTGGGGGTCTTGAAATTCTTTGCCGCGTTGCGCGGAGACCACTTCTCGTACATCTCAGGGTTGGTGTAGGGAGTGCCCTTGAACTCCCAGTTATTGAACCAGAGTTCTTCGGTGGTGCCCCAGGCGGAGACGCTATTGAACATGCCGTCGTGCGAGACGATGCACTTGAAGCGGTCGGTGTGGCCGAGCACCCAGTTGGCCATGTATCCGCCGTAGCTGGCGCCCAGCGCGCACTCGCGAGCTTTATCGATGAACGGGTAAGTCTTTTCCGCATAGTCGAGGCCCTTCATCAGGTCTTCAAACGGAGCGCCTCCCCAGTCGCCGTTGATGGCGTCAACGAACTTCTGTCCGTATCCGGTCGAGCCGTGGAAGTTGATCATGATGACCACGTATCCGCTGGCAGCGAAGAGTTCGGGATTCCAGCGGTACGACCAGTCGTCTCCCCAGGCGCCCTGCGGGCCGCCGTGGATGAGGAACTTCACGGGATATTTCTTGGTGGCGTCGAAGTTCGGCGGCTTGACGAGGAAGCCTTCGACTTTGTCGCCGTGCGCGCCGGTGAACCAGAAAGGTTCGAGCGTGGAAGCAGAGATTTGCGAGAGCACCGCGTCATTGACATGGGTCAGAGGTTCCGCCTTCGACTGCTTGCAATTCGGTGCTTCGTAGCCAGGAGGCGGAACTTTGCCGTCGCGATAATCTATATGGCAAGGTGGCTCGGCCGGCGACGCAGCATAGATTTCGTTCGGGAACGAGACCGACATCCGCGTGAAGATTAACGTCGAGCCGCCGGATGAAACAACTACGTCGTCGTTGAAACCGACGACGACCTGCCGTGGCCAATGCTCGCCTTCAAACGAAGCTCGAACCTCATAAATGAACGAACTGCCGCCGTTCTCAGCGGTGAAGTAGATTTTCGATGAATCAGGCGCCCATGCGATTGCCGCGACCCAGCGGTCAAAATTCTCTGTCAGGTTCTTGACATACTCGATGTTGGGACAGCCTTTCGCTCCCTGTTGGCAATTTCTGAGTGGGATGAGTGCAACCGTTTTGCGGTCGTAGAGCATCAGCCGAAAGCGGTCGCTCTCGTATCCCGGACGCTGCTGGGCGCGGTAGGCGATGTAGCGGCCATCGGGAGAATAGAGCGGAGTCGAGTCGCTGGCGGGATTGTC